>JBATFU010000031.1:0-1619 GCA_049665065.1 Woeseia sp. | reverse complement strand
GTAATCACTAGAATCCTAGCCTGGACCGAACCCTTAGCGGTGTTTTCCGTCACTGGTCAGGCGATTCGGAGCTTTACCCAATGCAATTCAATGAACTCGGCCTCGGGGCCGAACTGCTGCGTGCGGTCAACGATCAGGGCTACACCACAGCAACCCCTATACAACAACGCGCCATTCCGCCGATTCTCGAAGGCAGAGATATTCTGGCAAGCGCACAAACCGGCACCGGCAAGACAGCAGGATTCACCCTGCCACTGCTGCAGCGCCTCAGTGAGAGCAGCAAAAAGAATGGCACCCTGCGTGTCCTGATACTGACACCGACGCGCGAACTCGCAGCGCAGGTCGAAGAAAGCGTGCGTAACTACGGGCGCTTTCTGCCCTATCGTTCCGCGATGATCTTTGGCGGCGTCAGCATCAACCCGCAAATCGCCAAACTGCGGCGCGGCGTCGACATCGTTGTCGCCACGCCCGGCCGCCTGATGGATCACATGCAGCAGCGCACGATCGACTTATCATCGATTGAGCTTCTGGTCCTCGACGAAGCAGATCGCATGCTCGACATGGGCTTCATTCGCGACATGCGCAAGATTTTCAAGGTACTGCCGGCCAAGCGCCAGACGATGTTGTTTTCAGCTACGTTCTCGAACGAGATTCGCAGCCTGGCAGCAGACCTGCTCAAAGATCCTGTTGAAGTCGAGGTAGCGCCTCGCAATACCACGGCGGAGCGCGTCAGCCAACTGGTGCACCCGGTAGACCGGAGTCGCAAGCGCGAAATGCTGTCCTTGTTAATCGGCAAGAACAACTGGCGCCAGGTGCTCGTCTTCGCCCGCACCAAGCACGGCTCCAACCGCCTGGCCGAGCAACTCAATACCGATGGCATCAGCGCTTCTGCGATTCACGGCAACAAGTCACAGGGTGCACGCACGAAGGCACTGGCCGATTTCAAGGCCGGCAAAGTTCGTGTTCTGGTAGCTACTGACATCGCGGCCCGCGGCCTGGATATTGAACGCCTGCCGCATGTCGTGAACTATGAATTGCCAAACGTCCCTGAAGACTATGTTCACCGCATTGGTCGCACAGCGCGTGCCGGCCTTGAAGGTCAGGCGGTATCACTGGTGTGCGTCGATGAAAACCAGCTGCTGAGAGACATCGAGAAAGTCCTGAAAGCGAACATCCCGAAAGAAATCATTGCAGGTTTCGAACCGGATCCCAGGATTCGTGCCGAGCCGATCCAGAATGGCCGTAACGGTCGCTCCGCGCGTCCGCGCAATGACCATGCCGGCAAATCCCGCCCACGTTCGAACAACAGTGGCAACGGACGTGTCAAGCCAAAGGCCGCAGGTAGCCGACGCCGTCGGACTGCATAGGGTTTTCTGTTTGCTGGAGAGTGTTGCGATCAGGGTCGCCACATACCGCAATCTCGAAGTTTGATAGTCGCGACGGCATTCCGCCGCGATTAGTCTCGGCTCGGCGGCGCTGGTATTTCAGTGCTGTCGAGGCGATCCCGCCCGGCCGACTTAGCCGTATAAAGCGCGGTATCGGCTGCTGCAAACAGGTCTTGTTCGTTCACCTCGCTATGCACCTGGACCGTGCAAACCCCGATGCTCGCCGAGACATGC
>JBATFU010000030.1:0-28742 GCA_049665065.1 Woeseia sp. | reverse complement strand
TATTGGTCCGATCATCCAGAAAGCGGCTATCGCTCGTTACGCCCGTACGCTGTCCACCATGTTCAGTGCCGGTGTGCCGCTCGTTGAAGCGCTGGAATCCGTAGCCGGCGCAACTGGCAACATCGTTTACGAAGAAGGCGTGTTGCGCATGAAAGACGAAGTCGCAACCGGTCAGCGTTTGCAGCAATCAATGGAAAACACCGACCTGTTTCCGAACATGGTTATCCAGATGATCGCGGTGGGTGAAGAATCCGGTTCGCTTGACGAAATGTCGGCCAAGGTCGCCGATTTTTACGAGGAAGATGTGGATAACGCGGTCGACAACCTGAGCAGCCTGCTGGAGCCTTTGATCATGTCGATCCTGGGTGTGCTGGTCGGCGGCCTCGTCGTTGCCATGTACCTGCCGATCTTCAAAATGGGCGCGGTCGTCTAGACGCGGCAGCAACGCCGAACGACATAGACAGCGGCGCCTATTCGGCGCCGCTTTTGTATCTGAATCTGCAACCGGAAATTTCGATCGATGCTGCAACTACTCGCCACGCACCCAACCCTGTTTATCGTTGTCACGATCATTGTCGCTCTGCTCGTCGGCAGTTTTCTGAACGTGGTGATTTACAGGCTGCCGATCATGATGCAGCGTGACTGGCGCAGCCAGTGCGAAGAGCTGCTTGCAGAGGATGCTCCGCCATTGCCTGAAGGTCGTTTCGATCTCGTGATGCCGCGCTCGCGTTGCTCGTCCTGTGGCACGCAAATTACCGCGTTGCAAAACATTCCAGTGCTCAGCTACCTGTTGTTGCAGGGAAAATGCGGCCATTGCCGGACGCCCATCTCTGCCCGCTATCCGGCGATCGAGGCATTGACGGCAATACTTTCGGGTCTTGTCGCCTGGCGCTTCGGATTCGGCTACGAGGCGCTGGCCGGCATTGTGCTGACCTTCATGCTCGTAGCAATCACGTTTATCGATTTCGACCACCAGTTGATCCCGGATTCGCTGTCGTTGCCGTTGCTGTGGCTTGGCCTCTTCCTGTCCCTCATTCACCCACTGGCCGGCGCTGACGTACTGTTCATTGCGCCGAAGTCGGCGCTCATCGGCGCGATGGCGGGCTATCTCAGCCTGTGGTCCGTTTACCATCTGTTCCGCCTGGCGACGGGCAAGGAAGGCATGGGCTACGGCGACTTCAAACTGCTCGCCGCGCTCGGCGCGTGGCTGGGCTGGCAGGAATTACCGATGATCATCATCCTGTCGGCGGCCGTCGGTGCGATCATTGGCATCGCCCTGATGCTGATCCGCGGCCGTGACAAAAACGTACCGATGCCCTTCGGTCCGTTTCTCGCTGCCGCCGGCTGGCTCGCCATGATGTACGGCCCGCAAATCCGCAATAGCTGGATCAATCTCGTGACCTGATGGACAAGCGAGCGTCCAAAAAAAGGCCGCGGGGTAAGTCGCGGCAAAAAGCGCCGCTGCGCATCGGCCTGACCGGCGGCATTGCCAGCGGCAAATCGACCGTGGCCGAGATGTTTGCCGAACTGGACGTGCCGGTCATCGACACGGACATCATCGCGCGCGAGGTCGTCGAACCGGGGCAGCCTGCCCTGGCCGAGATTCGCGAGCGCTTCGGGGCAACTGTGCTTGATGCGGCGGGTCGGCTTGATCGTGCGGCGATGCGCAAGATCGTCTTTGCAGAACCTGACAAGCGTCGCGAACTGGAAGAGATTCTGCATCCTCGTATTCGCCGTGAAACTGAGCGTCAGGCGCTGGCGAAAGGCGGCGAATACCAGCTGATCGTTGTACCACTGCTGGTCGAATCACCCATGCGAGACTCCATGGACCGCGTGCTGGTGGTCGATGTCCCGGAGCCGGTCCAGCTGGCAAGATTGCTGGCCCGGGATGCGGAAAATGCTGCGCAGGCAGAGGCGATGATCGCCGCCCAGGCGAGCCGCGCCGCACGACTCGCCATCGCTGACGACATCATCAGCAACGACGGGAGCCTCGAAAGCACGCGGCGGCAGGTCCAGCGACTGGATCGGCAGTACAGGAAGCTGGCAGCGCCGCAAAAGCGCTAAAAGCGTCGCAAAATGCAGTCATTTGCCTGCATCCCCCGCAGTAGCGCAGAATAGCGCGATGGTAAGAGCCGCCACCACTGTCGCCCAGCCCAGCTCGGGCAGACAAACCTCCGAATACGAGCAGCCGTTGAACGAACGGATGCGCACGTTCATGCGTCTTGAATTCCTGTACCAGCAACTGCTTTACAACACTGAACAGGAAGCCGATTGGGCGACGCGGGCAGCGACCTCGAGCCTGATCGAAATCATGGCAATTTTGAGTCGTGGTGACGTGCGCAGTGACGTCCACAAGGAACTCGATCGACAGCTGGACGTGCTGGAGCGTTATCGCAGCCAGCCGTCCGTCGATAACGCAAGGCTGAAATCACTGATCGACAATCTTGTCAGTCAACGCAATGAGCTGCGCACCATTGGTGCAAATTTTATGCAGCCTTTGAAAGAGTGCGAATTCCTGAGTTCAATCAAGCATCGCAGCGCAATCCCCGGTGGCACCTGCGAATTTGATTTGCCAGAGTACAGTCACTGGTTGCGACAGACTTTTGATCGGCGACAGGAAGACATGCTGCATTGGTTAAGCGTCGTGCGACCGGTTTGCGACGCGGTGCTCGAATTACTCTGGCTGCTGCGCGAGAGTGCGCAACCGCAAGAGCGTGTCGCAATTAATGGTATGTATCAACACAACATGCAGCGCGAATCGCATTGCCAGCTGCTACGCGTCAGCCTGCCTGCGGACAGTCCGTTGTTCCCGGAAATCAGTGGCAGTCAGCACCGCTTTACCGTGCGCTTCCTCGAATGGTCTACGATTAACCGGCGCGCCGTGCAGACGGGGCACGACGTCTCGTTTCACATCAGCGTTTGCTGATGACGCGCCGCGGCGGCCAACGTTAGCCGGCCAATACGTTACGCCTTGCAGCGACCTGCTTTTTTAACGCGAGCAGCACTGGCGCATCTGCCGGCAATAATTCTGAAGTCTTGATTGTTTGCGGATCGCGCCACTGCAGCGCCTGGCCGTCGCAGCCGGCCGGCTCACCCTGCCAATGCCTTACCAGGAAAAATTCCAGCGCGACTGTGCGTTCAGCGTATGCGTGCTGCACGTCCATGAAGCGCTCGCATGCGCCGACCACAATGCCGAGCTCCTCCGCCAGCTCACGCCGCATGGCTGCTTCTGCGGTTTCACCCGGATGCAGCTTGCCGCCCGGGAATTCCCAGAGACCCGCAAAGGGGGAATCGCCAAGGCGTTCCGTTAACAGGATCCTGCCGCTGGCGTCGACGAGAATGCCGGCAGCGACTTCGATGCACTCGGTACCGCTCACGCTCAGTTCAAGCGCCCATGGCACTGCTTGTACTTTTTACCCGAGCCGCACGGGCAGGGTTCGTTGCGTCCGACCTTGCGCCCGTCGCGCACAAACGGTGCGGCAGCGGGTTCGCCTTGTGGCAAACCTGCTGGTGCACCTGCATCCGACTGGCCCAGTGCGGCCGCCTGCGCGTGTTTGAATTCCATCGCCTGGGCGGCGCGGCGCTGCGCTTCCATCTTCTGGATATCTTCTTCACTCTGCACGCGCACGCGGGAGAGCATCGTCACGGTGTCGTGCTTGATCTGGTCCAGCATCGTGCCAAACATTTCAAACGCTTCACGCTTGTATTCCTGTTTCGGATTCTTTTGCGCGTAGCCACGCAGGTGAATGCCCTGCCGCAGGTAATCCATCGCCGCCAGGTGTTCCTTCCAGTGATGATCGAGCTGCCGCAGCATCACTTCCTTTTCGAACTGGCGCATCAGGGTTGAGCCGATCGATTCTTCCTTGGCTTCATAATTCTTTTGCAGCTCATCGACGCAGCGCGCGCTGATACCTTCTTCCGTCAACTTCGGGTCATCCTTGATCCATTGTTCAACGTCGAGTCGCACCATAAAGTCTCTTTCAAACGCCTGCGTCAGGCCGGCCGGGTCCCACTGCTCCTCAAGGCTACCGGGCGGAATGTATTGCGCCACCAGAGTCGCAACGACCTCCTCGCGAATGGCTGCAATCGATTCGTGGATGTCATCGGCCGCCATCAACTCAGTGCGCTGGTGATACACGACCTTGCGCTGGTCGTTCGCAACATCATCATATTCAAGGAGATTTTTGCGAATATCGAAGTTGTGAGACTCAACCTTGCGCTGGGCGCGCTCAATCTGGCGCGACAAGAGGCGACTCTCGATGACCTCGCCCTCGCGCATGCCGGCGCGTGACAAGAGTGCCTTGGTGCGATTCGGGTCGCCGAAAATTCGCATCAGGCTGTCTTCCATCGAAAGGTAGAAACGGCTTGAACCCGGGTCACCCTGACGACCGGAACGACCACGCAACTGGTTGTCGATTCGCCGCGACTCGTGACGCTCTGTACCAACGATGTGCAGGCCCCCCGCTTCGATCACGGCGTTGTGCCGCTCCTGCCATTCAGCTTTGACGGCATCGACGTCTGCGTCCTCTCCCGCTGCGTCAATCTCCGCATCGAGGTTGCCGCCCAGCACGATGTCCGTACCACGACCTGCCATGTTGGTAGCGATTGTGATCGCACCGGGTCGTCCTGCCTGCTGCACGATCGTTGCCTCACGCTCATGCTGTTTTGCGTTCAGGACTTCGTGTGCAATACCTTGCTTCTTTAAAAGACCTGACAGGTATTCGGAGGTCTCAATGGAGGTCGTACCCACCAATACCGGCTGCTTGCGCTCGCGACAGTCGACGATGTCTTCGATAATCGCATCGAACTTGTCTTTCTGCGTCAAGTGAACAAGGTCCGGCATATCGTTCCGCACCATCGGTCGATGCGTCGGGATGACTAACACTTCGAGGCCGTAAATGGATTGGAACTCGAACGCCTCGGTATCGGCCGTACCCGTCATACCGGAAAGGTTGTCGTACAGCCTGAAATAATTCTGGAACGTGATTGACGCGACGGTCTGGTTTTCCTGTTTCACCGACACGCCTTCTTTCGCTTCAATCGCCTGGTGCAGGCCGTCCGACCAGCGCCTGCCAGGCATCGTACGACCGGTGAACTCATCAACGATGACAATTTCGCCGTTTTTGACAATGTACTCGACGTCTTTGTTGAAAATCGCGTGTGCGCGCAGCGCCGCGTTCAGGTGATGCAGCAAACGAATATTCGCCGCGTCGTAAAGGCTTTCACCCTCGCCAAGCAGTCCCGCCTCGAGCATCAACTGTTCGACGTATTGGTGCCCGTCTTCGGTAATGTGAACCTGCTTGCCCTTTTCGTCTTTCGTGAAATGTCCGCGTATTGCGAGGCGGCATTCGGGCCGTTTGCCGTCGTTGACCAGCACGACGTCGGCGTCGCGCTCTTCGGCAATCGCTATTGCCTCATCCAGGCTGATCGACTCGTCGTCGCCATCACCCGCCGTGACCTTTTTGCCACGTTCATCGAGCAGGATGATCCGTTTTGCGCCTATGTCGTAATTGGCCGGCGCCTCGGTTTCTTCATGCTGACGCAGCTTCGGAATGAGCTTGTTGATCTGCAGGTAAAGCTCGGTGCTTTCCTCGGTTGGACCGGAGATGATCAGCGGCGTGCGCGCCTCGTCGATCAGGATCGAGTCAACTTCGTCGACGATGGCAAAATTCAGTTCGCGCTGCACCTTGTCCTGCAACGAGAACGAAAGGTTGTCCCGCAAATAGTCGAAGCCCAGCTCGTTATTCGTCGCGTAGGTAATATCGCTTTGATAGGCCGCCGATTTTTCCTCGTGGGACTGACCGCTTTTCGCGACGCCAACCGTGAGGCCGAGAAACTCGTAGACCGGACGCATCCAGTCCGCGTCACGTTGCGCAAGGTATTCGTTGACTGTAACTACGTGAACTCCCTTGCCGCTCAGTGCGTTCAGGTAAGCCGGCAACGTCGCGACCAGCGTCTTGCCTTCACCCGTGCGCATTTCGGCGATGTTGCCCTGATGCAGAACCATGCCACCGATCAGCTGCACATCGAATGGCCGCATGCCGAGCGTGCGCATTGCGGCTTCGCGAGCGACCGCGAAGGCTTCGGCAAGAATATCGTCCAGCGACTCGCCACCAGCCACTCGCTCCTTGAATTCTGCCGTTTTGGCGGAGAGAGCCGCGTCGTCCAGGGCCTGCATACTCTCTTCGAGGCTGTTGATGCGTTTTACGAGCTTTGCGAACTGGCGCAACATCCGCTGGTTGCGGCTGCCGAAGAGTCGAGTTAAAAAATTGGCCACTGAGGGCTCCTGGTAAAAGCCTGCACGGCCACAGGGGCCGCGGACAAAGACGGGTATTTTACGGACTGACCGGAATTTTGCATTAACGCATTGGCGCTGCCGTCCGGCCTGCATCCTGAACGAGGCATATGGGGGCAGACCCCCGGATTCCAAGGGTTTTGCCTGCTAAGTGAGACGGGTTGCGCGCTGCGAGGCGGCGTTTGACTTACTGGGCAGCGCCTTCGCGGATGAACTTGACGGGATTGACCCGCTGGCCGCGCTGCAGCACCTCGAAGTGCAGGTTGGGGCCGGTCGCGCGGCCGGTGTCGCCCATCAGAGCAATAATCTGGCCTTTGCGCACTTCCTCACCAACGCTGACGAGGTTTTCGGAGTTGTGTGCGTAGCGCGTTGAGTAGCCGTTGCCGTGATTGATCTCGACCATTTCGCCGTAGCCGTAGCGTTTTGATGACCAGGTCACGACGCCGTCGGCGACCGCCAGAATTTCAGCGCCCGCCTTGCCCGCAAAATCCACGCCGGTGTGATTCGCCGGTTTGCCGGTGAACGGATCGGTGCGGCGCCCAAAGTAGGAAGACATCCAGCCCGACTTGACCGGCCTGCCCTGCGGGTAGACACGATCATTCAGATTCTGGTTCATGATGACCGACTCAAGTACGCCGAGCTGTGCTTCACGATTGTCCAGTTGCTCACCCAGCACCTGCATCGCTGCCAATACCTCGGGTACAGCGGCGGCAGAGCCGCTCGGGTCCGGTTCTTCCGGGCCACCCAGCGCCGGGGTCGAGTCGAAGTCGAATTCGCCATCCGCAAGATCGGCCATTTCCGTCAGGCGGCGACCGAGTGCGTCAAGGCGAATGACGCGTGCGTTCATCTGGCCAAGGCGCAGCGCCAGTGCATCCAGTGTGTCTTCCGTTTGCTGGCGCGTCGCCTGTATGGCCGCACGCTGCGCCTCGAGTTCTACGTTCAAGGCTGCCGCATCGTCGAGACTGACGCCGGAACCGTTGAACTTGGAGTAAAGGTGTCCGCCGTAAAAGGCAGCACCACACAGAACGGTGACCATCGCTGCAACGCAAAGCATCGCGCCTGGCCCGGACAGGTTTATCTGCCGAGGCTTGCCGAAGCCTTTGCCGAAAATCACTACATTCATGTATTACGCCCCGGGTGCGTATCGCTCATTATTGTTGGTCGTTCACCGCAACCCGAAATGGGCCGCCCGAGCAGGCGCCCTCTCGTCATTTCAAAGATGCTCTCAGTGATCACTTCGGAAGCCCCGCTGTCCTAGGGCCTGAAAGCGCCCCTTAGATCGGTGGTTTTGCGTCCCCGTCTTTCGGCGGGTATGCCTTTATCGAGGGGCCAATATGCATAATGGCGCTTTTCATTACAAGATCGGCCGTCCAGAATACCGACTCCGGTCACTACTCCCGCCACCAAAACGGTGCAGCCGTCACATTTTCATGACCATCGTAAGCCTCGAAAATCTGCTGAAATCAGGCGCCTCCAGTCGTCTGGAGAAAATTGTCCAGACTGCTAAAGATATGGGCGCACTAACCCAGGCGCTGCGAGATGACCTGGGCCAGGACCTGGCGGCATCCCTGGTTTCCGCTAGTGTGCGCGAAGACGAGCTGATCCTGCTGTGCAGTTCGTCAGCCTGGGCGGCAAGAATGCGTTACGAAACGGAAAAGTTGCTGGCAACGGCGAAGAAAACCGGTGTGGCGGCTAGCCGCTGCCAGGTAAAAGTGGCGCGCTGACAATCAGGCGTACGCGGGTGTCGCGTAAGAAATAGGCGCCTTTGCCGCGTCGTCGAACGTCACCTCTTCCCAAGCATCACGATCAGCCAGCATCGCACGCAACAGGCGGTTATTCAGATCATGGCCTGACTTGTAGGCGGAATACTCGCCAATCAAACTGTGACCCAGCAGATAAATATCGCCGATCGCATCAAGAATTTTGTGAATGACAAATTCGTTCGCATAGCGCAGGCCGTCTTCATTAAGAATCCGGTAATCATCCAGCACGATGGCATTGTCCATGCTGCCGCCGAGTGTCAGGTTACGTTCGCGTAAAGCCTCGACGTCGCGAAGAAAACAAAACGTCCTGGCGCGGCTGACTTCCTTCAGGAACGATGTTGAAGAGAAATCGATGGATGCGCTGCGACTCAGCTTGTTGAACACCGGGTGATTGAAATCGATGTTGAAATTGACTTTAAGGCCATCAAAGGGTGTGAACTCCGCCCACTTGTCATCGACTTCGACCCGTACCTTGCGTTTGATGCGTACAAAGCGCTTTGCAGCGTTCTGCTCTTCGATACCCGCGGACTGCAGCAGGAACACGAACGGTGCGGCACTGCCATCCATGATCGGCACTTCCGGTGCAGACAGGTCGACGTACAGGTTGTCGATACCGAGGCCAGCCAAAGCGGACATCAGGTGTTCGACCGTCGCGACTTTGACATCACCTTTGACCAGTGTGGTGCCAAGCATGGTTTCGCCGACCAGTTCGGCCTTCGCGGGGACGTCGGTTGGTTCATCGAGATCGACGCGCCGAAAGATGATACCGGTGTTGACGGCTGCCGGGCGCAGGGTCATGTAGACCTTTTCGCCGCTGTGCAGACCAACACCGGTTGCACGTATCGCTGTTTTTAAGGTTCGTTGTCGCAACATAGCCACAGTGTCTCTAAAGCTTTGGGGAACCGCATAATGAATTCATGAAACTCGCCGGCTTGCCTGGCTGCGCGGCGTGACCCGTGGATCTGACTGCCGCATACCGAATCTGTTCGGGCGCCTGCCGGTTCCCTTCGCTGTGCCGCTGTTGCGAAAACACAACGAAGTTCAACAACTTAGCGCAAGTCCTTGAAATGCCGCGCGAAAGATTACCATAAGAGCCGTCAATCACAAGCACTTTGCCGCCTGCCGCAAGCTCTGCAATGTCCAGGGCCCGGCAGTAATTGCCGCTCCCTGCAGAGCGCGGCTGACCCGCTGCATGGCGGGCCAGCCGCATTCGACAGGAAACCTGAGACGCTGAGTGAGCAAAGCGCTCAGGCTCCGGCTGACAGTGCGGATTCAGTCAGCCTGGCGTCGCAAAAAGGCCGGAATGTCCAGCAGGTCTTCCTGCATCCCGCCATCTTCAAGACCATCACCAACCGCACGCTTCCTTTGCACGGTGGGTTTGTCCAGCGTCGTGTAGTTCGGCTCACTGACGGCAGCTCGCGGCTGTCGCATTTCCGGTGTGCTGCGGCGAACAACCCGCATCGGTGCACTCGCTTGCGCGACCTGCTTGCCGAGGCCGGTTGCAACAACCGTAACGCGAATACGATCAACCATGTCAGGATCGATCACGGTACCGATAACGACGGTGGCATCGTCCGAGGCAAACTCCTTGATCGTGTTGCCCACTTCCTGGAATTCGCCGATTGACAGGTCCATGCCCGCCGTGACGTTGACAAGGATGCCGTTGGCGCCGGCCAGATTGATGTCCTCCAGCAGCGGACTTGAAACGGCCATTTCGGCGGCTTCGCGTGCGCGATCTTCACCGGACGACGAACCGGAACCCATCATTGCCATGCCCATCTCGGCCATGACAGTTCTTACGTCAGCAAAGTCGACGTTGATCAGGCCCGGGCGGGTGATCAGTTCGGCAATACCCTGCACTGCACCCTGCAGCACTTCGTTGGCCGCACGGAACGCATCGAGCAATGTCGTTTCGCCGCCCAGCACCGACAACAACTTCTCGTTCGGTATCGTGATCAGCGAATCGACGTACTTGCCGAGCTCGGCAATGCCGTGATCTGCGATCAGCGAACGCTTGTTGCCTTCCATCGTAAAGGGCTTCGTCACTACCGCAACGGTCAGGATGCCGAGTTCCTTCGCCACCTGCGCAACCACCGGCGCCGCGCCGGTACCTGTTCCACCGCCCATGCCTGCGGTGATAAACAGCATGTCAGCGCCTTCGATCACTTCCTGTATCCGGTCGCGATCTTCCATCGCTGCCTGCCGGCCTACGTCGGGATCGGCACCTGCGCCGAGTCCTTTCGTGATGTTGCAGCCGATCTGCAGTGCCGTTCGCACCCGCGCATTGTTGAGCGCCTGTGCATCTGTATTGGCGCAGATAAAATCCACGCCCTCGATTCCCGCGTTCACCATGTGTGCAACGGCGTTGCCACCACCGCCACCGACACCGATGACCTTTATTACCGCGCTTTGGCTATGCGCATCCATTAGTTCAAACATTTTTCATCCCTCCGCAAAGGATTCTCCGATTTTCCCAAATCGCTCACTCTTAACGATCTTGCGATACCGCCATTGGCCGGCACCGCTCCTTTTTTTCGGCTTGTCATACTGTCAACAAGGCCGTCAAAACTGTCCCTGGAACCAGGACTTCATCCTGTCCCAGACATCCGCGACGCCGCTGCCAACTGGCGAACTGCGCTTGCCACGCCGCGAAATATTTTCAAAGCCGTAGAGCAACAGGCCGACGCCCGTTGCATGAATCGGGTTACGTACGACTTCCAGCAAACCTTCCACGTACTGCGGCGAGCCGAGACGCACCGGCATGTGGAAAACTTCTTCTGCAAGTTCAACCGCACCTTCCATCTTGGCGCTGCCGCCCGTAATGATGACGCCCGCCGCAATCAGTTCCTCGAAACCGGAACGACGCAGCTCATCGCGTATCAGGCCGAACAATTCTTCGTAACGCGGCTCGACGATCTCCGCGAGCGTTTGCCGCGCCAGTCGTCGCGGCGGGCGATCGCCCACACTCGGTACCTCGATCGTTTCATCCGAGTTCGCGAGCTGCGACAGTGCGCAGGCGTACTTGATCTTGATCTCTTCGGCGTACTGCGTCGGTGTGCGCATCGACACCGCGATGTCGTTCGTCACCTGGTCGCCGGCAATCGGAATGACTGCCGTGTGCTGAATCGCGCCGCCCATGAACACGGCGATGTCAGTCGTGCCGCCGCCGATGTCGACGAGGCAGGCACCGAGTTCTTTTTCATCCTCTGTCAGCACGGCGTAACTCGATGCCAGCTGCTCAAGCACGATGTCATCGACCTCGAGGCCGCAACGCTGCACACACTTCACGATATTCTGGGCAGCGCTTTCTGCGCCGGTCACCATGTGCACCTTGGCTTCCAGGCGCACGCCGGACATACCGATCGGCTCGCGAATGCCTTCCTGGTTATCGATCAGGAATTCCTGCGGCAGTATGTGCAGGATTTTCTGGTCGGCCGGTATCGCTACGGCTCTTGCGGCATCGATAACCCGCTCTACATCGCCAGCGCTGACTTCCTTGTCGCGAATTGCGACGATGCCGTGCGAATTCAGGCTGCGGATGTGGCTGCCTGCAATGCCGGCATACACCGAATGAATATCGCAACCGGCCATCAGCTCGGCCTCTTCCACGGCGCGCTGAATGGAATGAACGGTCGATTCGATATTGACGACGACACCCTTCTTCAGGCCGCGTGACGGATGTGAGCCGATGCCCACAACCTCAATGCCACCGTCCTCGGTGATCTCGCCGACGATCGCAACGACCTTCGATGTGCCGATATCCAGCCCGACTATCAGGTTTTTTTCTGTTCGCTTGCTCACTGCATCCCTTCCTGTTTCAGCAATGCGCCGTAAAAGACTCGCTTATTCATTGCTTTCCGCCACCATTTGTCGGTCACTGACCGCTGCGTTTTTTGGCGCCGGCGAAGTGCCGTTCCAGCCGATCGTGAAACCGTTGCTGTAGCGCATGTCTACAAACTCGATATCTTTGGCGCGCTGCGTGATCACATCGGCGACCACGTCGAGGAACAGCTCTGTACGTTCGGCGACATTGCGTTTTCCCAGGCGAATTTCGATGCCGTTTTGCAATGTCATGTCCCACGCTCCGCGCGCATCGAGATGCAGGCGGCGCACATCCAGCCCACGCGGAATCAGCTGCTCGCGAATTCGCAGATAGCGCTGTGCCACTTCGGCCGAATGCCCTTCCGGTCCACTCAGGCGCGGCAACTCCGCGGGTACATGGCGCGCGTCAGTGACGAACAGTTCGCCGCGCGTGTTCAGCAACCCGCGTTCGCCCCAGCAGGCTGCCGGTATCTGTTCGGTGACGCTGATCTCGAGCTGCGCCGGCCAGCGCCTGACGACGGTGGCGCGATCAATCCATTCGAGTCCTTTCAGCCGGTTGCGGATCGTGTCGAGGTCGGCGGTCAGGAAACCTTTTTCCAGTTCGCTGCTGATCGCTTCTTCGATCTGCAGTGCGCTGACGCGCTGGAACGGACCGTCTATCGTGATGGCATTGATCGGCCGATCGAGCGCCATCGCGCTCAGGTGATAAGTCGCGAACACGGCGCCGATCGCGAGCAGCACGCCGCCAACGCGTGCCAGCGGAATTTTTGGCAAGCTGATTTTCTTCACGGGAGCAGCTTTGCGCCGCCTGGCCTGCTTACGTGCCATGGCTTGCAACCTCCCGGATCGCTTCCGCAGCGCTCGCGGCCATACTGGTTTCGAGTATTCGCCAGCACAGTTCGGCGAAGTCGATGCCGCAGGCTTTCGCAGCCATCGGCACGAGGCTGTGGCTCGTCATCCCTGGTACGGTGTTGATTTCGAGCACCTGCGGCTCACCGTCTTTGCCGGTCATGAAGTCGACGCGACCCCAGCCGCTGCAGCCCAGTTCGTCGAACGCGCGCAACGCAAGCTCTGCGTACATCGCTTCCGTCTCTGCATCCGGGTTGCCGGGACAAAAGTATTGCGTGCGATCGGATTCGTACTTCGCCCGGTAATCGTAAAAGACGCGCGGGGTCTCGATGCGAATGCTCGGCAGCGCGATGCCCTGCAGAATACTGACCGTGTATTCCTCACCCACGATGCAGCGCTCAATGATTGCCGGCGCGTTGAAACTCAAGGCGAGTTCTGCCGCCGCGTCGAGCTCATCGATCTCGAACACCTTGCTCATACCGACGCTCGATCCTTCGCGTGACGGCTTGAGGATGAGCGGAAAGCCAAACTCGTCGGCGGCCAGGCGCGCAGCGCGCGGCTCGCGAATAACGTGGTAGTCGGGTGTTGGGATTCCGGCAGCCGCAAACAGGTGTTTGCTGCAAATCTTGTCCATCGCCACGGCCGACGCCATAACACCGCTGCCGGTGTAGGGCATGTCCAGCCACTCGAGCGCACCTTGCAACGCGCCGTCTTCGCCATCGGCCCCGTGCAATGCGATCCAGGTGCGATCGAAGCCGGCGTTGGCGAACTCGCGGAAGCCTTTTTTGGCTGGATCCCAGGGCTCGGCGTCAATGCCGCGAGCCTTGAGAGCCCGCAACACAGCCGCACCGGAATCCAGCGACACGTTACGTTCGCTCGAGCGCCCGCCCAGCAATACGGCTACACGCCCGAATTCGGCGGGATCCACAATCTCAATGCGGCCGGCGACATCGCTCACGCGCTGGCCCTCCCGACGATCCGCACTTCGCACTGCAACTCGACACCGTGCGCGTCGTGCACCGTCTTTTGAATGTGCTCGATAATGGCTTCAATATCCGCAGCCCGCGCATTGTCGCGATTGATAATGAAATTCGCGTGCTTCTCGGACACTTCCGCACCGCCAACGCGATATCCCTTCAGTCCGCAGCTTTCAATCAGACGCGCCGCGTGGTCGCCCTGCGGATTGCGAAAGACTGAACCGCAGCTCGGCAAACCGAGTGGCTGGGTTTCCTTGCGCCGCGCCAGCATCGCCTGCATGTTTTCCATGCTCGGCCGGGCGTCGGCGTCGAATGCAAACAAGCCTTCAACAAACCATTCATGCAGAGGACCAGTAACGCTGCGATACGCGACTTTGAATTCTTCAGGCAGCCGATCGTGCACAACGCCGTTCCGGTCGATCGTGCGGACGCTCTTCACGCGATCCCAGGTCTCGCCGCCGTGCGCGCCGGCGTTCATCGCGAGTGCGCCACCGACCGTGCCCGGGATTCCCGCGAACCACTCGCTTGGCCCCAGGCCCCAGCGGATGCACTGGCGCGCGAGCTGCGTGCACGCAAGACTGGCGCCGGCGCGCACGCAGTGCTCATCAACACGCTCGAGCTGCTTGAAAATACCGGCCGTAGAAATCACCACGCCCGGCAGGCCGCCATCCCGCACCAGCAGGTTGCTGCCAAGGCCGAACCAGAAAATCGGCGTGTCGGCGTCGAGGCTCTGCAGGAACAGGGACAGGTCTTCAAGATTCAGCGGCTTGTAAAAATGCTCGGCCGGACCGCCGGCACGCAGCGAGGTATGCCGGCTCATCGGCTCGTCATGCCGCAGCTCGCCCTGAAACTGGTGCTTCAACGCAGCCATCATGATGTCGCCCGCAGGTCGTGAGACACATCGAGCAGTGCGGGTAACTTGCCCGCGAACGCGCCGATGTCACCCGCGCCCATGGTCAATACGAGATCGTTGTCCTGCAGCAGATCGCCGAGGACAATAATCGCCTGCTCGAAGGATTCGACGAACACCGGCTCGACGCCGCCGCGACTGCGGACGGCGCGCGCTACCGCGCGACCATCGGCGCCGGCGATAGGATCTTCACCCGCTGCATACACTTCGAGCAGCAAGAGCACATCGACATCGCTCAGCACCTTCGCGAAATCGTCGAGCAGGTCGCGCGTTCGGGTGTAACGATGCGGCTGGAACAGCAACACAATGCGGCGACTCGGCCAGCCCGCGCGCGCAGCCGCGATCGTCGCGGCCAGCTCGGTCGGGTGATGGCCATAGTCATCGACGAGCAGCACCTTGCCGTTCGCCACCTGCACTTCGCCGAGTGTCTGGAAGCGCCGGTCGATACCTTCAAATCCGGACAGCGCCCTCACCAGGGCCTCGTCATCGACATCCAGCTCGCGGGCGACCGCGACGACGGCAAGCGCGTTGCGAACGTTGTGCAGGCCCGGCAGATGCAAGCGAATAGCCAGGGGTTTGTCGAGGCCGGGTCCGACGACTTCAAACTCGGTATAGCCTTCGGCGTAGCGAATATTCTGTGCGCGAATATCGGCGCCTTCATCGACGCCGTAGGTGACGATCGAACGGCCGACCTCGGCAAGAATGCCGCGTACACCGGCATCGTCGCTGCACATGACGGCGAGACCGTAGAACGGCAGGTTGTGCAGGAACTCGATGAAGCCGTGTCGCAGCCGATCGAAGTCGCCCTGGTAAGTCGACATGTGATCCGCATCGATGTTGGTAACGACCGCGAGCATCGGTTTTAAATGTACGAATGACGCGTCGCTTTCATCGGCTTCGGCGACCAGGTAGTCACCCCGGCCGAGGCGCGCATTGCTGTCGGCGCTTTTCAGGCGTCCGCCGATTACGAAGGTTGGATCGAGCCCGGCTTCTGCAAGCACGCTCGCAATCAGGCTCGTTGTCGTGGTCTTGCCGTGCGTACCGGCAACGGCAATCGAGTAACGGAAGCGCATCAGTTCCGCCAGCATTTCCGCACGCTGCACGACAGGTAACAACAGTTCGTGCGCAGCCACGACTTCCGGGTTCGACATTTTTACGGCGCTCGAGACAACAACCGCATCCGCGTCCGCAACGTTTTTCTGGTCGTGCCCGATGAAAACCGTGGCGCCGAGTTTTTCCAGCCGGTTCACGGCGGCATTCGTTCGCAGATCGGAACCCTGCACCCGGTAGCCGAGGCTCAGCATCACTTCGGCGATGCCGGACATGCCGGAACCACCGATCCCGACGAAGTGCACGCGGTTAATGCGACGCATACGTTCGATCATGCCGCTGCCTCCGCGAGTTTCAGGCAAGCGCCCGTGATGACTTCCAGCGAGTCGCTGCGCGCCTGCGCGCGCGCGGCCTGCGCTCTTTCTACTAATTGCTCGCGGTTCGCACACCACTCTGCAACCACCGCTGCCAGCATCTCCGCTGAAAGTTCGGACTCCTGAATGATCACGGCAGCATCGGCGTCGACGAGCCCGCGCGCGTTCGCGGTCTGGTGATCGTCAACCGCGGCAGGAAACGGGATGAAGATCGCGGGCAGGCCGACGGCTGAAATTTCCGCCACCGTTAACGCACCGGCGCGACAGATAACAAGGTCTGCCCATGCGTAGGCGGCCGCCATGTCGTTGATGAATTCATCGACTCGCGCATCGACGGCGGCGGCGCGATACGCCTCGCGCGCGATGTCGAGCGTGCGACTGCCTGCCTGGTGGCGAACCTCGGGCCGCTCTTCACGCGGCAGCAAAGCAAGGGCCGCCGGCACCACCCGGTTCAGTGCCAATGCGCCCTGGCTGCCGCCGAGTACGAGCAGGCGTGGCTTGCCGTTGCGACCTTTGAGTCGCAGCGCAGGCTGCGCGACGGCGGCGATATCGGCACGTACCGGATTGCCAACGGTGCGGGCGTTGACGCGCGCGGAAAAACTGCCCGGGAAGGCTTGCAGCACAACCCGGGCGAGGCGCGCCAGAAGTCGGTTTGTAGCGCCGGAAACGGCGTTTTGTTCGTGAATAATCAATGGTTTACGCAAGAGCCAGGCGGCCAGACCACCCGGCCCGGAAACGAAGCCACCCATGCCCAGCACTGCAGCCGGGCGATGCCGCGCGACGATGCGCAGCGATTGCCACAGGGCACGCGCGAGCTTCAGCGGCGCCAGCAGCAAGGTCAGCCGGCCTTTGCCGCGCAGCCCCTGCACGCTGACCCACTCGATTGGAATACCTGCAGCAGGAACGACGCGTGCTTCGATGCCGAGTTTCGTGCCCAGCCAAACGACGTCGCGCGACTGTTCACGCAACGCGTTGGCAACGGCGAGCGCCGGGTAGACGTGTCCGCCTGTGCCACCGGCCATTACCAGAATCGGGCGCAGGCTCATGAGCGCACCTTCTTCTTGCGACGCGTGTTGGTCGGCGCGGAGTCCGTTGCGAGTTCGTGATGGATGCGCAGCAGCAACGAGATTGCGACGATGGTAACAATCAGGCTGCTGCGCCCGTAGCTGATCAGTGGCAGCGTCAGGCCTTTCGTTGGCAAGAGACCCATGTTCACGCCGATATTGATGAATGCCTGCAAGCCGAGCCAGGTGCCGATGCCTACTGCGACATACGCCTCGTAGAAGCGCTCAGCCTGCGCCGCACGATTGGCGAGCTGCGCAATCCGCAACAGGAATGCACCGAACAGGGCGATCAGCAGCAGCACGCCCAGCAAGCCAAATTCTTCAGCGAACACGGCAAATACGAAATCCGTGTGTGCTTCGGGCAGGTAAAACAGTTTTTGCACACTGTCGCCGAGGCCGACACCGAACCACTCGCCCCTGCCGATCGCAATGAGCGATTGCGTCAACTGGAACCCGGAGTTAAACGGATCCGCCCAGGGATCCATAAAGCCGGTAAGCCGCTTTAGTCGATACGGTGAAGTGATAGCAAGCGCTGCCATGGCCAGCACCGCGGCACCGAAAAACACCAGGAAATCGCGAAAGCGCGCGCCGGCGATAAACAGCATTGCCAGTGAAGTTGCGAGCAGTACGATCGCCGCGCCGAAATCCGGCTCCGCGAGCAGCAGGACGCAGGCCACACTCAGGATCACCATGGGCCGGAGGAAACCGGCGAATCTTTCGCGCAGTGATTTGTTGTGGCGCACGAGATAACTCGCAAGGCACAGGATCAGGCAAAGTCGCGCCGGCTCCGACACCTGCAGATTCATGAAACCGATGCGCAGCCAGCGCGTACTGCCATTAACCGTGTAGCCAATACCGGGCAGCAGCACGACGACCAGCATCGCGAACGCGAGCAGCAACAGCAGCGGTCCCAGCGTGCGCCAGACCTGCATCGGGATGAACAGGCAGACACTGCCTGCAGCTACGCCCAGAAACGCCGCGAGCGCCTGCCGCTCGAGATAGAAGAACGGGTTGCCGACGGCGGCATCGGACACTGCAACCGACGCCGATGCCAGGATGACGAAGCCACCGAGCAATAGCGCCAGCGCCAGCGTTAACAGCAACGGGTCGATCGTCAGCGACGAGCGCAGCCGGGCGGGAAATGGCATCAGGGCGGGTTGCGCGCTCATCAGCTCAATGCCTCCGCTGCTGCGCAGAACGCGATACCGCGCTGCATGTAATTCGCAAACTGGTCGAAGCTTGCGCAGGCCGGCGCGAGCAGCACCGTGTCGCCTGCGTTCGCCAGGCCTGCTGCCATTTGCACAGCGTCGGCGAGCGATGCGGCCTGTAGTACCTTGCTGCGCTCGCCGAATGCGGCCGCAATCTTGCCGGCATCCTCGCCGATCAAGATCGCGGCGCGTAATTTTTCATGCACGGCATTGGCAAACGCGATGAAATCGCCGCCCTTACCCTGCCCGCCGGCGATCAGCACTACCGGTCCGTCAACGGAGTTAACCGCAGCAATAGCGGCAGCGACGTTCGTCGCCTTCGAATCATTGATGTAATCAACGTCCCGCAAACGCCGCACGCGTTGCATGCGGTGCGGCAAACCGGCAAACGATTTCAATACCGACAGCATGGCCGGCATCGACAAGCCGAGAAGGTCGCCGGCGGCAAGTGCGGCCAGCGCATTCTCCTGGTTATGAATGCCGACGAGTGCCATCTGCGACGTTGCGAGCAGGCGTTCGTCGCCGCGCGTCAGCCAGGACTCACCGTCGTATTCGGTAATGCCGTAGTTCTGCCGGCGCGGTTCATTCAATGCAAACGAACGGCAGGTTTGCTCAGCGGTGACCTGTGTGCGCGCCGTCGCGTCGCTGCGATTGATAACGACCGCATTTGCTTCGCGCAGGATGCGGTACTTGGCCGCGCGATACTCGGCCTCGTCCCGGTGCCAGTCGAGATGGTCAGCCGAAATATTCAACAGCACAGCAACTTTGGCCGGCAGGTAGCGCGTGCGCTGCAGTTGAAAACTGGACAGTTCGAGTACGAACAGGTCCGGCGTTTCTGCCGTCAGCAGGTCCAGTGCCGGTTTGCCGAGGTTCGCGCCGGCATGCGCAGTCTTTCCGGCGGCTTCGCACATCAGCGCCAGCAAGGTCGTGACCGTGCTTTTGCCGTTTGATCCGGTGATCGCGATGAACGGCGCGGTGGCGTGCTCGACAAATAATTCGATATCGGAAACTACGTCGATCCCGGCTGCGCGTGCCGCATTGAGGAACGGATCACGATCGTTAATACCCGGTGACACGATAACGCGCTGCGTGCGCGCCAACACCTCGGGCCCCGGCATACCGAGCACAATCTCCGCATCGGGCTGGATACTTTTCAGCTCCTCGATTCCCGGCGGCTCGCTGCGACTGTCAACAAAAATTGCTGGCACATGCTGCCGCGCGAGGAAGCGTGCGACCGACAGGCCGGTGCTGCCCATGCCGTACACGACATCCTGCTTGCGCGCGTCTGCTTTGTGTTGAATGGCGTTCATCGAATTTTCAGACTCGCAAGACCAACCAGCACCAGGATGACGGTGATGATCCAGAAACGAACAATCACTTTCGGTTCAGCCCAGCCTTTCAATTCGAAATGATGGTGCAGCGGCGCCATGCGAAACACGCGCCGACCGGTCAGCTTGAACGAGGCGACCTGGATAATGACCGACACGGTTTCCATGACGAAGACACCGCCCATGATCGCCAGCACGATTTCCTGGCGCACCACGACGGCCACGACGCCGAGCGCGGCGCCGAGCGACAACGCACCGATGTCGCCCATGAAGACCTGCGCCGGGTAAGTGTTGAACCACAGGAAGCCCAGGCCTGCGCCTGCCAGCGTCGCGCAAAACACAAGGATCTCGCCGCTGCCAGCGATGTAAGGGATGCTCAGGTACTCGGCAAAATTCACGTTACCCGTCAGGTACGCAAAGACGCCAAGCGCGCCGCCGACGAGCACGGTCGGCATGACGGCGAGGCCGTCGAGCCCGTCAGTCAGGTTCACCGCGTTACTGAAGCCGACGATGTAGATAAAGGTTACGAAGACCTGGAACATTCCGAGCGGAATCCACAGGTCCTTGAAGTAGGGAATCAACAGCGAAGTCGCAATCTCTTCTTCCGCAAGCATGTACAAGGCAACCGCGGCAACCGCAGCGGCCACCGATTGCCAGAAAAGTTTCAGCCGGGCGGACAAACCGACAGGATCCTGCAGAATCAGTTTGCGGTAGTCATCGACATAGCCAATCACGCCGAAGGACAGCGTGACGAACAGCACGATCCAGATGTAGGGATTCTCGAGGTCGGCCCACAAAAGCGTGCTTACGACGATCGCCGTCAGGATCATCGCCCCGCCCATCGTTGGCGTGCCGGCTTTCGGCAGATGCGTTACCGGGCCGTCCGGACGAATCGGCTGGCCGACCTGGTTGCTCGTTAGCCGCTTGATCAACCTTGGCCCGATGATGAAGGACAGCGTCAACGCAGTCAGCGCGCCGAGGATCGCCCGCAATGTCAGGTAATTGAATACCGTAAAGCTGGCATCGAACTGCGCGAGATATTTGGTCAGAAACAGCAACATATCAACCGCTCACCGATTGCTTGTCTGTACGGAGAGCGTCGACGACGCGCTCCATGCGCATGCTGCGCGAGCCCTTGACGAGGACGTTCGTACCGGCGCTGAGGTTCTTCTGCACGGCGGCAATCAACTCGTCCATCGTTTCGCACCATTGCCCGTCGCTGCCGAATTCTGTAACGGCGTGTTTTGCCAGTTCGCCGGTAGCGAACAATCGACTCACACCGGCGTTACGAATTTCCGCGCCCACCATCGTGTGCAGCTTCACGCTATCGCTGCCAAGTTCACCCATGTCGCCAAACACGAACGTGGCGTCACCCGGCTGCGCAGCTAAAAAGCGGGCGGCGGCGATAACGCTGGTGGGATTGGCGTTGTAGCTGTCGTCGAACAGGCGAATGCCGCTGACACCGGCCAGTGGACGCAGGCGACCTGAGACCGGCTGCACGCTTTCCAGGCCGCGCTTTATGTCCTGCGGTGCGAGATCGACGGCGAACGCGACCGCCGCAGCAGCTGCGGCGTTCATTGCGTTGTGTGCGCCCGACAGCGGCAGCGTGACGTCGATACTGCTTCCGGGAAAAACGAGTTTGAATGTTGAACCGTCGGCTGTGACCTGTACGTTTTGCAGGCGCACAGTTGCAGCAGCATTCTGACCGAAGCTGAGTATCGTGGAATCGGCTGCCATGGCCCGCCAGGTGTCGAAGTATTTGTCGTCTGCGTTCAGCACCGCAAACTGCGGGCGCGGCGTACCCAGCAGAATTTCGCCCTTGGCCCTGGCAACGCCATCCAGCGAGCCGAAACCCTCGAGGTGCGCAGGTCCGGCATTGCTGATGACAACGATGTGCGGCTCGGCCAGTGCGGTCAGCCGCGCAATTTCGCCAGCATGATTCGCACCCATTTCAAAGATCGCGAATCGATGCTCGGGCGCCATGCGCAGCAGCATCAGCGGCAAACCGATTTCGTTGTTTAGATTGCCGGCCGTCGCCAGCGTGCGCGCAACCGGCGACAGGCAGGCGCTGATCAGCTCTTTAAGTGTTGTTTTACCGTTGCTGCCGGTAACCGCGATGATGGTCGCCGGCATGCGACTGCGCCAGTCGACCGCAAGTTTCGACAACGCGACGTGACTGTTCTCGACAACAATCGTTGGCAACGACACATTCGCCTTTGCCTGACTGACCGCGCCGGCCGCGCCCTTCCCGGCCGCTTTGTCCAGAAACTGCGCGCCATCGAAATTGGGACCTTGCAGTGCAATGAACAATTCACCGGCATTGATGGTGCGACTGTCGATGCTGACGCCACGAAACGTGGTGTCGGCACCTTGCAGTTGGCCGTTCATGATGTGCGCTGCCTGTGACATGCCACTCTCAATCATTGCCGCCGCCGCAGGTTTTCGGCAGCCGCCTCGTAATCGGAAAAATGCAGTCGCTGACCGCCTGTGATCTGGTAGTCCTCGTGGCCCTTGCCGGCAATCAGGACGACGTCCTCCGGATCCGCGCTTGCGATAGTCCATGCAATCGCCGCTGCGCGATCTTCGATGGCTGTCATCTCTGCAGCGACGCCGTTTTGCACATCGCGCATGATCGCGGCGGGCGATTCCGAACGCGGGTTGTCGCTCGTTAGCACCGGGCAATCGGCATATTCGACGACCGCCCGTCCCATCAAC
The DNA here is from genome assembly GCA_049665065.1 of Woeseia sp. Classification (GTDB taxonomy): domain Bacteria; phylum Pseudomonadota; class Gammaproteobacteria; order Steroidobacterales; family Woeseiaceae; genus Woeseia. Next base: position 6,387 of record JBATFU010000030.1, on the reverse strand, counting down.
GGGCGCTTGCCGCGATCGCGATCGCCGCCGCAGCCAAACACACACCAGAGCTTGCCGCGGCAGTGCGGCCGCAGCGTGGCAAGCGCCGCCTGCAGCGCGGCGGGCGTGTGCGCATAGTCGACGAACACCCCTGGCAGCGCATTGCCGGTCGCGATACGCACCGGCTGCATGCGGCCGGCCGGTGCCGTGAGTTCCGCCAGCAGCGGTCGCGCCACTGCAAATTCCACGCCCTCTGCGAGGAGAGTCGCGAGTACGACGAGTGCATTCGCGACGTTGAAGGCGCCGACGAGCGGCAGCTTTACCTCGCCACTACCCCAGGAGCTGTCGACATCGATCACAGAACCGTCTGCACTCGCCTGCACCTTCGTTGCACATACGAAACGCGAACCCTGCCAGTTGTGGCCTGCCGTGCTCGCGACGCGAATCGCCTCGCGGCCGACCTGCGTGGCCAGCGTCGCGCCGAATTCGCTGTCGATGCAGATAACTTTCTGCTGCGGCGCAAACTCGAGGAACAGCCGCGCTTTTTCTGCGCCATACGCCGCCATGTCGCCGTGATAATCGATGTGATCGCGACTCAAATTTGTAAAGACTGCTGATTCAAAGCGAGTGCCGGCAACACGTCCCTGCTGCAGTCCGTGGGACGATACTTCCAGCGCGACGCGCGTAGCGTTTGCATCGCGGAACCCTGCCAGCAGTCTTTGCAACTCGATGCAGTCGGGCGTGGTCAGCCCCTGGGTCGCTTCAATGTCATCCAGACCCGCGCCAAGCGTGCCGATGTACGCGCAGCGCTGGCCAAGAATCTGCCAGCACTGCGCGAGCAGCCAGGCGACCGTGGTCTTGCCGTTCGTACCGGTCACGCCGGTGACGCGTAATTCCTCAGACGGGTTTGCGAAAAAGCGATTCGCAATCAGCGGCAGCTGCGCTTTCAGATCAGCGACGACATAAGCAGGAACACCTTGCGGTGGCGCTACATCCGCAGCACCGTCCCAGACAATCGCCGCGAGCGAGCGGGCCATCTTCGCGTCGAGAAAATCCAGCGCGTGCGCTGTTCCGCCGCGGCAGGCCAGGAACACCGCGCCAGCTGCCAGCGCGCGGCTGTCGCTGGCAATGTCAGTAACCGGTATTGCCGGCGCCTCAACCATTCCGTGCAACAGATCGCGCAGGGTAGCCGTGCTTGTCAGTTTCATCGCAGCCATGCTCATCGATTCACTGCCTGCATGGCCTGCATGATGCTGTCGCCATTGGATTGCTCCGGCAGCGCATCGGGCGACACCGCGAGCAGGCGCAGTGACTCCGCCATTACGTCGGCAAAGACCGGCGCGGCAACATCGCTGCCGTAGTACAACTCGCCCTTCGGCTCATCGACGATCACGACCGCAGCGAGGCGCGGATCACTGGCCGGCGCGAGCCCGGCAAAGATCGACAGGTAACGGTCCTGCGAGTAACCGCCGGCCGTGAATTTCCATGCGGTGCCGGTTTTGCCTGCGATGCGATAGCCGGCAACACCCGCCTTGACACCGGTGCCGCCCGGACGTACGACCTCTTCCATCATGCGGCGCACGGCAATGGCCGAATCGCTGCTGACGATTCGCTCGCCGGCCGGCACATCGGTCAATGCAACGAGCGACACGGGCCGGCGTATGCCGTCGCTGCCGAGAGCGGCGTAGGCCTGCGCGAGCTGCAACGGCGTGACGGACAAGCCATAACCGTACGCGAGTGTCGCCTGGTTGATCGGGCGCCAGTGATTGAAATGAGTCAGAAGACCGGCCGACTCACCCGGGAAGCCGCTCGCCGTCAGCGAGCCCAAACCGAACTTCGTCATTGTCTGCCAAAGCTGATCCGGCTCGAGCGACATCGCCACTTTCGTGACACCAACGTTGCTGGAACGGGCAAGTACAGTGGTCAGACTGACGCGGCCGAGATTGTGCGGGTCTTCGATGCGCTTCGCACCGACGACGACGAAGCCCGGTGCCGTGTCGATCAGGCTGCTTGGTCGATAGTCGCCGCTTTCGAGGGCGGCAGCGACCACCAGCGGTTTGATGCTTGAGCCCGGCTCGAAAATATCGGTGATAGCGCGATTGCGATAGCGCTCTGCGGAAAACTGCGAGCGATCGTTCGGGTTGTACGACGGCTGATTCACCATCGCCAGCACTTCACCCGTGTGCACGTCGAGAATCACGATCGATCCCGAGTTCGCATCGAACTCGCGAATCGCGCTTTTCAAAGACCGGTAGGCGAGGTACTGCAGCCGCAGATCGATACTGCTGCGCAGATCCTTGCCCGGGCTCGGCGGACGGATACTTTCAACATTCTCAACAGAACGCCCGAGTCGATCCTTCAATACGAGCTTGGCGCCGGATTCGCCCGCCAGCCAGTGGTTGAAAGCAAGCTCGAGTCCTTCCTGCCCGTCGTCGTCGACGCTCGTGAAACCGACAAGATGCCCCGCCACCTCACCAGCGGGGTAGTAGCGCCGGTACTCGCGAATCACGTTTACACCCGGCAGCTGCAGAGACAGCACCTTGTGCGCCTGCGCAGGATTCAGGTGGCGCTTCAGGTAGAGAAATTCCTTGTCCATGCTGCGGGTGATGCGCCGCATCAGCAATTGCGAATCCATGCCGAGCGCGCGCGCAAGCTGCGGTACGCGATCAACGGCCACGGCGAGCTCCTGCGGGTTGGCCCAGATGCTGTCGACGGGTGTACTGATCGCGAGCGGATCACCGTTGCGATCAAGAATCGCACCACGGTGTGCCACAATTTTTTCATTACGCAGGTGCCGTGAATCAGCCTGCTCATTCAGGAAATCGCGATTAAAGACCTGCAAATGCACAGCGCGCGCAACCAGCGAGCCGGCGGCGAAGACGAAGAAAACGCCGACGAGCGCCATCCTGCCGACGAAACGTCGTGCAGTTTGCTGTTTGGTTTCTGCCCCGCGACTCATTCGTTTTCGATGACGTAAATTTCCGTCGCCTTTGGTCTTAACAGCAACAGTTCATCCGTTGCCACTTGTTCAATGCGTCCGTGGGTTGCGTAGGTACTCTGCTCAATCTGCAGCTGCCCCCACTCGATGTTTAATTCGTCGCGCTCCGTCGTCAGCCCTTCGAGCTCGACGAACAGCCGTCGCGCTTCGTGCTTCGTGTACACGATCGCGAGCGCCGAAATGACACAGACCGCGGCAAATACCGCGGTCCAGAAGCCTGTCGGGCGTGTGCTGCCGGGCGTCATTGATTGCGCTCCGCAACCCGCAGGTGCGCGCTGCGCGCCCGCGGATTCACTGCGATTTCCGCGGCGGTCGCAGAAACCGCCTTGCCGATCTGGCGCAGCGCCGGCCGATGTTCCGGTGGCACATCCGGCATGCCGCGATACGGTTCTGACTCGCGCGAGCGGTTCCTGATAAAGCGTTTGACGCGCCGGTCTTCCAGCGAGTGAAAGCTGATTGCGCACAGGCGGCCGCCGGGCGCCAGCACGGCGAGGCTGGCATCGAGCGCGGCGTCGAGCTGGCCGAGTTCGTCGTTAACCGCAATGCGAATTGCCTGAAAGGTGCGTGTCGCCGGGTGCTTGCGCTCGCGGTGCTTCGGCACATGCGCCGCGACGAGCTCGGCGAGTTCTGCCGTGCGCGTAATCGGCGCAGCACGACGCGTTGCGACGACGGCGCGCGCAATGCGCCCCGCAAAACGCTCTTCACCAAATTCCTGCAGTACGCGTTTCAAGGTTTTCTCGTCTACCGTTGCGAGCCATGCGGCGGCACTTTGTCCAGTCGATGGATCCATCCGCATGTCGAGCGGTCCGTCGTGCTGGAAACTGAAGCCGCGGCGCGCGTCATCCAGTTGCGGTGACGAGACGCCGAGATCGAATAGCAGTCCATCAACCCGGCCGAGGAGTCCGCGCCTGTCAGCGATGTTTTCAAGTTGCGCAAGTTCACCTTTCTCCATGTCAAATCGCGGATCGCTGCCGAGCGCCGCGGCTGCCGCTACTGCCTGTGGATCACGATCGATCGCCAGCAGGCGGCCGTTTTGCCCGAGTCGGTCGAGGATTGCCCTGCTGTGCCCGCCGCGGCCGAATGTGGCGTCGACATAAATGCCATCGGCGCGCACCTGCAAGCCTTCGATCACGGCGTCGAGCAGCACCGGAACGTGCGTTGCTTTAGCGGCTTCAGCCACGTTGCAGCAACCGGCTACAGCGACAGCGATTCAAGCTCGGCCGGCAGGTCGGTTTCATCGTCCGCACCGAGCCAGGCATCGCGCTTCGCGTTCCAGCTTTCCTCATCCCACAACTCAAACTTGTTACCCTGGCCGAGCAGAATTGCCTGCCGGCCAAGTCCTGCGAATTCACGTAGTTCTTTGGTCAGCAGGATGCGGCCGTTGCCGTCCAGCTCGATCTCCGTCGCGTAACCCACCATCAGCCGCTGCAGGCGGCGCGACTGGCTGTTCAGGCTGGGCAGGCGCATCAACTTGCGTTCGATGTCTTCCCAGTCCGGCATTGGGTACAGCAGCAGGCAGTTATCACGGTCAACGGTGACGACCAGCTGCCCGTCGCAACGGGTCTGCAACCGCTCCCGATACCGGGTCGGTATGGCAAGACGCCCTTTGGCATCCAGCGTGACTTTGGTGGCCCCTCTGAACATGATGATTTTTGTTGAGCTGAAACGGCCCTTTCCCGGGGTCTGCAGCCCACCTTCTCCCACTTTTCTCCACTTTTCGACACTATAGGCAGGGCATTCTGCAGCGTCAACAAAGTGGCTAATTAATTCTTGTTCTACAGGGACTTAGAGGCTATTTGGTGACCAAATCAGGGCAAATTGTGGCGGGCAATTAGAACGGCAAATCAAGCGCTTATAGGCCGTTCCTCGATCCACACTCAGCAAAAGGTCGCGATCTGGCGACAGCGGGCGCACGGGCACACGGCGGCGCCGGTTCGCGCAGGCTGCCGCCAGTGACTCGCTATTATAGTCACAAGACTCTGATTTTAATGGATTTATTGCAGGAAGTGCAGCAAGGCCGGAGCAAGCCGTAAGCCGGGTTCTGTCGAGGACAACCATTCATCTGGGACAGCCGTCACCGACTGCCTCTAGCAACCTACCCGGGAGCCCGCTCGGAACCGGCGGTGCGGACGCAAAGGCCCGCCTGCTCCCCTATTTGGTCTTGCTCCCGACGGGGTTTACCGTGCCGCGGACTGTTGCCAGCCGCGCGGTGCGCTCTTACCGCACCTTTTCACCCTTACCGGCGCGTAAACGCGCTTAGGCGGTGTATTTTCTGTGGCACTTTCCATGGGCTTGCGCCCTCCAGGCGTTACCTGGCGTCGTGTCCGAAGGAGCCCGGACTTTCCTCGACGCGTTAGCGCCGCGGTTGCCTGGCCCGCTCCGACCTTGCTGCGGGGCGGATCATACTGCATTTGGCCCCGTCAGGACGTCTCGTCAGCGCGCGTCTTGCCGGTCAGCTCGAGCATGCGCCGGTACAGATCGTTACGGCGTTCCTTGCTGACAGCGGCAACGATATCGACCGCCTGTTTTTGCGGCATCAACGGCGCGAGCTTTAATAGCAGCGCATCGACATCGAGACTGGCTGACAGGCTCGCCGCTGCCGCGCCTTCAACAACGACAACGAATTCACCCTTGCTGGGAATGCTCGCCGCTTCGAGCATTGCAATGAGGTTTGCAAGGTCTGCCAGCACGCATTGCTCATGCAGCTTGCTGAGTTCACGCCCGATAAATGCTTTGCGTTCTGCACCAAAAATGTCGCGCACATCGCTCAGCATGTCGTGGATGCGATGTACCGCCTCGTAAAATACCAGCGTGCGCGTTTCCCCGCGAAGCGCTTCGAGTTGCGTGCGCCGCGCCGCGCGTTTCGCAGGCAAAAACCCTTCGAAACAGAAGCGATCGGTGGCAAGACCTGCCACGGACAGCGCTGCAATAAGCGCACTCGGGCCGGGTATCGGGCTGACCTTCGCACCGTGCTCGTGCGCGAGCCGCAGCAGGCGATACCCCGGATCTGAAATGAGCGGCGTACCGGCATCGCTGACCAGCGCGACGGATTGACCGCCTGCGAGCATCTCGAGTATGCGGACACTGGCCTCCGCTTCATTGTGCTCGTGCAGTGCGAGCTGCTGCGCATCGATTCCGAAGTGGGCGAGCAGGCGACCGGTGCGGCGCGTATCTTCAGACGCAATCAGCTGCACGTCGCCGAGCACCTGGCGAGCGCGCTGTGACAGGTCATCTCGATTGCCAATCGGCGTCGCCACAACGTAAAGAATGCCGTCAGTCAATGAATGATTCCCGCCCGAATGCCTGTATTCGTTATTGGTCAGGCCTGCAATGCGTAGCATACTTGGCCTTTGTGCTTATAGCCTCGATGCCCGACACCTGATTCCTATGCTGAACAGAGTACACAATCC
>JBATFU010000029.1:0-1769 GCA_049665065.1 Woeseia sp. | reverse complement strand
AATTGATGCTGGCAACTACAACATTTTCGGCACGACGTTCAATTCGCCGGACGTGCTCGATCGAATCAGAACCAGCCTAACCCGCCGGGGCAACGCTGACCTGAAGACGCTTGACGCGACAGTATCTGGCGAGATCTTCGATCTGTCGGCCGGCGCCGTTCTGATGGCCGCCGGACTCGAGTATCGGGAAGAAAACGTCTCCGATATCCCGGACGATCAGTTCCAGCGCGGCCTCATCTTCGGTACTGAATCGGTATCTGCGGCTGCCGCTCGCGATAACTGGTCGGCGTTCGTGGAATTCTCGTTGCCGCTTGCCGACAATTTCGAGCTGCAGGTAGCCGGTCGTTACGACGATTACAGTGACTTCGGCAGTACCACGAATCCGAAACTTGCTGCACGCTGGGATGTGAACGACATGATCGCCGTGCGCGGCTCCTGGGGGCAGGGCTTCCGTGCCCCGTCGCTGGCGCAGATAGGTCTTGGCCCTTCACAGGAGTCTTTGTTCTTCGCGGATACGTATGGCTGCGCAGTTAACCCTGCCTACTGTGCAACAACAGACTACCTGGTCATATTTTCGGGAAATCCGGACTTGCAGGCAGAAGAATCAGAGACGTTTAACTTTGGCGTTTCACTGAAGCCACTTGACGCTTTGAGCGTATCGCTCGACTACTGGGATATTACCCAGGAGAAGAAGATTGACGATGTGCCCTTCGGCTTTTTGTACAACTCTTTCTGTAATGACCAGAACAGCACGGTCTGCGTGCGCGGCACGCCTCAACCGGGTGAGTCGCTGGGACCATTGCAATCGGTTAGTACGAGCTTCGTCAATATCGGCGAACAATCCGCCGCAGGAATCGATATCTCGGCGACGTACGCGATGGACCTCGGGCCGGGCAACCTTGACCTCAATCTTTACTACACATACCTGACTGAATTCGACCGGGTAGAGCTTGATTCGAGTGGCGCGACATTTGTCAGGCGATCGCTGGCGGGTGAGTACGAGTATCCGGAAACGCGTTGGTCACTGAGTGGCAACTACCAGGCAGGCGATTGGGGTTTGTATTCACAGTTTGACTACGTTGGTGAGTTCGAAGATACGCCGGATATCAACTTTGACGGCGTACTCGATTTCGACACCAACCGGTCGCGGACGGTGGATTCTTACCTGACACTGAACGTGCAGGCGAGTTATTCGGGCTTTGAAAATACCCGATTGATTCTCGGCATCGACAACCTGCTGGATGAGGAACCACCGTTTGCAATCGGTGATGGCGACTCAGACCTTTACGGTTACGTGCAAAGCCAGCACAGTCCGCGCGGAATGTTCTGGTACGTCAGAGCCAACGTCGCATTCGACCTGTAGGCGAGGCTCAAAAGAAAAAAGGGGCGCGTTCTGCGCCCCTTTTTTTGTGTGGCAATGCATTGCACAGTTCATTAGGTGCGAGAAACATTGTTAACTTCCTGCGCGCCGCGGTCAGGGTCGGCAGCAGCAGGGCAGACGTATGCACTACGGCAGTCGGCGGGTCCCGGGCCTCGCCGCCATCGGGCATTCAAACATGCCGGCGGTACTCAGGCAGTTGGCCGGGGCCGTTTACTTGTTATAGACTCCCGGTTCGGTCGGGGCGTGGCGCAGCCTGGTAGCGCACCTGTCTCGGGGTCAGGGGGTCGGAAGTTCGAATCTTCTCGCCCCGACCATTCAAGTTGTCAGTGGTGAGAGATCGATGGTCGGTCGCGTCGGATGACTGAGTGCGGCACGGTCGCGGCGGCAC
>JBATFU010000028.1:0-12985 GCA_049665065.1 Woeseia sp. | reverse complement strand
TGGTAACAGCGGCGGCTAACGGTCCCGTCAGGTTCTGGGAGCGCAGCAGCGCGCCGCAAATGTCGCCAGCCGACAATCCCGCGTCCGGAATTGGTCATCGCGTCTGGCGCAGCACGGGCGATTCGCCCGCAGCCGTTTCACCTGGCGGAGGCCACCTCGCGATCGGTGACAACGAAGGTCATGTGCATATCCTGAGCACGGCCATGGAAGATGCCGAGATCGCAGGCGCCCGTGATGAACTCAATTTCATCGGTCACCAGGGGGCGATTCTGGATCTTGTATTCAGCGCAGACGGCAAGCTCGTCGCGAGCGCCGGTGTGGACGGCACGCTGCGCGTCTGGGACGTCGCCACGGGCTTGCCACGGCCGCACAGCCCTGACGTAATCGCAGGTCAGTTGCAGCAACTGCGTTTCTCGCACGATGCGCGCTGGCTGGCCATTCTGACCGGCCAGCGCGTGGTTTTACTGGATGTCGCAAGCGGGGGCAGCGTCGCGAACGTTGACCTTGGGGAATTGCATACCAGCATGGCGTTTGCCGCTGATGGTCAACTGCTGATGGGTACGGAACGCGGCGTGTTGCGCAGCCTGAGTCAAAACCGTGCAGGTCAATGGAACTTGCGGGAGATTTACTCGCACAATCGGCCGATTCGCCAGCTCGCCGCCGGCAACCGGCTCCCGCAGCTCGTGATCGTCGATGCAGACAACCGCGCCCTGTTACTGAAGCTCGAGGAAGGGCAGGTTGCGACGCTTACGCTGCAACTGCCAGCGGTCGTCACTGACGTACTGATCGCACCGGGCGACAGCCGCGTCCTGTTCCGCACGCCCGGCTGGGTGCATCGCGCGAGCCTCGCACCGTCGGGGCTGCGCTGGCTCGATACCGTCCGCGTACCGAATGCCGCGGCGCGACCGGCCCTGGTTTTCGACCGCATGCCGGCGACGGACTCGACAGCCGCCACGCTGGATCCGCTGGGCAGTCATTTGTTGCTGCTCACACCCACTGAAAGTTTCGTGAACGTCACTGAGCTCAGTTTTGGCAGTGACAATGCGCCACCCCTTTTCGGCACGCAGGATGAGCTACTCGATGAGTGGTCGCGAAAACTGGGTGTGGCTCGCGGCCAGGTTCGCATTGGGCAAGACTGACGGTGCCGGCTAGCGCTCGTCGCCGCGCAGCGTTCGCACCAATAGCTCGAGGTTCGCGGCAGAGGCGTCCCGTGCAGCAAGCGGTTCGCCGATGCGCAGATTCACCCTGGCAAACAGCTTGCCCGGAATTTTCCGCAGCCGACCTGCGCGGCGGCTGAACCAGCTACCCCACAGGCCGCACAACGCGATCGGAATAACCGGCACCTGGCGCCGCGCAAGAATTTTTTCGATGCCGGGGCGAAACGCGTGGATGTGGCCATCGCGCGTGATACCGCCCTCAGGAAAAACACACACGACGTTGCCGGCGGCAAGTTCTTCATCGATGCGTTCGAAGCTCTGCTTCAAGAGCTCTTCGTTTTCACGCGCGGAAGCTATCGGTATCGCCTTCGCAGTTCGAAAAATGAAACTGAGCAGCGGAATCTGGAAAATCTTGTACCACATGACAAACCGCACCGGGCGCGGCACGCTGCCGGCAACGAGCAGCGCATCGACGAAGCTCACGTGATTGCAAACGAGCACGGCCGGACCCTGCTGCGGCACGTTGTCCAGGCCCGAGATTCTGACGCGGTAGAGCGTGCGGATGATGATCCACACGAGGAAACGCATCAGGAATTCCGGTAGCAACGTGTAGATGTAGGTGGCAACGAGCAAGTTCAGCAGCGCCAGGATAAGGAAGAATTGCGGAATGCTGACGCCGGCTTTCAGAAGGCTCAACGCCAGAATGGCAGCCGATACCATGAAGATCGAGTTCAGAATATTGTTGGCGGCAATGATGCGCGACAGGTGCTGGCGTTCTGCGCGTGACTGCAGCATGGCGTACAGCGGCACGCTGTAAAAACCGCCGAACGCGCCAATCAGGGACATGTCGAACAGCACCCGCCAGCTGCCCGGCCGACTGAGAAACTCAGCAATCGAACTTACCGCCACGAGATGGCGAACCGGCTGCGCGAAATACAGGTCGATGCAGAACAGGCACAGGCCGATGGAGCCGAACGGTACAAGGCCCAGTTCGATGTGCCGGCCGGACATGCGTTCGCACAGCAGCGAACCGGCGCCGACGCCAACGGCAAAGGCAACCAGTAAAACCGTGGTGACCGATTCGTTGCCGTTCAGTATGACAAGCGTGTAGGCAGGAATCTGGAAGGTAATCGCAGAACCCAGGAACCAGAACCAGGAGATGCCGAGAATCGCGAGGAATACGTTGCGGTCCCTGCGCGCGAAACTGACGATGCGCCAGGTTTCAGTGAACGTATTCCAGTTGAACTTCAGTTCGGGGTCGACGGCGCGCAGTTCCGGAATACTGCGGCTTGCGAGATAACCGAGCGACGCGATACCGACGAGGCAGCTTGCAAGAATGAGATTATTGCCCGGGTCTATCGCGACCGAGATGCCGCCGACCATCAGGCCGAGAATGATCGCGGTGTAAGTGCCGGACTCAACCAGTGCGTTGCCGCCAATCAATTCCTGTGTCGTCAGCGTCTGCGGCAGGTACGCGTACTTGACCGGCCCAAACATGGTGGACTGGCAGCCCATCAGGAACAGAACGACCATCAGCCACAGGTAGCTGCCGGTATAGAACGCGAATGATGCGATCAGCATCAGGCAAATTTCGAGCAACTTGATCGCGCGGATCAGGCGAGATTTTTCCAGCTTGTCAGCAAGCTGGCCGGCAGTGGCGGAAAACAGGAAGAACGGCAGAATGAAAAGGGCGCCAGCAATATTCGCGAGCTCACTGGCGTCCATGCCGCCGATGCTGATGGCCTGGAACGTAACCAGAATAACGAGGCCGTTGCGAAAAACGTTATCGTTAAAGGCGCCGAGAAACTGAGTAGCGAAAAACGGCGCAAAGCGGCGCTGGCGCAACAGGGAAAACTGATTGCTGTGCGACAACGTCGCGACTCCATCGGTAGCAGGCCACGGCACTATAACAGAGCCAACTTGCGTCGCAGAACAGAGACAGAACCTCGCTGCTCGCGCTGGCCGTTAGCAGAACTGAGAATTGGGCATGATTGCTAATATTTACTGGTGCTATCATCGGCGCTGCCGCGACCTGCCCGCGGCATGCAACCGGAAGTTGGAGATGACGTACAGCGACATTAAAACTGGCCACTGCGCCTTGCTGCTTGCGGGTATCTGCATCCTGTCTTCTTGCAGCAAGGAACTGCCGGCCCCGACGGTCGTGGACTTCATGGAAGACGGGCGGCTGCTCGAGGCGACCATGATTCGTTGTGCGGCTGATCGCAGTGAACTCAAGTACACGCAGGAATGCATCAACGCGCGTGAAGCCGTGGAACGGCTAGCGGCGCAGGAAGACGCGATAAAGCGCCGCGACCTCGAGGCGGAATCGACGCGCAAGCGCGAGGCGCTGCGGCGCGCGCAACAGGCGGCTGCCGAAGCCCGGTTACGTGCCGAAGAGGCGGAGCGGCTGCGCCGCGAGTCCGAGTATCTGCAACAGTTTGACGAATTGCCCGCGCGGGGTGGCGAGAGCGTGCCGCCGCCGTCCGGCGCGCAGGACTCCGCTGCAGCACCGCAGCAAAGTGATGCTGCAGCAGCGCAGCAAATTGACGCTGCAGCAGCACCGCCGGAGGAAGCTGATTCAGCTACGCTTGATGAAGTGCGCGAGGAATTGCGCAAGAGACAGCAGGCGCCGCAACCCTAACGGCGCCGCTGTCGCTGATTACTGCCAGGTTTCGGGCGCAGGTTCTTCTTCGATACCGAAAGTGCGCACATTCGATTCGCGCGGCTCTTCCCGGGTTTCTGCATTCACTCTGGGTTCCATGCCGGGTTGCTTCGGCAGGCGCCGCGTCTGTGCGGTCAGGACCTCTACAAAGTTGTTGGCGACGGCCGGCGCGGAACTGGCGGGGCTCGCAAAAATGGATTCCGGCGTGATGCCCGCCTCACCGTAAAACGCCGCGTTGCTTTTCTTGTCGATCGTTACGCCGGCACCTTCCAGCGAAACGCCGGCAAACAGCCCGCGACTGCGCGAATAGGAATAAACCTCAGCCTGAAACTGAATATCGGTCGCGGCTTCGGCCGACCGGCCGACCGGGCCCGCAGCGATAGACGCGTCAGCGCCCAGCGTCAATTTGCCGGTTTCAATGCCGTCAATGCCGCGCCGTGACTTGAACACGAGAATAACGTCGGTCGACTGTGCGCCGCCTTGCCAGCCAATACTGCCGCCCGTCAGCGTGACAAACACCGGGTTACTCCAGCTGCCGTCATCCTTGCGAATAACCACGATGCCTTTGCCGCGGCGCGCGCCGAGTCCGAACGCAACTTTAACGACGTGCGGGATCACGGCAATGCCGTAGGCCTGTGACAGCAACGTCGGCGGAACCGATTGTTCCGGTATCTGCAGCAGCTGGTTGATCACGTCAGCGGCATCGGCGACGCGGTTTTCCTGGCGCGTCGCTGCGCCCGCGGGCAACGCCATGCAAAGCGTTGCGAAAATTAAAATCAGTTTTGACCGAATGCTCATGGCAATTTCCTGTGCTTGGTCGATAGTGCCGGGCTGCGCGCTGCGCGAGACCCGGAGCCTTTAAAGAACCTGCTATGCAGTGGACCTGCGAAGGCCCATTAGTTCCCTTGGCGCCGCATCATACTGGAAAGCCAGCACAAACTCATGATTCCGTCAGGTCGCGGCGCACCGCCAGCGGCGGCAGGGGGCACAACAACGAGGCGCAGACCGCGCGCAGCAACTCTGCTTCTGTCGCAGTAAGGCGACGGTCTGCGCTGATTACCGCGGCTACGGCCTGCACCAGCTTTTGCCGGGACGAATGCGAAACGTTTTGCAAAACGTCGAGGCTCTCGCGGAGTGCGCTGACGAGGTCGTCCGGCAGCGCGTCGTTGGCATCCTTCGCCCAGTTACCCAGAAGCGCAATGCCCGCTGCAAATGCGTCCCCGCGCGCCGCTGGTTCCGGCTGGCCTTCGTTCGCAATGATCGCAAGCAAAGTCAGCGCAGCCTGGCGGACCTGTGATTTCGAGACGCGCGCCAGTCGCGCAGTGGGGGCAAGCGCATTACCCAGATTCAGACGCAGGATTCGATACAGGCAAAACTCGTGCAGTTCGATCTTGCCGTCCTGCTGAATCAGCCGCTCACCGAGGTCCAGCAGAAAATCGACGCGTTGCACCGGCATCTGTCGCAACGTAGGAAAAGCGATTTCCAGCAACGGCAGGCGCCACTCGGGCCCGCCTTCCTGCAGCGCCTTGTAAAAGTCCTGCACAAGTTTGCCGCGCTGCTCGCCGAGCTGGCGCGTCAGGAAATCGAATGCGCTCGCATTGCGTGATTCTGCGCCACTCACAAAAATCGCGAGAACGAGCAGCGGTGCCAGGTGAGTCGAGTGCGCAGCGTCATATAAAATTTCCGGCAGGCCGCCGCGCAGCGCGCCGGCATACAGCACGTGTTGCAGCGTTGGATTGCCGATCGTGTCGATGATCGGTTGTTGCTGCAGCGCGTCGCCACCCACCGTGTACTGCTGCAGGTTGCTGTGCACCGCATCGCCGCCAGCTGGCGCCATGACGGGCATGCTGACCTGCGGCAGGTCTTCTGCCTTGAAGCCGGGCTGCAGCGCCTTGATGCGATCGATCAGAGGCGGGTGAGTTGCAAACAATGAAGAAAACTTCGACCCGTGAGCGAACAGCATATGACTGACTTCTTCCGGATCAGCGGCCCGCAGGTAGGAGTGTCGCTGGTAGCCACCAATTTTCTTCAATGCATTTGCGATGCCATCGGTTTGCCGTGTGAACTGCACGGCCGATGCGTCTGCCAGGTATTCGCGCTGGCGCGAAACCGCTGCTTTGACAAGGCGCGAGATAAAGACGCCGACACTGCCGATGATGACGAGGCCAACACCGACGAGCAGGATAGGCGCGGTGCCGCCACCGCCGCGACCGCGACGACTGGTTAGCGAGCCAGTGCGATAGCTGCCACGCACGATAAGGCGGCCGATGAGGCCGAGCACCATGATCCCGAACAGGACGCCCATGATGCGAATGTTCAGCCGCATATCGCCGTTCAGCACGTGGCTGAATTCGTGCGCAATCACGCCTTGCAACTCGTCGCGATTGAGAATCTCAAGCGTTCCGCGAGTAACGGCGATTGCAGCATCACCAGTGGTAAAGCCGGCAGCAAACGCATTGATGCCGGTCTCCTGTTCAAGTACGTAGATTTCCGGCACCGGAATGCCCGACGCGATCGACATTTCCTCAACGACATTGCGCAGGCGGCGGCGTAACGGATCGCTGACGTCAGGCGGCACCTGCGTGCCACCGAGATCCTGGGCAACGCGGCCGCCACCGGCGGCGAGGCGGGCGGTCTTGTACAGGGTTGCGCACAGAATCAGTGCGAGCGTGGCACCCGCAGTCAACAGCAAGACGCCCGGGTTGGCGATCTGTTGCGTGCTGTAGAACACTGTCGCGACGAGGGCCGTGACCGCCGCGACGATCAGCAGGGTCGCAACAATATAGGCGGCGATCAGACCACGCGTGGCGCGGCGGGCCTTGTCCTGTGCCTCAAAGAAATTCATGCGATTCGCAGCGCAGTGCTGCGCCTATCGTATTCAGCTGAAAGAAACTTCCGGGACCGCGCGTTTCTCGACCGATTCGATCTCGAGAAAGCTTGCGGGGTCGAAGCGGAACATGCCGGCCACGATGTTGTTCGGGAAATTTTCAACGGCGTTGTTGTAGCTCAGCACGCTGTCGTTAAAGGCCTGGCGCGAAAAGGCAACCTTGTTCTCCGTACTCGCCAGTTCTTCCTGGAACTGCATCATGTTCTGGTTTGCTTTCAGATCGGGGTACGCCTCAGCAAGCGCGAACAAACGGCCCAGAGCATTGCCGAGCGCCCCTTCCGAGGCACCCAGTTCCTTGATCGCAGCCGCGTTGGCCGGATCCGCCTTGGCGGCCTGCAGGCTCGATACCGCCGTATTGCGCGCATTGATAACGGCTTCCAGCGTTTCACGCTCGTGTTTCATGTAGCCTTTGACGGCCTCAACGAGATTCGGGATCAGGTCATGCCGGCGCGTGAGTTGCACATCGATCTGGGCGAAAGCATTCTTGACACGATTTCGAGAGTTGACAAGATTGTTGTAAATGCCGATCGCGTAGATAACCAGCGCGGCGATCAGGCCAAGGAATATCAGGAATGAAGTCACTGTCACGCTCCCGCAGGCAAAAGGTCGGTGCACAGCATAACTCCCACCCCACGCTAAGGCTAGCCGCTGTTCTGGCAGCGTTTTGCCTTGTGTCACCTGGGGCGGAGGCCGGCTGGCAGGATCAGACGCGGGCACAGATGGGTACCGAGGTGCGCGTGCGTCTGTGGCACGACGACGATATCGCCGGCGCCGCTGCGATCGAGGCTGTCTTTCAGGAAGTCGATCGCATCGAAAAGTTGATGAGTACCT
This sequence comes from Woeseia sp., assembly GCA_049665065.1. GTDB lineage: Bacteria > Pseudomonadota > Gammaproteobacteria > Steroidobacterales > Woeseiaceae > Woeseia. The sequence continues at coordinate 5,448 of JBATFU010000028.1, read as the reverse complement.
ACATCGACGACAGCAGAATCTCAGAAATCAATCGTGATGCCGCCACCCGACCGGTTGTCGCTGGTCGCGAACTCTTCGACCTGATCGTGCGCGCGCTCGACGTCTCCGTGCTGACACGTGGCGCGTTCGACATCACCTACGACAGTGCCGGGCAATACTACGATTTTCGAGCCGGCGTCAGGCCCGATGGAGAAACGCTCAAGGCTGCGCTGCCGAGTGTCAACTACCACCATGTTGAAACGCTGCGCCCTGATTTCAGTATTCGCTTCCTGCAGCAGGGAGTGCGTATCAATCTTGGCGGCATCGCGAAAGGGTATGCCGTTGAACGGGGCGTCGCGATATTGCGCAAACTGGGAATCGAGAGTGCCATCGTCACGGCCGGCGGCGATTCCCGGCTCCTTGGCGATCGGCGCGGCCAGCCGTGGGTCGTTGGCGTTCGTGATCCGCGCGTTGACGGTCAGTTAAGCCTGCGTATTCCGCTGGAAGACGAGGCGATCTCGACCTCCGGAGACTACGAGCGTTTCTTCGTCGAAGGAGACACCCGCTATCACCATATACTGGTGCCGGCCACGGGCAAACCCGCAGGCACGGTGCGAAGTGCCACCGTCATTGGCCCGGACGGTGTCCTGACCGACGCCTTGTCCACATCCGTGTTCGTCATGGGCGTTGCAGAGGGGCTCACGCTTATCGCGGCGCTGCCGGACTACGAGGCGGTCGTAATCGACGCCGCCGGGCAGATTTTCTACTCGGACGGCCTGCAGCCGCCAGAGCCCCGGCCATAGCCTTCAAGCTGCCGCAGGCGTGCGGCTGTTGTCGCATATCAGCGACGGTTTTCGCTTTATTTTCAAGATGCTACGCTCGCTGCGCGCACGTCGGTGACCGTTGCCGGTCCGGGCAACTGTGACGATCATCACGGCCCTTACCGGGCACTGCCTGTCACTATGCCGGATGACTCACGGCTCGCCTTTTTCACGCAGAAGCGCATCATCGGCCTGCGCGGCGGCAGGCAATGCTGCAGCTGAGGCGCGTCGTGTCAGATGATGGGCAGATAAACAAGGGATACCGGCCAATGCATGGATTCAAAACTTCTGTCGCGGGCGCGCTGCTGTCGTTAATCGCTATGACGTCACTCGCATCTTCAGCATTGACGGGGCAAGCTGCGCCCGACTTTGTGTTGAAAAGCGCATCCGGCAGCAACCTGCGTCTCAGCGAATACCGCGGCGATGTGGTCATGATCAATTTCTGGGCCACCTGGTGCGGACCATGCCGGCAGGAAATGCCCTTGCTCGATGACCTGTACAGCCGTTACGAGCGCGTCGGCTTCAAGTTGCTCGGCGTCAACATCGATGACGACTCGCGCCGTGCCATGAAAATGATCGAGGAACTGGGCGTGAGCTTCCCGGTGCTGTTTGACGAACAGAAGGATGTCAGCAAGCTGTACCAGGTTGAGGCAATGCCCGTTACCGTACTGGTCGATCGTAACGGTACAGTGCGGCACGTGCACCATGGCTACAAGCCGGGGTATGAACAAAAGTACCTGACAGAAATTCGCAGCCTGTTGCGCGAGTAGAGCACAGGCGCAACCTTAATTCGTTAGGCGAGTGACGCGCAGAATATTGACGGCACGCTGCGTGAAGCAGCGGCAAAGAGAGCAGCGGGAGAATGTTTTGATGAAGGTTTTTAATGGCGCAACAATCAGTGCGCTACTGCTTGTTGCGTTATGCGCGACCTCGGTCGCACAGGACGACAGTGCGCCTGCCGCCGCCGCCGCCGAGGAATTTCGCAGCATCGACTCGGATGTGCAGAATCTGAAGCAGGAAGTCCTGGAACTGAACCGCGATTTGTTCTTGCTCGAAGAAGAACTGCTGTTTCCGGCAAATTCACAAGTGGCCTTTTTCCTGTCGCTGGATGTTGGCGAATATTTCAAACTCGACTCCGTGAACCTGAAAATTGACGGCAAGGAAGTCGCCAACTACCTGTACACGGATCGGGAAGCCTCTGCGTTGCAGCGCGGCGGCGTGCAGCGACTGCACCTCGAAAACCTCAAGGTTGGCGATCACGAACTGGTCGCCGTGTTCATGGGTTACGGCCCGCATGAGCGCGAGTACCGACGTGGCGCGACGATCAACCTGAACAAGGGGCTTGGCGCCAAATACGTCGAGCTCGCGATCACCGACCGGGTCAGCAAGCAACAACCGGAATTCGACATCAGGGAATGGGAGTGATCCTTGATTGTTCTGCGCGCTTTCCTCGTTTTCCTGTGCGTCTCGCTGCTGTTCCTGACAGCAGACACTAAAGCGGCAAACGACAACGCCAGGCTGACGACGGTCGTCGCAGACCCGTACTACGGCGAAGTACTTTTTCACTTCTACCAGGAAGACTACTTCCCGGCGATCGTCCACCTGCTTGCTGCGCAGGAAAAAGCACGATTGCCGAATCACGACGCCGAAGCCGAACTCTTGCTCGGCGGCCTGTACCTCTCCTACGGTCATCACCAGCGCGCCGCCGAAATTTTTGAACGCCTGCTGCGTGACAATGCCGATCCTGCAGTGCGCGACCGCACCTGGTTTTTCCTGGCACGTATCTGGCAGCAGCGCGGCTACCTCGATGAGGCACGACGCGCGCTGGCAAACATTGAAGGTGAATTACCCGGCTCGATGCCCGCTGAGGGACGCCTGTTACTCGCGCAGATTCTTATCGAACAGGGTGAGTACGCAGAGGCAATAGACCTGCTCGACCGCTTCCGTGACCGCACGGAATGGGGCAGCTACGCACGCTTTAATCTCGGCGTCGCCCTCGTGAAGAGCGGCCAGACCGCGCAGGCGGAAGAGATCCTGAATGATCTTGGCCGCATTGATCCCTGGACCGATGAACTCGCGGCGCTCCGCGATCGCGCCAACCTGGCGCTCGGCTACGCGTACCTGCAGGGCGGCGAAGCGCGCAAGGCGCGGGAGCCGTTGCAGCGCGTCCGGCTTGACGGCCCGTTTTCAAACAAGGCGTTACTGGGCGCCGGTTGGGCGGACGCCGAGCGCGAACGCTATGAGGCGGCACTCGTGCCCTGGATGGAGCTGCGCGGCCGCGACCTGCTGGACCCGGCGGTACAGGAAGCAATGCTGGCGGTGCCTTATGCACTGGCAAAACTCGATTCAATCAGCCAGGCGGCCGATCACTATCTCGATGCAATCGAAGCATTAGCGGAAGAGAGTGGACGTATCGAGCGCACGATCAATGCGCTGCAACAAGGCGAGCTGCTCAGCAAGCTGCTCGTCGACAACGCACAGGGGTCGACCGGCTGGCACTGGCAGCTCAGGGAGCTGCCGGAAGGCATGGAGGCACGCTATCTGTATCACCTGCTCGCCAGTCACGAATTTCAGGAAGGTCTGAAGAATTACCGTGATCTTGACTACCTCGCGCGCAATCTTGAAGACTGGAGTTCCAGCGTCGCCGTATTCAGCAACATGCTGGACACCCGCGAACAGGCCTTTGCGACACGCCTGCCGCGAGTGCAGGAAAACCTGGCCCGTGCAGACCTCGAAGAGCTGATCGACCGCAAGCTCGGCTTCGACGCGCGCCTCGACGGCATCGAACAAAACCGGGACTCACTGGCGCTGGCGACGACGGAGGAATTCAGGCTCTGGGACGAAATATCCGCGCTGGAGGCACAGCCAGCGCTCAGGGCCGACCTGCCTGAGGCGGAAGATCTGCGCCGCAAGGTGCGCCTGATGAAAGGCGTTTTGCAGTGGCAGCTCGATCAGGAATTCAAAGAAAGGCTGTGGCGCGCGCGCCGCGATGTGCGCCTGAGCGGGGAAGCGCTGGTGGATACGCAACGTTCGCGCCGCGAGGTAGATGATTCGCTGCGTAACGAGCCGCAAACGTTCGCAGAGTTTGACGGTCGCATCACTGTACTGCGGCCGCGTATTGACAATCTGCGTACCGAGGTTGGTGCCGTCATGGATCGCCAGCGCGCTTACCTGCAGTCGATAGCAATTGGCGCGATGCGCGAACAACAAACGCGTCTGCAAACCTATTCAGTCCAGGCGCGCTTTGCGCTCGCGGCCATTTATGACCTTTCGTCGATAGCCGAGCCAGCGCCTTGATCCGCGTCAGCTTTATTCTGCTGCTGGGTTTACTGCTCGTTGCAGGACCGCAAACGTCGTTCGCGCAAAAGAAGCCACCGACAATCAAGAGCCTGAACAAGCGCAGCGTTGACGTCCGCCCCGGACGCGCAATTGCCGATAGCAATTACAAGGCGCGTGACAACTACCGGGCGTTTCTCGACCTCGTGTCCGACGACCCTGAGCTGCGCGCCGAGGCAATGCGCCGGCTCGCGGATCTCGAGCTTGAATCAACCGAGGCCGAACAACTGACGCAAAATGTTGATCAGCTGCGCGGTGGCGGCTTTGAAAGTTCGGTCTCCTTGTTCAAGACCCTGCTCGAGACCTATCCGGACTACCGGCGCAATGACACGGTGCTGTACCAGCTGGCACGCGCCTACGAAGTTGCAGGACAGACTGACGAGGCACTGGCAACGCTCAACGAACTGGTGGGGCGCTATCCGGCAACGGCAAGACGCGATGAGATCGAATTTCGGCGCGGCGAGATGCTGTTCCTGCGCAAGAATTATTTCGATGCGGAGGCGGCCTATCAATACGTCGTCGATAGCGGCGATGGTTCGCGCTTCTACGAACAATCCCTGTACAAGCTCGGCTGGTCGCAATTCAAACTCGCGGAACACGAGGCGAGCTTCGTGCCGTTTTTCACGTTGCTCGATCGCAAGCTGCAGGGAGTTGACCTGCTGGCGAGTGGCGAGCCACTTGACGCGCTCGGTCGCGCAACCCGCGAACTTGTCGAGGACACGTTCCGCGTACTGTCGATCACGTTTTCCTACATGGACGGCGCAGCCAGTATTGCCGAGTATTTCGACGGCCGGCCGCTGCCTGCTTACAGCCACCTGATCTACCGCAATCTGGGCGACCTGTACCTCGAGAAAGAGCGTTTCGTCGATGCCGCAAAGACCTACGAAGCTTTCGTTGCACTCGATCCCGCGCATCCGCAGGCACCGCTGCTGCAGGTAGCCGCCATCGAGGCCTACAAGCAGGGTGGTTTCGCGGCGCTGGTGCTGCAGGCCAAACAGCATTTCGTCGAGCGCTACGGGCTGGAGCAACCGTTCTGGCAGCGCAATCCGCGCGCCGGCAACGAGGACGTCATTGCGCAATTGCAGGCGAATCTGACAGATCTTGCGCAGTACTATCACTCGGAAGCCCAGCGTGACGGCAAGATTGCCGACTACCAGCAGGCGGCGCGCTGGTATCGCAAGTTTCTCGAATACTTTCCGGATGCGTCGGACAGCGCAAACACCAACTTCCTGCTTGCAGAAATCCTGTTTGAGAGCGGCGATTTTGCGGCTGCGACCGACGAATATGAACGCACGGCGTATCACTACCCGCC
>JBATFU010000027.1:0-13000 GCA_049665065.1 Woeseia sp. | reverse complement strand
GCCCAGCCCGGACGTCACTAACAGGTCGCCAACTTCGACGTCTGCATTATTCGGCAGGTATTGCAGATCGAGGCGGTCGTACTCGCCAGTGCCGAACGCGATGGTGCGCAAGCCATTGCGATTCACCTCGACTGGCAGCGCGTGATCAGGATCGCTAATCAGCAAAGCCTGCGAACTCATCAGCCCTGCTTCGATTACCTGGCCGACAACGCCGTCCGCATCGACAAGTGCCTGCCCGTCGTACACGTCGTCATACTGACCCTTGTCGATCACGATGGAATGTCGGTAAGGATTCGCGCTGACCGACATGATTTCCGCGACGCGCACGCGATCGGTTACGCGCGCGGTCGCTTCCAGCATCGCCCGCAGTCTGGCGTTCTCCGCCTCGAGTGCGGCGTAGCGCTGCAGTCGTGCATAGGTCAGCAGTCGCTCCGATTGCAGTCGATTGTTTTCCTGCAACAGGTCGCCGCGGCTCGTGGTTGTGGTTTGCAGCCACTGCCAGAGCGACACGGGCGCATCGACGATAACGCGCAATGGATAAACGGTTGCGCCGATTGCCTTGCGTACGTTGTCAAGGTGATGCTGTTGCTGATCGAGCACCATTAACAGAATGCTAAGGCCGGCGAGCAACAGCCAGCGCAGGCCGAGCGCGGGGCTCTTGCTGGAATGATGTTGGGTGGGGGAGCGGGCGTGAGCCATCAGCGCTTTCCCTGTGAGCTCAGGTCGACAACTGCCACAGGAATCGCTGCACGACGTAGACGGCGCAGCCTGTCACGTCGAGAGCCGCGTTATTCCAGGCCAAAAACGGCCGGGCCGTGTTCGTCGATCAGTTCGATGACACGGCCACCACCACGTGCAACGCAGGTCAGCGGATCGTCAGCAATGACAACGGGCAAGCCGGTTTCTTCCATCAGCAGCTTGTCCAGTTCACGCAGCATCGCGCCGCCACCTGTCAAAACGATGCCGCGCTCGGCGACATCCGCACCGAGTTCCGGCGGTGTTTGTTCAAGGGCTTCTTTTACTGCGCCGACGATACCCTGCAGCGGTTCCTGCAGCGCTTCGAGAATTTCGTTGCTGTTAAGTGTGAAGCTGCGCGGTACACCTTCTGACAGGTTGCGACCCTTCACAGAAATTTCCATCACTTCCTGGCCCGGGAATGCAGAGCCAATTTCATGCTTGATGCGTTCCGCAGTCGCTTCGCCAATCAGGATGCCGTAGTTGCGACGCACGTAGTTTGTAATCGCTTCGTCGAAACGATCGCCGCCGATGCGCACTGACGCGGCGTAAACAATTCCGTTCAGCGAGATGACAGCAACTTCGGAAGTGCCGCCACCGATATCGAGAACCATAGAACCGCGTGCTTCGTGAACCGGCATGCCGGCACCGATTGCTGCTGCCATCGGTTCCGGAATCAAATGTACTTTGCGCGCGCCCGCACCTTCGGCAGATTCGCGAATCGCACGACGTTCAACCTGGGTGGAGCCGTAAGGCACGCAAATCAGCACGCGCGGACTGGGTCGGAAGTAACGCGTGCCGTGCGCCTTGCGAATAAAATGCTGCAGCATTTTTTCGGTAACGGTGAAGTCTGCAATAACACCGTCTTTCAACGGGCGGATCGCAGTGATATTGCCCGGTGTACGGCCAAGCATGTTTTTCGCTTCCATGCCGACGGCCTCCACGACGCGACCGCCGCGTCCGCTGTCTTCACGAATGGCGACGACCGACGGTTCGTTCAGCACAATGCCGTGGCCGCGGGAATAGATGAGCGTGTTGGCAGTCCCGAGATCGATAGACAAATCGTTCGAGAAATAACCTAGAATATTCTTTAGCATGCTGGGGGAGGGTCCCGCGAGTGATATCCGGGCTAATCTAGCAATGCGCAGGACATTGAGCAAGGCGCCGTGTATTATTCGCGCCGCTCGATCAGGCCAATCGTGAATACGGCGTTCCCCGAGGTTACTTAAGGTGTCACTCAGCAAAGATCAGGTTCGGCACATCGCGACGCTGGCGCGACTCAGCATCGCGGACAACGAATCGGACGATGTTGCCGCCAAACTCTCGCGAATCGTCGATTTTGTGGACCAGCTGCAGGCGGCGGCAACAGACGACGTCATTCCAATGGCCCACCCGCTCAACCAGGGCCAGCGCCTGCGTCCGGACGCGATCACCGAGCGCAACGAGCGCGATGCCATCCAGCAGGCCAATGCGCCAGCCGTGCGCGACGGTTTGTATCTCGTACCGAAAGTCATCGAATAAACATGAGCAGTTTGCACGAGTTACATGCGTTCACGCTCAGCGAGCTGGCGCAGGGCCTCAAAGCAGGCGATTTCACGGCGCGTGAGCTGACAGAGAGCCTGCTTGAGCGAATCTCGACGCTGGACGGCGCGCTGAATGCGCTGCTTACCGTGACCGGCGACCAGGCGCTGGCAGCGGCGGATCGCGCTGATCGGCATCGCGCCGAAGGCAAAGTCGGGGCATTGTCCGGTTTGCCAATCGTTCACAAGGATATTTTCTGCACGCGCGGCATCCGCACGACCTGCGGTTCGCGCATGCTCGAAAATTTTGTCTCCCCGTATGACGCCACCGTGGTAGAGCGACTCGCCAATGCCGGCGTCGTCATGCTTGGCAAATCGAATATGGACGAGTTTGCGATGGGCTCATCCAATGAAACGAGTTATTTCGGCCCGGTGCGCAATCCCTGGGATCACAAGCTCTCGCCCGGCGGCTCGTCCGGCGGCTCCGCGGCGGTCGTGGCTGCTCGGATGTCGCCTGCCGCAACCGGCACGGATACGGGTGGCTCGATCCGCCAGCCAGCGGCGCTGACCGGCACAGTTGGTCTAAAGCCCACGTATGGCCGTGTTTCACGCTTCGGGATGATCGCGTTTGCTTCCAGCCTCGACCAGGCGGGCGTGATTACGCGCAGCGCCGAGGACGCGGCACTGCTTATGCAGGTTATGGCCGGTTTCGACGAGCGCGATTCGACCTCTGTCGACCAGCCGGTGCCTGACTACCTCGCGGGCCTGAACAAGCCGCTCAAAGGTCTGCGTATTGGCATCGTGCGGCAGCATTTCGATGCCGGGCTTGAAGAACAAACCGGGGCGCGGGTCAAAGCAGCGATCGAAGTGCTCAGGGGGCAGGGCGCCGAGACGCGCGAGGTCGATCTGCCCAATCTCGAGCTGTCGGTACCCACGTATTACGTCGTTGCACCGGCGGAATGTTCATCCAACCTGTCGCGCTTTGACGGCGTACGCTTCGGTCATCGCGTCAACGACGCGAAAGACCTGTTCGATCTCTACTGTCGCAGCCGCGGGGAAGGGTTTGGTGCAGAAGTGCAGCGGCGCATCCTGACCGGTACTTACGTGTTATCGGCCGGCTACTACGATGCGTACTACCTGAAGGCCCAAAAAGTACGGCAGTTGATTGCAGACGATTTTCGCAAGGCCTTTGCAGACGTTGACCTGATCGCCGGGCCGACGACGCCAACCCCAGCGTTTGCCCTCGGCGACAAGACCGACGACCCGATCACGATGTACCTGAACGATATTTACACCATCGGCGCCAACCTCGCCGGATTGCCCGCGATGTCGCTCCCCTGCGGTTTCGTCGACAAACTGCCGGTCGGGCTGCATCTCGTGGGACCGCATTTCGGTGAGGAAAGCCTGCTGAATTGCGCACATCGCTACCAGGCCGATACCGACTGGCACAGGCAGTGCCCGGAGGCCTACCGGTGAGCGGCGCGTGGGAAGTCGTGATCGGGCTCGAGGTCCACACGCAGCTGGCAACGCGCAGCAAAATTTTCTCGGGTGCGGCAACGGCCTATGGTGCCGAGCCGAATACCCAGGCCTGCCTTATTGATCTCGGTTACCCGGGTGTCTTGCCCGTGCTTAACAAGGAAGTCGTGCGCATGGCCTGCAAGTTCGGCCTCGCCGTGAACGCGCGGATCGCGCCGCGCTCCGTGTTCGCGCGCAAGAATTACTTCTATCCGGATTTGCCGAAGGGCTACCAGATCAGCCAGTACGAATTGCCTATCGTCGAAGCGGGCGAGCTTCTGATCACCGGCGACAATGGCGAAGAAAAGCGCATTGGCATCACCCGCGCACACCTTGAAGAAGATGCCGGCAAGTCGATTCACGAGGGGCTTGGCGAGTTCTCCGGCATCGACTTAAACCGTGCCGGCACGCCTCTGCTGGAGATCGTCTCGGAGCCGGACCTGCGCTCTGCGAAAGAAGCGGTTGCCTACATGCGCAAGATTCATTCGATCGTGCGCTATCTCGAAATCTCTGATGGCAACATGCAGGAAGGCTCGTTTCGCTGCGACGCCAACGTCTCTGTGCGGCCGCGCGGCCAGCAGGAGCTGGGCACGCGCACCGAGCTGAAGAACCTGAATTCGTTTCGCTTCGTCGAGAAGGCCATTAATTTTGAGATCGAGCGGCAGATTGAGGTGCTCGAGGACGGCGGCAGCATCGTGCAGGAAACGCGTCTTTACGATTCCGATCGTGATGAAACGCGCCCCATGCGCAGCAAGGAAGAGGCCAACGATTACCGCTACTTCCCGGATCCGGACCTGTTACCGGTCGAGATTGAGCCGGCCTTTATCGAAGAAGTGCGCGCATCGCTGCCGGAACTGCCGCAGGCGAAACGCGAACGCTTTATCGAGGACCATAAAATCAAGCCTGATGATGCCGATGTGCTGACCCAAAGCCGTGCACTGGCCGACTACTTCGAAGCTGCAGCCGCCGCCGGCAAGGATCCACGCCAGGCGGCCAACTGGGTCCTCGGCGATTTGTCTGCCGCGCTGAATCGCGACAGTCTTGATATAGAAGAATCGCGCGTCACGGCAGCGGCGCTTGGCGGTCTGCTGCAACGCATCAGCGACAACACAATCTCCGGCAAGATTGCGAAAGAGGTGTTCGATGCAATGTGGCAGGGCGAGGGCGATGCCGATGCCGTCATCGCCGCGCGCGGGCTCAAGCAAATCACCGATTCCTCTGCCATCGACAAGATTGTCGTGGACGTGATTGCCGCGAACCCGGAGCAGGTTGCTGACTTCCGGGCCGGCAAGGAAAAAATCCTGGGCTACCTCGTTGGCCAGGTGATGCAAGCGTCACGCGGCAAGGCCAATCCTGCACAGGTCAACGAATCGTTGTTGCGCAAGCTGCGCGAAAGCTGACGCGCAGTGGCGGGCTGATATGCCGGAATCGGACAAGGTCATTCCCTTCATCTTCGAGTCGCTGCCGGTGCGCGGCGCGCTCGTGCAGCTGAAATCGTCCTGGCAGCGTATGCAACTCGGCCATCAGTACGAGGGTCCGGTTCTCGAAGTGCTGGGTCACGCGGCCGCGGCGAGCACGCTGATTGCCCAGAGCCTGAAATTTGATGGCCAGATTACGCTGCAAATTACCGGCTCGGGGCCACTGACGATGCTGGTCATGCAGTGCACGAGTGAACTTGAGCTGCGCGGCATGGCGCGCGCCGACCTGCCCGGCGGCGAGCTGCCGTATGCAGAGCTCGTCGCAAAGGCGCAATGCGCCATCACCGTTGATGGCGAGGCTTTGGAGCGGCCCTACCAGGGGATTGTTGAAGTGTGCGGCAACTCGCTTGCGGAGAGTCTTGAGCATTACTACGACCGCTCCGCGCAGGTGCCGACGCACCTGGCGCTGGTTGGTAAGCAACACGTGGCTGGCGGCCTGTTGCTGCAGCGCATGCCGCATGGCGGTGAACTCGACGACGATGACTGGCGCCGGCTCGGCCTGCTCGCAGCCACACTGCGGCCGGAAGACCTGAGCGAGGGTGCCGCGATCGAACTGCTTGCCAGGATTTTTGCGGAGGACGACCTGCGCGTCCTCGAGGGGCGTGCCGCGGTGTTCCATTGCCGCTGTTCCCAGCAGCGCACAGAGGACGTCCTGCGCATGCTGGGCGCGGCTGAGGCAGAGGAGGCGCTCGGCACGCTGGGCCGTATCGATGTCACCTGCGAATACTGCGGCCGCACCCGCAGCTTCGACGAAGTCGACGTGAAGCGGCTGTTTGCGCCGCCCCCTGGCCAGACTTCGAGCCGCTTGCACTAAAACACCAACCAGTCCGTTTTGCCCTGCCCCGGCTTGTGCTAGACTGCCGGCATTCTTTAGATATTAATTAATTCTTATATCTTTATTATGTCGCCTGACAGCCAGTTACTGATCAATCGCCTGAAAGCCGCTGCGGACGCCACGAGGCTGCGCTTGCTGGCCCTGTGCCAGCGGGGCGAGTGCAGCGTCTCGGAGCTGACGGCGGTACTCGGGATCAGCCAGCCGCGCGTGTCGCAGCAGCTCAAGGTGCTGTGCGACACCGGCATGCTGCAGCGCTTTCGCGATGGCCAGCGCGTTTTTTATCGCTGGCCGTCCGGCCAGGGGCTGACGGCAGAACTGCAACAGCTGCTCGCCATGCTGCCGCTGAATGAGCCGCAGTTCGATGCAGACGCGCGCCGCCTGCGGCAGCTGCGCGGGATCGCCGCGCCGGCACCGCGTGCGGCGAGCCTGCCGGCCGATGCAGAGGAGCGGCTGCTCCACCGTGCCATTCTCGACCTGACGGTTACGCAACCGGTCGGCGATCTGCTGGATATCGGTTGCGGTCGTGGTCGCCTGCTCAAACTGTTGTCGAGTCGCGCGAATCGCGCGGTTGGCGTCGATATCGATGCCGATGCACGCGATCTCGCGCGCAGCGAGTTGCTCCTCGCAGGACTCGACAACTGCAGTCTGCGCAATGGCGACATGTATTGCCTGCCGTTCGGCAGCAACGAATTCGACACGATCATTCTTGATGACGTGCTTGCTACAGCAGCGCGTCCCGTCGATGTATTGCTTGAAGCGCAGCGCGTGCTCCGCGCCGGCGGCCGATTGCTGCTGCTGCAAAAAGTGGCGGGCACCGACCTCGCAGTGCTGCGCGGGCAGCTGGCCGCATGGAGCCACGATGCAGGCTTGCGCTTAAAGCCAGCGCGACTTGCACCGCAGAAGAACCCGGTTTGGCTACTGGCGGAAGCACGACCCGCCGTCTCAACGTCCGCTGCTGCGTAAGCCGGCGATCATTTAATTCACTAACAGGCAGTACCGATGAACAACGAACCAAAAAGCAATGGCCTGCCGCGCGTTTCCTTCGAATTTTTTCCGCCGAACAGCGAAAAAATGGAGCAGACGCTGTGGGAATCGATCAAGCGACTGGCGGTGTTGTCGCCAGATTTCGTTTCCGTTACCTATGGCGCGGACGGGTCAACGCGCGAGCGCACGCACACTGCCGTCGCGCGCATTCTTTCCGATACCGAGCTGACGGCGGCACCGCACTTGACCTGTGTCGGTGCAAGCCGCGCTGAAATTGACGAGATTGCGCGCGAGTACTGGGACATGGGTGTGCGGCATCTGGTGGCGCTGCGTGGCGATCCGCCGAAAGACGTCAAGGAATACCAGCCGCGAGCCGATGGCTACGCCTACGCCGCTGACCTCGTCGCCGGCCTGAAACGTGTCGCCGACTTCGATGTGTCCGTCGCTGCCTATCCCGAAGTGCATCCCGAGGCGCCCGATGCCGCGTTCGATCTCGACAACCTTAAGCGCAAACTGGATGCCGGCGCATCACGCGCGATCACCCAGTTTTTCTTCGACGTGGATCGCTACCTGCATTTCCGCGATCGCTGTGCGGCTGCGAACATCGATTCACAACTGGTGCCGGGCATATTGCCGATTACGCGCTTTCCACAGCTGCAACGTTTCGCTGAACAGTGCGGTGCGAGCGTACCGGACTGGCTGCACGAGCGTTTCGCGGGTCTCGAAGATGACGCCGAAACGCGCCAGATGATCGCAGCCAGTGTTGCGATCGAACAGGTGCGCCTGCTGCAGCGCGAAGGCATCGAGGAGTTTCATTTCTACACTTTGAATCGCTCGGAGCTGACCTTTGCGATTTGTCACGCGATGGGCGTGCGTCCGCGGCAAGCGGCCGCCTGAGGAATATCATGGACAGAAAAGAACGCACCGCGGCGCTGCACGGCTCGCTGAAAAAACGCATCCTGCTGCTCGATGGCGCGATGGGTACGATGATTCAGCAATTCGGCCTTGCGGAAGAGGACTTTCGTGGCAAGGAGTTCAAAGACTGGCATCGCGACCTCAAGGGCAACAACGACCTGCTGACGCTGACGCAGCCTGATGTGATCCGCAAGATCCACGGCGAGTTTCTCGCCGCCGGCGCGGACATCATAGAGACGAATACTTTTAACTCCAATGCGCCGTCCATGGCGGATTACGGCATGGAGTCGAAAGTCGCAGAGCTCAATCTTGCTGCTGCGCGCCTGGCGCGAGCCTGTGCCGACGAGTACCAGGCTAAAGATGGCCGCGCGCGCTTCGTCGCCGGCGTACTCGGACCCACCAACCGGACCGCGTCCATTTCGCCTGACGTCAACGATCCCGGCTATCGGAATATTCGTTTTGCCGAGCTCGCTGCTACGTATCGCGAGGCCGCCGAGGCCCTGATCGCTGGCGGTGCCGATTTTCTGATGATCGAAACGATATTCGACACGCTCAACGCCAAGGCGGCCATCTTTGCGCTGCGCCGCTTGTTCCGCGAGACAGGCGAGAGCTTGCCGATCATGATTTCTGGCACGATCACCGACGCCTCAGGACGCACCCTGTCCGGACAAACGACCGAAGCATTCTGGAACTCGGTGCGACATGCGGACCCGTTCATGATCGGCCTGAACTGCGCGTTAGGCGCGGATGACATGCGGCCGTACATTGCGGAACTCGCGCGCGTCGCCGATACCGGCGTCAGCGCGCATCCAAACGCTGGCCTGCCGAACGAGTTCGGCGAGTACGACGAATCTGCAGAAGACATGGCGGCAGTAATCGCAGAGTTTGTCGAATCCGGTCTCGTCAATCTGGTCGGTGGCTGCTGCGGAACGACGCCTGCGCACATCGCCGCGCTGCGCGACGTTGTTGACGGTGCGAAGCCACGCAAGATTCCAACCATCCCGGTGCGCTGCCGGCTCGCGGGCCTCGAGCCTGTGTCTATCGGCCCCGACGACCTTTTCGTCAACGTTGGCGAACGCAGCAACGTCACCGGGTCGGCGCACTTTCGCCGCCTGATCGAAGCGGACGACTACAACGCAGCGCTGCAGATTGCACGGCAGCAGGTCGACAACGGTGCGCAGATTATCGACATCAACATGGACGAGGGCATGCTCGATTCCGAGCGTGCGATGGTTACCTATCTCGACCTGATTGCTTCAGAGCCCGACGTGTCGCGTGTGCCGATCATGATCGATTCGTCGAAGTGGTCCGTCATCGAGGCGGGCCTGCGCTGTGTGCAGGGCAAAGGCGTCGTCAACTCGATCAGCATGAAAGAAGGCGAGGAAGCATTTATCGCGCAGGCGGAGCTGGTGCGCGACTATGGCGCTGCCGTCGTCGTGATGGCCTTCGACGAGAAAGGCCAGGCCGATACCATCGAGCGCAAGGTAGGCATTTGCGAGCGCAGCTACAAAATATTAACCGAGAAGGTTGGCTTTAATCCGGCCGACATTATTTTCGACCCGAACATCTTCGCAATTGCGACCGGAATCGAAGAACACAACAGCTATGGCCTCGACTTCATCGAGGCAACTCGGCAGATCAAGAAGAAGCTGCCGCATGCGCTCGTCAGCGGCGGCGTCAGCAATGTTTCGTTCTCGTTCCGCGGCAACAACATCGTGCGTGAAGCGATTCACTCAGTGTTCCTGTATCACGCCATCAAGGCGGGCCTCGATATGGGCATCGTTAACGCCGGGCAGCTCGCAATCTACGAAGACCTGCCGAAAAAGCTGCGCGATGCGGTTGAAGATGTCGTGCTCAATCGACATCCGGAAGGGACGGAGCGCCTGCTGGAGATCGCCGAGAGCTATCGCGGCCAGGCGTCCGGCATCAAGCGCGACGCGCTGGACCTGAGCTGGCGCGAACTGCCCGTCGACAAGCGACTCGAACACGCGCTCGTCAAAGGCATCGATGAGTTTGTGATTGCCGACACTGAAGAGGCGCGACTTGCAGCCGTGCGGCCGCTCGATGTCATCGAAGGCCCGCTAATGGCCGGCATGAACGTTGTCGGGGATTTGTTTGGCGAGGGCAAGATGTTCCTGCCGCAGGTTGTGAAATCGGCGCGCGTCATGAAAAAAGCGGTCGGCCACCTTGTGCCGTTCATCGAAGAAGAAAAGGGCGGCGCACGCGAGACGAACGGCAAGATCATCATGGCGACGGTCAAGGGTGACGTGCATGACATCGGCAAGAACATCGTCGGTGTCGTCCTGCAATGCAATAACTTCGAGGTGATTGATCTTGGCGTGATGGTGTCCTGTGAAAAGATTCTTGAGACCGCACGGCGCGAGAACGTGCAAATCATCGGGCTATCCGGCCTGATCACGCCGTCGCTCGATGAGATGGTTAACGTGGCACGTGAAATGCAGCGTCAGAAATTCACCTTGCCGCTATTGATCGGCGGCGCGACGACATCGCCGGCACACACGGCCGTCAAGATTGAGCCAAATTACGAAGGGCCGGTGATTTATGTGAAGGACGCATCGCGCTCGGTCGGTATCGCGCAGGCGCTGGTCGAACAGGGCAGTCGCGACGAACTCGTGCAGAAGGTGCGCGACGACAACGCGAAACGTCGCGAACGCCACGCGGGCAACCGTCGCCAGGCGCCGCAACTGTCGCTCAATGCGGCGCGCGAGAACCGCTTCCGCGGCGACTGGCAGGCGTATCAACCACCCGTGCCGACTTTCACCGGGACGCAGGTACTTGAGGACATCGACCTGAAGACGCTCGCCGACTTCATCGACTGGATGCCGTTCTTCAACGCCTGGGAGTTTTTCGGGAAGTTCCCTGCCATCCTGAGCGACGCAGTGCGCGGCGAGGCCGCCAGCGCCCTGTATGCCGATGCCAGGATCATGCTCCAGCGCATCATTGACGAACGCTGGCTAACCGCGCGCGCAGTCGTCGGGTTTTTCCCGGCGAACACGATTGATCACGACGACATTCAGCTCTATCGCAACGCGCAGCAGGATCCGTTCATGCGCTTGTGCCAGCTGCGTCAGCAAAAGACGAAGCCGCGCGGCAAACCGAATGACTGCCTCGCAGATTTCGTGGCGCCTGTCGATAGCGGTTTGCTTGATCACCTCGGCGCGTTTGCGGTAACGGCCGGTATCGGTATTGATGAACATGTGCAGCGCTTTGAGGCAGAGCACGATGACTATTCGAGCATCATTCTGAAAGCGCTTGCAGACAGGCTCGCAGAAGCCGGGGCGGAGTATTTGCACCAGAGAGTGCGGCGGGAATGGTGGGCATACGCTCCCGACGAAGCATTGCGCAACGAGGAGCTGATTGCCGAAAAATACCGCGGCATCCGTCCCGCACCGGGTTATCCCGCGTGCCCCGATCACACAGAAAAGGCGAAGCTGTGGCAGCTGCTCGACGTGGAGAAGTCCATCGGATTGCGCCTTACCGAATCTTTTGCGATGTACCCGACGGCCGCCGTCAGCGGGTTTTATTTCTCGCACCCGGAGTCGCGCTATTTCGCCGTTGGCCAGATCGATCGCGATCAGGTCGAGTCTGTCGCGCAACGCAAAGGCTGGGACGTGGCGGAAGTTGAACGCTGGCTGGCGCCGAATCTCGGCTATGAACCGTCAAAGGCCGACGCCGCCTGAAGGAAGGCCGGCATAACCGCTGCCGCTGACTTGCGAACGGGTTTTCGCAGGCCAGCGGCATGCGCGACGAAGTTCTAGTTGTTGAGGCGTACCGCGGTAATCGTGACGGGCTCGACGGGCACATCCTGGTGGCCACCCTGCGAGCCGGTCTTGACGGCCGCTATTGCATCGACGACATCCATGCCACCTGTCACCTTGCCAAACACGGCGTAGCCAAAGTCGCGTTTGCTGTGGTTCAGGAAGTCGTTGTCTTTCAGGTTGATGAAGAACTGCGAGGTCGCGCTATCCACGGTATTGGTGCGCGCCATTGCAAGCGTGCCACGCAGGTTTTTCTCGCCGTTGTTTGCCTCGTTTTTGATGGCGACGTGCGTGTCCTTGCGCGCCAGGTCGGCCGCCATGCCACCGCCCTGGATCATGAAGTTCGGAATGACGCGGTGAAATACCGTGTCGTCATAAAAGCCTTCTTCGACATAGCGTCGAAAATTGGCACAGGATATCGGTGCGGTCTCTTCAAATAGTTCGATAACGATGTCGCCGTGGCTGGTGCAGATTGTGAGCATTGTGAGGTCCTGTGATTATTGTTCGGGTATTGCGCGACGTGAGAATACCTGGTGATTGCCCGGTAACCAGGTCTCGCCGCCGTCAGTCGTGTATTCCATGCGCGACTCGAAACGCGCCGGCGCCACATTGTAGCGGGTGAAGCGCAGTTGTGCCTTGCCACCGTCCGCCGTGTCGAATTCCTGCGAGTGGCGGGTTTCTCCATCGAGCGGGCCGTTCATGATCCACAGTTTGCCATCACGCCCGACCGATACCATTTCGATCTTCTTGTCGGCTTCGTTGACATAGAAAAGTATCGCAGACGTCATGTCCAGCGCCGGAAGGCTGCTGACACCTGACGCGATGCGGTCTTCCAGCACCCAGGCAAATTCGTAGTTACCAGCGACGCTGCGCGCGATCGAGCCGTCCTCATTGAGAAACTCGGTTACAACCTGCCACTGGCCAATGCTGTCACGCAACTGTGCGACAGCGATAGCCAGCGCGTCGTCACTGGAGGTGTTTTCTTCAGCCTGCAGCGGAGCCGTGAGCAGCAACAGCATCGCGATCAGAAAAATGTGCATGATTTTACTCCGGCAGAAACCTGTAGTTATGAGCCCTGAAACGCCGGACAGTTCCGTTCATCCGGGGCGTCGTGCCAGCGTGACGCGTGGCAGTCCGGCATAGTCATTGACGCAACGAATCTCGAGCCAGCCATGCTCACGCAAAATGTTTGCGACTTCGGCCTGCTGTGTCGCGCCGTGTTCAAGCAGCAAGACGCCA
>JBATFU010000026.1:0-2948 GCA_049665065.1 Woeseia sp. | reverse complement strand
GGGTTCGAGTCCCGTCCACTCCGCCACGATTAGAGAAGGGTCCCAGACGGGACCCTTTTTTATTTCTCACCTCGTTTGGACGGGGCTCGAACCCGCGACAATCAAACAATCGGGTTTGACAAAACGGCAGGATTGCCGTTTTGGACGCGCAGCGCCCCGCAGGGGACGGCGACGCAGTCGCCGGTCAATCCCGGTAACGTAGCCACGATTAGAGAAGGGTCCCCAACGGGACCCTTTTTTATTTGATACCTCGTTTGGACGGGGCTCGGACCCGAGAAGACTCCATACCGGTACGGGCTCAGACCAGGCCTTATCCCATTGCCGGGCATGGTATTTTCCCAAGAGCTTGGCCTGCCTGTCCGGGTCAAGTATCATCCACCGCCTTAAATCCGGGCCATTTTTCGCCCTTCGACATCGAACCGGCGAGCCGCCAAGGCTACGTTCGGCACCCCAACCAACGAATCGATAAATCACTATGCTGCAAAACATCAGAGACCGGTTTACCGGCGGCTTCGCCATTGCCATCCTGGCGCTGCTTTGCGTGCCCTTTGTCTTCTTCGGCATCAACTACAACTTTATCGGCAACAGCTATGCCGCGAAGGTAAACGGCGAAGAAATTTCCGTTTTCGATTTTGACAACGCCTACCGCCAGCAACTCGCGAACTACGGCGACTTCGGTGCCGAACTTCCCGCGAACCTGCGTGCCGTGCTCAAAGACAATGTTTTGCAGAATCTCGTCTGGGATACCGTTGTTGATCAGTATTTGACCGAAGCGAATTTCCGGATCAGCGACGAACAGATTATGGATTTCATCCGTAATGCGACAGAATTTTCGCAGGACGGCAAGTTCTCGAAAGATGCGTACTACGGCTGGCTCGCCGAGCGCGGCATCGATCCCGTCGCGTTTGAGGCAAATCAGCGCATCGGTTTGCGGCAAGGTCAGTTACAGCGTGGCATTGGCGGAACAGCTTTTGTAACCCCGGCCGAATATCGCCGCTTCCTGAACCTTGTTCGCGAGCAGCGCGAAGTGTCCATCGCAACCTTTGATCTGCAGAGTGTCGCCGACGCAATCGAAGTCAGTGACGAAGACGTACAGGCCTGGTACGACGAAAACCCCGAGTCCTACCTCGCACCGGAAATGGTGGATTTCAATTACATTGAAGTGCGCCGCGACGCGCTCGCAAACCAGGTGCAGATCTCAGCGGAGGAATTGCAGGAATATTACAAAGAGTCCAGCAGCCGTTACGTGCAGGACGAGCAGCGCCAGGCGAGTCATATTCTTATCCCGTTCGCAGACGACGAGGAAGCCGCACGTGAAGAGGCAGCTGCGCTGACTGCTCGCGCGAAAGCCGGCGAGCCGTTCGCTGATCTCGCCCGCCAGTACTCGGCGGATAGCGGTACAGCAGAAGCGGGTGGTGATCTCGGTCTGTTGCTGCAGACTCAATTGCCCGGTGCATTGGGCGATTCGATTTACTCACTGCGTGAAGGCGAGATCGCCGGTCCGGTAAAAAGTGATTTCGGTTTCCACGTCGTGCAGCTGAACAAGATCCAGGCCGGCGGACCCTTGCCACTGAGCCAGGTGCAGGCTGAGCTTGAGCAGGAATTGCGCAGCCGCAAAGTCGAAGAATTGTGGCGGCAAAAAGAGCGCGCCCTCTCAGACGCTTTATTCGACGCGACGGACATTGAAACCATTGCCGCTGCGATTGGTGAGCCAGCCAAGTCCGCGACCGGTTTTACGCGCTCGGGTGGAGAGCCCTTCGGTAACAATCAGGCAGCGATCAACGCCATATTTGATGAATCACTTCTGGAAGATCGTCGCGTCAGCGATATTATCGAACTCGATGCGAACCGTGCTGTTGCCGTCCAGGTAACCAACTACCAGGCAGCGCAGCGTCTCCCATTGACAGATGTTCGCGACAGCATTGTTGCCGCTATAAAGTCAGACCGCGCCCGGAAGATCATTGCTGAGAAAGCAGCGAATCTGCAGGCGGCGCTGCGCGATGGCCAGGAATTTGCGGCCGCTGCAGAAGCCGTTGCCGCATCGAACGTATCGACAACCGTCGTGACGCGCGATAACAACGAAATCGACGGAAACGTGCGGCAAGCGGTGTTCCAGGTCAAGAAGCCGAAGCCGGATCAGCCGCGCATTGGCAACGTACGCATGGCGAATGGCGACGAGGCCGTATTCGCGGTTACCGCGTACGCCCCTGGCCGGCCGGAGTCGATCCCGGTCGAGCAACGCGACGCCGGCAAGCGGCAGCTCGCAGGGCAGGCCGGTCAGGCTGACTATGCCGCGCTGGTTTTCGAACTGGAACGACAGGCTGACATTGTCCGCAACGAAGAAGCGCTCGAACAGCAAAGTCTCTATCAATAATCGACCTCGGGCGCTGCGCGAACTGGTGTAACATGCAGGCTGCTTCGCGGCCTGCACGACACATCCGTGCGGCTGTCGAGTCCGCAATCAATGCGGTGATCCAATCGAACCGGGGGGACCGATGAAGAAACTCGCACTTCACTGGCAAATTCTTATAGCCATAGGCCTGTCGGTTTTTGCAGGTGGCGCTGTGAATTACCTGCGTGGCCAGGGCATCGAAGACCCCAGTATTTTCGGCGTCAGCGTGATTGGCGTATTCGACTATATCGGTTCGATGTTTCTCAATGCGCTGAAGATGATCATCGTGCCGTTGATTTTCTCGTCGATTACGGTCGGCGTTGCCGGTATCGGCTCCGGTGGAAATCTCGGTGCACTTGGCGGCAAAACCTTGTTGTTCTACCTCGTGACAACAGTCGCTGCGATACTCGTTGGATTGCTGCTCATTAATATCGTCGGTCCTGGCTATATCGATGGCGAACCCGTTGGCGACTTGCTCGGGCTGAACGCGAACGGCGCTCAGATCGCACAAATCGCAGAAGGGCGCGGTCCCGGCGATGTTGCCGAGGTCTTCAAG
>JBATFU010000025.1:0-1758 GCA_049665065.1 Woeseia sp. | reverse complement strand
ACCTTCAAACGCAAACCACTGGCGCGAGCCATTTCAGCAGCGCTGACCGGCTCGGTACTTGTTTCGGCTGCGGCCTCGCCGGCGATGGCGCAAGACGACGGCAAGATTCTCGAAGAAATTACCGTCACTGCGCAAAAGCGCACCGAAAATCTGCAGGACGTTGCGGTATCCGTACAGGTACTCGGCAATACGCAGCTCGAACAACTCAACATCAACGGTTTTGAAGACTACATCGAATTCCTGCCCACAGTGTCGTACACCTCGAATGGTCCCGGTTACGGCATCCTGTACATGCGTGGTATCTCGAGCGGTGGCGACGGCGTTCATTCCGGTTCCATGCCGAGTGTTGGCGTCTACCTCGACGAGCAACCGGTTACGACGATCAACCAGGTTCTGGACGTGCACATATACGACGTCGCCCGTATCGAAACGCTGGCCGGGCCGCAAGGCACGCTGTATGGGCAGGGCAGCCAGGCCGGTACCCTGCGCATCATCACCAACAAGCCGAACCTGGAAGAATTCCAGTCCTCGTACGATCTCGGTGTGGATACCGTCAAAAGCGGCGACACGGGCTACACGCTGGAAGGCATGCTCAATATTCCGATCCATGACAAGGCCGCGGTACGTCTCGTGGGCTGGCATGAATACACCGGCGGCTATATCGACAATGTGCCGGGCACGATCACCTATGCCGCAAGCGGCATCACTGTCGATAACTCGGCATTGGTCGAAAAAGATTTCAACGACGTTGAAACGACCGGCGCGCGGGCGCTGCTCAAGATTGACCTGAATGACAACTGGACTTTCACGCCGGGCCTCATGTACCAGCAACAGGAAGCGCACGGCCTGTGGGCACATGATCCCGAAGATTCCGGTGACCTCGAAGTCGTGCGTTTCTTCCCGGACGACCAGGATGAAGACTGGCTGCAGGCCATGTCGACCATCGAAGGCAATGTTCTCGACGACAGGTTGAACATCGTGTACGCGGTGTCGACCCTGGATCGCAATGTCGACAGTTTGTACGACTACACCGGCTACGCCGAGTACCTCGAAGACGTTTACGCCTATTACGGCTACGCCTGTTATCAGTACGCAGCCCTCGGCGGTTGCGCGGACCCCTCGCAATACGTCGATGGCAAAGAGCGCTTCACGCGATTGAGCCACGAGTTGCGGGTGCAGTCGAATGGTGACGGCGCGTTCCGCTGGGTGGCCGGATTGTTCTCGCAGAAGCAAGTTCATGACTTTGACCTGCAATGGATCGTGCCCGAATTGGATCCGGCTATTTCCGTGATCCAGAACGGTCATACGGTCTGGCAGACCTACCAGGTGCGCACCGACAGGGACGAAGCCATTTTTGGTGAAGTCAGTTTTGATGTGACGGACAAGATGAGCCTTACGCTCGGCGGCCGCCATTTCAAATACGATAACAGGCTGTATGGCTACAACGGAGGCGTCTTTTGGTGCACGGGCTTCTACGATGCCAACGGCCGATTCGTTCTGGATGATAACGGCACTCCGCAATACCCTTGCTTTGACACGCGCATCCTCGACGACTCGACGAAGGGCAGTGGCAACAGCTGGAAAGGCACGGTCAACTATCACATCAATGACGATGTCATGGTTTACGCCACTTACTCTGAGGGCTTTCGCGCCGGCGGCGTGAACCGGGCCCGCCTGGAGCAGCTGCCGAAATACCGGCCTGACTGGGTGAACAATCACGAGTTTGGCTGGAAAACGACGCTGCTGGATGGCCGCATG
>JBATFU010000024.1:0-19213 GCA_049665065.1 Woeseia sp. | reverse complement strand
CGAGTTCATCAACCGCGTTGACGATGTCGTCGTGTTCCATCCGCTGAGCCGCGAACACATCCGCAAGATCGTTGATATTCAGCTCGGTTACCTGCACCAGCGGCTCGCGGAGCGCGATATGCGTATCACGCTGACCGATGCCGCACGTGACCGGCTCGCCGACGCCGGCTTCGATCCGGTGTACGGCGCGCGGCCCCTGAAACGCGCGATTCAGCAGCAGGTTGAGAATCCGCTGGCGCAGCAGATCCTGCAGGGACGCTTCAAACCCGGTGATGCCATCGAAATCGGCGTGGATGACAAAGGGCTGGAATTCCAGAATGCGGCTTGATGACTTTATAATGCCGGCGCGGTCGCACGTCTGCGCCGCAGCAAATTCAAACGGAGAATAATGCATGCCGATTTATGAGTATGCGTGCGGCAATTGTGAGCACACGCTCGATGCCTTGCAGAAGATGAGTGAGGATCCGCTCCTCGACTGCCCGGAGTGTGGCAAGCCAGAATTGCGACGCCTGATTTCGGCACCGCGGTTTCGCCTGAAAGGCGCGGGCTGGTACGAAACGGACTTCAAGAAAGACAACCAGCGCAACGTGTTGAAGGCGGACAGCGAGCCTGCCAAAGCCGACGGCAAAGACAGCAAGGAAGCCAAGGACGTCAAGCCCGAGAAAAAAGCAACGCCGGCGCCGGCAGCTGCAAGCAGCAGCAAGGCAGACAGCAAGACAGACTGATCGCCGCCTGTCGGGTAGACTCGCCCCGATGAAAAACTTCCGCCGCTATTTTATTGCCGGGCTGCTGGTGTGGCTGCCGCTGGCCGTGACGTTCCTGTTGCTGAGCTTTGTCGTCAGCATCATGGACAAGACGCTTGGCCTGATTCCGGAGCAGTATCGGCCGGAAACCCTGATTGGCTATGACATTCCCGGTTTCGGCCTGCTATTGAGTGTGCTGGTCATCTTTTTCACCGGGCTGCTTGCTGCAAATATCGTCGGCCGCGGCATGCTGGGCCTTTGGGAATCAATCCTGAAACGCATCCCGATCGTGCGTTCGATCTATGCGGCATCGAAGAGCTTTGCTGAGGTCGTGCTCTCGGACTCCGGGCAGTCATTCAAGAAAGTGCTGTTGATCGAATACCCGCGCTCAGGCGTCTATAGCTTAGCCTTCCAGACCGCGACCAGCCTCGGTGAAGTGCAGGAGCGCACCGGCGAAGACGTGATTTGCTGTTTCGTGCCGACGACGCCAAACCCCACCTCCGGCTACATCATCGCTATCGCCAAAGAGGAGGTCATTGAGCTCGACATGTCGGTGGACCAGGCGCTGAAGATGATCATCTCGCTCGGCGTGGTGGTGCCGCCCTGGCCGGCGCTCGTGACGCCAAAACCCGCTGCCGGGCCAGTGGCAACAGCGCCGCCCGAGATCGCGCCAAAACCCTGATTTTGCCCCACTTCCTGCACGGCCCAGCCTTGCAGACCTGCCCGTCAGGCCGTACCATTCGGCCTCTTTTTTTGCGCTATCTCCCGGAAAAATCATGCGAAGCCACTATTGCGGACAAGTCGACGAATCTCTGATCGGACAGGAGGTTACCGTAGCCGGCTGGGTCCATCGGCGACGCGACCATGGCGGCGTCATTTTCGTGGATCTGCGTGATCGCGAGGGTTTATTGCAGGTCGTGTTCGATCCGGACAAGCCCGCAATGTTCGCCGAGGCTGAGCGCATCCGTGGCGAATACGTCCTGCAGGTCAAAGGCCTGGTTCGTGCGCGTCCGGAAGGCACGATCAATCCAAACATGACAACCGGCAAAATCGAAGTGCTGGGACTCGAGCTGACGACGCTCAACGATTCCGAAACCCCACCGTTCCACCACGACGAAGTCTCCAACGAAGAGCTGCGCCTGCGCTACCGTTATCTGGACTTGCGTCGCGACGGCATGATGAAGAACCTGCGCCTGCGCCACAGCGTGACGCGCGCAATGCGCGACTTTCTGGATAACGACGGTTTCGTTGACGTCGAAACGCCGATGCTGACGCGTGCCACGCCGGAAGGTGCGCGTGATTACATCGTGCCGAGCCGCACCCACCCGGGTAAGTTTTTCGCCTTGCCGCAGTCGCCGCAGATTTTCAAACAGCTGCTGATGATGTCCGGGCTGGATCGTTACTACCAGATCGTGCGCTGCTTCCGTGATGAAGACCTGCGCGCGGATCGCCAGCCGGAGTTTACGCAGCTCGATATCGAAATGAGCTTCGTTGACGAAAACGACGTGATGGGCGCAATGGAAAAGCTGGCGCGGCATCTGTTCAAGCAGGTTATGGATATCGAATTACCGTCGCCGTTCCCGCGCATGCCGTACGCGGAAGCGATGCAACGCTTCGGATCCGACAAGCCGGACCTGCGTATCGATCTCGAACTTATTGAAGTCGCAGACCTGATGCAGGACGTCGATTTCAAAGTGTTTGCCGGTCCAGCCAAGGATGAAGAGGGTCGCGTTGCGGCACTGTGCGTGCCAGGTGGCGCGTCTTTAAGTCGCAAAGACATCGACGAGTACACCGCTTTTGTCGGCCGGTACGGCGCGAAGGGACTGGCCTATATCAAGGTCAATGATGCGAAGGGCGGTCGCGACGGTTTGCAGTCGCCGATCCTGAAATTCCTGCCGGATGACGCGGTCAGCGGCATCATGGAGCGCAGCAAAGCGGCCGACGGCGACCTGATTTTCTTCGGTGCGGACAAAGCGAGTGTCGTCAATGACGCGCTCGGCGCCTTGCGCATCAAGGTGGCGCAGGATCTGAAGCTCGTGAGTGATCGCTGGGCACCGCTATGGGTTGTCGACTTCCCGATGTTCGAGAAAGACAAGACCACGGGTCGCTGGACGTCGCTGCACCACCCGTTCACTGCGCCCAGTACGAGCGACCCGGCGAAACTCAAAGCAAACCCCGGGAAGATCCTGTCACGTGCCCACGACATGGTGCTGAATGGCTCCGAAGTCGGCGGTGGCTCGATCCGAATTCATGATCAGACAATGCAGGCAGCGGTGTTCGAACTGCTGTCAATCAGTGACGATGAAGCAGAGGAGAAATTCGGTTTCCTGCTGCGCGCACTGCAGTACGGCTGCCCGCCGCACGGCGGCATCGCGTTCGGCCTCGATCGCCTCGTCATGCTGATGGCCGGCGCCGACAGCATTCGCGACGTAATCGCTTTCCCGAAAACGCAGTCGGCACATTGCCCGCTGACCAATGCGCCCGGAGAAGTGTCTGCGGAACAATTGAAGGAAACCGGCATTCGCCTCAGAAAAGTGCAGGCCGAGAAGGCCTGACGTTGTCGCTGGCAGCATAGTTCGGAACGCGATTTACTTTGCAGCGGCTTGCTTCTGTCGCGACTGAGAGCTGCGACGCGCAAGCTTAGCCTGCCAGCCCTGCGGCAACTCGCCCCGGGGTTCGATGACATGACGTACTCACAATATTCTTTCCGGTAACATCGCAGCATGCCGGCCACATCGACACACCGCCGACCTGAGTCCGTGCTCGTGCTGGTTTACACGGGGGGCGGTGACGTGCTGTTGCTAAAGCGACATCAACCCTTTGCATTCTGGCAATCGGTCACCGGCAGTCTGGAGCCCGGCGAAGATCACCGCCGCGCCGCGCGTCGGGAGCTCACGGAGGAAACCGGGTTTACCAATGAAGGCGAGTTGTACTTTAGTGGCAACAAGCGAATCTTTGAAATAGATCCGCGCTGGCGCCACCGTTACGGGGCAGACGATATCCACAATACCGAGTACGAATGGCGCTACCGTTTGGCGTCCGCGGAAGCGATCCGTATCGATCGCGCGGAGCATGCCGGCTATTGCTGGATGCCACTTGCGAACGCGGTCGATGCGGTCTGGTCCTGGACCAACAGGGAAGCCCTGCAAAGCCTGAGGATCGAGCTGTGACGGCGCAGACGGTCATTCTGTTGCACGGCATCTGGATGCCAGGCGCAGAGATGCTGATGCTGAAGCGCCGCCTCGAACATGACGGACGGTTCGAGTGCCACACCTACAGCTATCCATCCGTCAAGGCGACGCTCGATGAAAACGCCGCGCTGCTTTACGACTTTGCAACGCCCTTCGGGCACGCCGCCGTGCATTTCGTTGGTCACAGTCTCGGCGGCGTGGTCGCGCTGCGCATGCTGGCGATGCAGCATGAGGTTCCGCCGGGCCGCGTGGTTTGCCTTGGCTCGCCGCTGTGCGGTTCGCGCGCTGCGGAGGTGCTTGCAGGTTCTCGCTGGGGCAGGGCAATTATTGGCAATACGCTTGCTGCGGGAGTTGTGCATGACCCGGCGAGCAATTGGGCAGGCGGCGTTACCGCGGCGCGCGATGTGGGCGTAATCGCCGGCACGGTCGCATTCGGTATGGGCAGGATTGTTGCAACGTTCGATGGCGCCAATGACGGCACGGTGACGGTCGCCGAGACACGCCTCCCGGGCGCTCGTGATCACCTGTGTGTTGGCGTCAATCACACGGGGCTGGTCACATCTTCTGATGTTGCCGTGCAAACGGCCGCTTTTCTCAGGAACGGTAGTTTCCTGCGCGAGTCGTGAAAAAAAAGACCCCGCAACAAGGCGGGGTCTTTATCGAGCGAGGCCGTTCGTTCAGCCTAGTTGGCAAAATCGTCCATCAGGATCAGACCCAACGGCGCACCGCCGCCGCTGGCGTCACGTGCAATAGCCGTGTACACGCCACCGGCTACAACCGTTATCGACGCCGGGCCGATAGCGGCAGTCTTACTTCCGGCGGCTGTCACCGTCACGTCGTAGTCACCCGGATTCAATGACAGGTAACCCGTGTTTGCCTTGAACGGAACGGCAGGCAAAGTAGGATCGATGCCGCTGATATCCGCACCCTGCGCCGTGACATAAATATCGACATCTCCGGCAGACGGTGAACCGTGGATGATGCGGACTTTGGACTCTGTCGCGACACGACGCGGATCGTCCGCGGCCACGAGCGGCTCAATAGCAGTGCTCAGACTGCCCACAGCCAGCACGTCATAAAAGATGCCGGCGGCCAGCGCCAGGTCTGCGTCAATAACGACCAGGCCCTGCGTAGCGCTGTCTACGACCTTGATGTTGTAGGTCGCGGGCGGTACGGACAGGAACGGAGTGAAGTTCGGGAATGCGAGGTCCGGAACCAGCGGCGCTGCGAAGTTGTCGTTGGCAATGACGTCAACGTTCGGTGCATCAGCAACGTCATGCACCACGCGCACTCCTGCACCGCTCGCTGCATCGAGGATCTCCGCGGAGCCCGTACCGTCCTGCACAACCAGGCTGACTGGAGCTGTGCCGAGATTTGTGTCGGCAGTAACATCCACTGCGGTTACCAGCAGATTGGCGCCGTCACTCAGTGTAATCGTGCCTGAGTCATACACGACTGCTGCCGCATCCTGCGCGGCCGTGACACGGATCTGGTAGTCACCGGCGGGTACGTCCACCGGACCCAGATCTCCACCAAACTCAAATGAGCCAACTGGCGCACTCATGGTGAGATCAGCGCCAGGCGCCGTCAGGTACACGTCCACTGCAGGCGCGTTCGGTGCGCCGTGCACCACCCGCAGCCGCGTTGAACCGGCCGGTACTGCAGTATCAGGCTGCTCCAGAATGAGTGGCGCAATGTTGGCAACCTCGCCAACGGCAAGAATGCTGTAGCGCGTGTCCGCGACAAAAGTAACGTTGACCGGACCGATAACCGCAACCGGACCGTCCGGCAAAATTCCCTCGACGGTTATTGAGTAGGTATTACTCGGCAACTCCAGGATGCCGGTGCCCGACTTGTAGTCGACGTTGTCGATGCTCGTCGTGTTCACTTTAATGTTAACCGGAGGCGCATCGGGTGACGCATGCAGGATCTGCACTGACGCCGTGCCCTGTACTGCGGGTGGCAAAGGGGTTGCCGTATTGTCGGGTCCGGAGGAACTGCTGCATGCAGCCAGCGCGAGCAGGCCCAATGGCGCTAGAACGCGAAATAAAAACTTCATTGTTAACTCCTTTTTGCAGATCATTGAATGCAAGCGACGCCAGAGTGCACTGCTGTGAGTGGAAAGTGGTTGCAAACGCGTTTCAGTGTGTATCAGTTGGTTTCTGTCGAGTCCTGACCCGCGGTCAGGCTGCTCGCGCCATTGGCTTCGATCTGAAGTGGCGATTGCTTCTATTTCGATTTTGTCGCGGGGGAGCACATTGACGGAAGCACAACCTGCGGGGCCTGCCGGACTGCAAGTGAACAGTTCGAAATCAATTGGTGGAAGTTCCGGAACAAAATGCAGCCTGGCGCTGCGTGACTATGGCCAGATTTCGGCTGTCGCGGCCGGGTTTGTCACAGACCGTGGCGGCAATTACTGGCCGGCCAGCAGGTGGCCAGGCAATTCCTGCACGCGGAATAGCCCCTTATGCAAAACGACAAGGACGAAATAACGAGATTCTATGGTTCAATAATTACTTTATTTTCAATAATTTATCGAATAACGTTAGAAGTCAGTCGAATTCGACTTCCCAAGGCGCAGAAAATCACATAAAACTAACTCGCACCTTGAAGTACATGCCGGCTTTATCCGAGCGACGCGCTTTCAGCGTTGGAAAGCCAGCAGCAGAGAATACGATAACTATAAAAAAAGGAGCGGGTGCATGGTGAAACCGCTATTGAGCACGGATGCAACTCCGAACTATCTCGAATTTTTCGGGATGTCGCGACCACCTTTCGCCCGGCTCTCGGCGCCAGCCGAGATATTCTATTCAGACCAGTGTTCCTTGCTAAACGCCTATCTCACTGGCGCGTCAGAACAACCGGACAGCCTTGTCGTCGTATGCGGTGCAGAAGGCGCCGGTAAAACGACACTGTTGAACCAATACATTTCCGGCCTTCATGAAGACGCCTGTTACGCGTCCTTCGACGAGACTTGCCTGGATGGCACGCAATTTTATTGTTCATTTTTGAACCAAATTGGTTTCGGCGAAATTTCAGGGTCATTGCGCGAACTACGTCGCATCACCCGAGAGTTTCTCCTCCACAGGGGCAAGGATGGCGATCCGATTTTGTTCTTTGTTGATAACGCACAGTTAATTCGTCCGTCAGTACTGGAGCAGATCCGCTGGATATGTGAGACAAAAATTGGCGCTGACCGAGTGCTTAGCCTTGTACTCGCAGGCAATCTGAATTTGCCGCGCATCATGGAATCTCCGGCCATGAGCTCCATTAAATTTCGTAATCAGACCAATTTTCATATTCGTGTCTACACTGAAAGCGAGACCGATGATTATGTTCGGCACCGACTAAGCCTCGCTGGCGCTGCTGATTCTGCAAAGTTTTCAGAAGATTCTCGTGCGTTGATTTATCGCTTTACTGGCGGAATTGCAGGGCAGATTAACAAGCTGTGCAATGAGGTGCTCGACGAATCTTTTGCACAAAACACGCGCGTCATTACAGAGCAAATTATTCGCAAGGTTGCTGATACTCACCAGCTCATGCCGCACGTGGTACCGCTGAAAGGCAAAGGGCGACGTGGGTCCGATCCCGATAGATTAATTGACATTCAAGACGCCAATGGCAGTGAGCGAATCACTGGTCGAGAACCTGAGAAGAGCGCAGCGAACATTGAGGCGATGCAGGCTTCTCTGAACCCAGATGCCGACGTCACAGCACTAGAGTCGAAAATAAAGAAGCTACAAGAAAAGCTTCGAGCCGCCGAGGAAGGCAAGAGTCAAACTTCACAGCAGATAGCCGAGCGTGACACGCAAATCAAAGATCTGCGCAAAGAGCTGGCTGACGCAACCGCGAAGTCAGAGGAACTAGCCGCGAAGATTGCAGCCAGCTCAGGTGACCTCGCGAAGTTGAACGCCGGTCTGACAGACGCTCGCACATTGCTTAAGGAAGGATCAGAGGCAGCAGCACGCTCAGCGGCTGAAATAAAGGCGCTGAAAGACCAATTGACCACCGAGCGCATGGAGTCACAGAAGCTTCACGCCGAGCTCGAGGAAAACGACGCAATCGTCTGCAAGCTTACTGACGATTTGGCGCGCAGCAAGGCTGCACTAAGCGAAGCCGAGCAAAAGGCCGATGAACAGGCTAAGGAGCTGCACGAGCTAAATAAACAAATCAGCGCAAATGAAAAGGACGCTGCGCGGCTCGCGATCGTTGCGGAAAAACAGAAAGCAGAGTTGGAGCAACGCGCGGAAGCACTGTCCGACGACCTCAGCAAACTGCAGCAGGATATTGAAACCAGTACCAAAGAGATCGCCGAGCTTACCGAAACTGTCGATTCCACGGATGCGGAAAATAGTCGTCTAAAAGCGGCGCTGACTGCCAGTGAGAAATCCGTCGCGAAATATCAAGCGAAGGTCGACAGGCTGGCAGCTGATCTCGACAAGTGGGAAAAGTCCAAGTCTGATGAAGTTATCAGTGACTTACGCGAGCAGTTGGCGGCGCAAGCCAGGGAGCTGGAGGGCTTGTTGAACGCAGAGTCAGCTAAAGAGGAGGAGATCGGCATCCTCAAAGGCAGTCTGGAAAAGCTTGAAAAGCATTTGACGAAACAAGACAAGGCGGCGAAGACTTTAAACAGCGATCTCAAGAAAGAGCGACGCAAAGCGAAACGTGCAAACTTAGAGCTCGGTAAGGTTACGGAAAGGTTTGAAGAGCTGGAGCGCAAGAACGACGAGATGCAGGTTTTGGTTGAGACACTTAAAGAAGATATGCAAGTGGCGGACACGAAGGCAGAGGATGCCGAAGTGCTGAGGCAGTCACTGGCGCAACTGAGGGAAGAATATGATTCCCTCAAGGAGCATGCTAAAGCACTGGAGGATCTGCAGGAATCGGTGGCAGACAAAGACCGCCGGATTGCAGAGCTCGGCGTTCGGGTCGCGGCTCAGGAAACAGATGCTTTGACAACTTCAAGAACTCTGATGCCTGCGAAAAAGGCACAAACGAGTTCCGTAGATCCGCGCCAAAGAAGCAGTGCTGCCATTCGAACAATTGAAGTTTATCGTCAAGGCAAAATGCTGCAAGCAATCGACACGCGTAAAGCGCCTGCGCGATTAATGGTTGGCAGAGCGGTAGACAGCGATTTACGCCTCAACAGCAAATTTGTTAGTCGTCATCACGCATTCCTGTTTTGCACCCCTGAGCGTACCTACGTCGAAGATCTTAATAGTTCAAACGGCATAATCGTCAACGGCAAAAAGGTCAGCAATTTAGACCTGACCGCGAAGGACAATATAGTCATCGGCGACTTTCAAATATTGCTTAAAGAAAAGTAGCATCGGCCTGGCTGTATCGGCGTCCCTGCTTGAATCAGGATTCTTTAAGGCTCGGGCGTGGCTGTCGGAATTAATCGCCTAAATAGTCCTGGCTTAGCGATTTTAATTTGTAGACGATATCCAGCGCTTCCCTTGGCGATACTGTGTTGGGATCTATACCTTCCAATAAATCCAGCAGCGCACCATTAATAGCCGGTGCTGAACTCATTGTTAACGGCAGTTGCACCTGCGCATGGTCACTTTGCTGTAGCTGCTGTGATTCGAGCGTTGCCATGTAGGCGCGGGCGCGTTTGATGACCGTCGGCGGCACGCCGGCCAGCGACGCCACCTGCAAACCGTAACTCTGGTTGGCCGGGCCCGCCTTTACCGTGTGCAGAAATACGAGCTGACCTTTGTGTTCGGTTGCGTCGAGATGGACATTCACACAGCCAGGAATTTCGTTCGCGAGCGCGGTCAGTTCGAAGTAGTGCGTGGCGAACATCGTGAACGCGCGCACTTTTTCGCCCATGAAATGCGCGGCTGCCCAGGCGAGCGAAAGCCCGTCGAAAGTGCTGGTGCCCCTGCCAATTTCATCCATGAGCACGAGGCTTTGTGCCGTCGCATTGTTCAGGATCGTCGCGGTTTCGGTCATTTCGACCATGAACGTCGAACGCCCGCCGGCCAGGTCATCGGATGCACCAATGCGCGTAAAGATGCGATCGATCGGCCCGATGCGCAGGGCTTCCGCCGGCACAAAACTGCCAACGTGCGCGAGAATCGTGATCAGCGCGGCCTGTCGCATATAGGTCGATTTACCGCCCATATTCGGCCCGGTGATGACCTGCAGCCGTGCGCCGTCCGACAGCGTCAGATCATTCGCGACAAACGGTGTCTCGATGACCTGCTCAACGACGAGGTGACGTCCGCCGCGAATCTCTATGCAGGGCTCGGTAACGATGACGGGCTCTGTCAGGCGCAATGCCTCCGCGCGTTCTGCGAAACAGGCAAGCACGTCGATCTCAGCGAGTGCTGCAGCGGTTTGCTGCAAGTCTGCCAGCACCTCGCAAAGCGCATCGAGCAGTTCTTCGTAAATAATTTTCTCGCGAGTCAGCGCGCGCTCGCGTGCCCCGAGAACCTTGTCTTCGAACTCTTTCAATTCGGGCGTGATGTAGCGCTCGGCACCTTTCAGGGTCTGGCGCCGCGTATAGTCTGCCGGCGCTTTTGCCGCCTGGCCTTTCGATATTTCAATGTAATAGCCGTGCACCCGGTTGTAACCAAGTTTCAGCGTGCTGATGCCGCTGCGCTCGCGTTCGCGCGTTTCGAGATTGATCAGGTACTGGTCGGCGTTGCTTGCAATAGCGCGCAAGTCGTCGAGTTCGGCGTCGAAGCCGTCCTTCACCACACCACCGTCACGAATCAGCATCGGCGGATTGTCTATGATGGCGCGGTCCAGCAACTGCCGCTGACGTGCGTGCTCGCCCGTGCGCTCGCGGAGCGCAGCCAGCAATGCTCCTGGCAGTTCTTGCAGTGATTTGCGCAGCGCCGGAATTTTCTCCAGCGTGGCGCCGAGTTGCGCAAGGTCTCTGGGGCGCGCCGAGCGCAGTGCAACACGCGACAGGATGCGCTCGACGTCACCAATGCCGTCGAGCTGCTCGCCCAGCGCGGCAACGCTTTTCGAATCGATCAGCGCGGCCACCGCCTGGTAGCGAGCGCGCAGAACCTGCGAATCGCGCAGCGGACGATTTAGCCAGCGCCGCAACAGGCGGCTGCCCATCGCGCTCTGGCAGCGGTCCATCACACCGGCGAGCGTAAGCTCATGGTGGCCGCTCAGCGAACGCTCAAGTTCGAGATTGCGACGCGTCGGGCCGTCCATGATCAATGCATCAGCGCTGCGCTCAACTGTCAGCGAGTTAAGGTGTGGCAACGAAGTTTTTTGCGTATCGCTGACGTACTGCAGTAACGCTCCGGCGGCGGCAACCCCGTGTTGCGTGTCCTGTGCATCGAACCCGGCGAGGTCCTGCGTGCCGAACTGCTCGCACAACAGTCGCGTCGCACTGTCGACATCAAAATGCCACGATGGTCGCGTGGAGATGCGCAACGAGTCACGCAGGCTTTTGTCGAGCACCAGGTCTTCGCTGACGATCAGCTCGGCGGGTTGCAGCCGCTCGAGCTCGGCGGCCAGCGCACTGCGGTCTTGCAGTTCTGTTAGCCGGAACCGGCCGCCGGACAAATCGAGCCACGCGAGACCGATGCGTTGTCCGTCGTCAAACACGGCAGCGACGAGGTTGTCGCGATCCGCGGCGAGCAAAGCTTCGTCGGTTAAGGTACCCGGCGTGACTACGCGCACTACCTTGCGCTCGACCGGGCCCTTGCTGGTTGCCGGATCGCCAATCTGTTCACAGATAGCAACGGACTCGCCCTTCCTGACCAGCTTGGCCAGGTAACCCTCCGCCGCGTGGTAGGGCACTCCGGCCATCGGGATGGGATTGCCGGCGGACTTGCCGCGCGCCGTCAGCGTGATGTCGAGAATTTGCGCGGCACGTTTCGCATCGTCGTAGAAAAGTTCGTAGAAGTCGCCCATGCGATAAAACAGCAGCATGTCGGGATAATCCCGCTTGAGGTCAAGGTATTGCCGCATCATCGGCGTATGGACGGGGCTTATCGTGGCAGTCATCGGTTTTGGGTCTGCATTACGGGCGCGAACAGCATTCTGCGAGGGGCACCTATGCTAGCGGCTGGCCCACGGCGAGTCGATGCTGACGACGATTGGCCCAGGAAATAGCCCGCATTTCGGTGCGAAACGGTGTATTTGAGAAGTGCGGCACTTTCTTCAGGCATTGCCGGACCTATCATTTCCCCGCTATGTCCTACGAAGCCATCACTCAAACTGGTCTGCTGTTTCTCGAGGCGACGCTGATCGGCGTGCTGCTGCTGGTTTTTTTCCGGATGCGCGGCCGCTTCGGCATGGCCCCGCTGTGCGTAACACTGGGCGCGTTCCAGCATCTGCAGGCAACCCTGGCTGCGTCGTTGTATATCGAAATATTGCCCGGTATCTATATCAGCCCGGGTTCTACCGTGCTGTTTACCGCAACGCTGGCAATGACGCTGCTCGTCTACATACGCGATGATGCGGTTGCCGCGCGCTCATTGATCGTTGGCATCGTCGTGGCAAACCTGACCCTGACCGCCGTCGTGTTGCTTGTGAATCTGCACCTCGCCAGTCCGCTGGCACTCGTGACCCAGGATGTCAGCGGCCAGTTCCTCGTCGGAAACCTGTGGACGCTATTCGTTGGTACGAGCCTCCTGTGCGCCGACGTCATATTAATCATCGTCCTTTATGAATTCTTCTACCGGTTGTTTCCGCGAGGCCTGTTCGCCCGCTTCGCGCTGGCCATGATCTGCGTCGTGACCATTGATACCGTGCTGTTTGTATCAATGAATCTCTATGACAGCCCGGACTATTCGCAGATCCTGCTAGCGGGTCTGCTGGGAAAAGTCGCTTTTGGGCTGTTTTATTCCGTCATTATCACGGGATATCTGCGCCTGTTTCCCGTTATCAATATCGCCCTGCCTGATGACGAGAGTCATATTCGCGATGTTTTCCACATTCTGACCTATCGGCAACGCTACGAGCTGCTGAAAGATGAATTGATGCGCGAGCCAATGACGGGATTGTTCAACCGCAAATTCTTCAATGACAATTTGCCTAGGGAGCTACACCGTGCGAAGCGGCTAGATCACCAGCTGAATGTGATGCTGGTCGATCTCGACAATTTCAAACAGATCAATGATCGCTATGGGCACCAGGCGGGCGATGAGGTCATCATGTTGCTCGCGCAGGCAATGAAGGTATCTTTTCGCGCCGCCGATATTCCCTGCCGGTACGGCGGAGAAGAGTTTGCGATCATATTGCCAGACGCGACTACTGACAGCGCAATGATTGCGGCCAAGCGACTGCGCCAGAAACTTGCAGATCTCTGTCACGCCGCCGATTTGCCTTTGCCCGCCGGCATCGTAACCTTTACGGCGGGTATTGCGTCCTACCCGGCAGACGCGAGCACCCCGGACGAACTGGTGCGAATCGCGGACTCGCGGCTTTACGCTGGCAAACGCGCCGGTCGCGATCGTGTCGTGTCGGCTGACGCTCTGCCGGTTGCCTCGATGAGCAACGCCTGACCGCGTGGCAAGCCCCGTTGCTGCAGGTGACCCAATGGATCGCGCGCTTTCGGCCACGCATGCCGCAACTGAGGCAATCTGCCTGACCGTGCTCGCCAACCCTGCTGCTATTTAATGTAGCCGCTAATCTGCGTATTGCAGGGCGGCGGCGCAGAATGTCTGCGGGTCCACTGCCGGCAATCCGGATTCGCATTTTCGTCCGTGCTAGCCTTTGGCCACTCTGCAACCTGCCAGCGCATTAGTGATGAAAGTACTGCATGTCGAAACCGGCCGGAATCTCTACGGCGGAGCGCAACAGGTCCTGTGGTTAATCGACGGACTTGCGCGCAACGGTGTTGAGTCAACGCTGGTATGCAGCACCGGCTCGGCGATTTCGCAGCTCGCGGAAGAGCAGGGTCTTCGCACGATAGCGCTGCCCTGTGCAGGTGATCTTGACTTGCGCTTTGGCTGGCGGCTGAAAAATCTTATCGAAACGGAGCGTCCGCACCTCGTGCACTGCCACAGTCGTCGTGGTGCTGACCTGCTGGGCGGTCGCGCAGCGCGGCGTGCCCGCGTGCCGGCGCTGGTCTCAAGAAGGGTGGATAACCATGAACTACCGCGGCTTGCCGCCATGCGTTACAGCCCTTATCGCAAGATCATTGCGATATCGGAGGCGATCGCAATGGTATTGCGTGCGGATGGCGTTGAACCCGATCGCATCAAGGTTATTCGCAGTGCAGTCGATGCCGAGCGGTTCGCAAAGCCACCCGACAGGAAAAGGTTTCTGGAGCTTATCGGCGACAAGCAGGGGCAGCGGATTATTTTCTGCGTAGCCCAACTGATCGCGCGCAAGGGCCAGCGCTTCCTGATCGAAGCAATGGCGCAACTGGTGCCGCGTTACCCGGATCTGCAGCTGTTCCTGTTCGGACGCGGACCAACCGGCGCGGCACTGCGGGCAGAGGTAAAGCGGCTGGGCCTGCAGGAGCACGTGACTTTTGCCGGATTCCGCCGTGATCTCGACAGCTATCTCGGCTGCGCAGAACTGCTGGTGCATCCTGCGACCGAAGAAGGTCTTGGCGTGGCGGCCTTGAAGGCCGCGGCGTCCGGCGTGCCTGTCATCGCGTTTGCGGCCGGCGGCCTCGCAGAAGCCGTTGCCGACGGCGAAACCGGACTGCTCGTCCCGCCCTGCGATGTTGCCGCATTGGCGAAGAGCATCGGGACGCTGCTTGACGATCCGGAGCGATGCCGGCAGTTTGGAGAGCGCGGCCGGCAACGGATGCGTGCCGAGTTTTCAATTGCGGCCATGGTGGATGCGCACTTGCAACTTTATCGATCAATCATCAATGACTGAACCCGACCTGCAAGCGGAAGCGGCTGCATTGCTCGAAGCACTGCGCGCGGCCGGCAAAAGCATGGCCGCGGCGGAGTCCTGCACCGGCGGCTGGGTTGCCAAATCGCTGACGGATATCGCCGGCAGCTCCGCGGCATTTGCGTACGGTATCGTCAGCTACTCCAACGGTGCCAAGGAAGCATTGCTCGGCGTATCGTCGGCAACGCTCGTGCAGCATGGCGCAGTCAGTGAGGCCGTGGTTCGCGAAATGGCCGAGGGCGTTCTCAAGTTGAGCGGTGCCGATTTGTCAGTCGC
Organism: Woeseia sp.; assembly: GCA_049665065.1. Taxonomy (GTDB): domain Bacteria; phylum Pseudomonadota; class Gammaproteobacteria; order Steroidobacterales; family Woeseiaceae; genus Woeseia. Next base: position 4,173 of record JBATFU010000024.1, on the reverse strand, counting down.
CATCAGTGGTGTGGCGGGTCCGGGCGGGGGCAGTGCCGAAAAACCGGTCGGCACAGTCTGGTTCGCCTGGGCTTTGCGGCGCAAAATGGGGTGCGACGTATTCGCCGAGCTGCACCATTTCGACGGCGACCGGCGCGAGGTGCGGATGAAAAGCGTTGGCGCTGCGCTGCGTGGCGCCCGTGAGAGGCTCAAACAGTATGGATAAGCGCGTGTTTTTTGGCCTGTGGCCCAGCGAGCGCCAGCGGGAAGCCCTGCGCGACCCGATCAAGGCCGCCGTGGGTGGCCTGGAAGGAGACCTGACCCTGCGCGGAAACTGGCACGTGACGCTGGTCTTTCTTGGCGCCATGGCGGACGCCCGCATCGCAGACCTTGCGCAGGCCGCCAGCGAGATCGAGGTCGAGCCGTTCCGGGTGCGGCTTGATCGGCTCGAATACTGGCCGCGACCCCGCATCGCCTGCCTGCTGGCAACGAGCGTGCCGCCGGCGTTACTGACCCTGCAGCAGCAGCTCGAAACGCTGGCGATCACTTTCGGTCATGCACCGGAAGAGCATGTTTACCGGCCCCACCTCACCGTGGCGAGGAATACCCGGCCGTTCGTGTCGGCGCGGCTTGCGCAGCCGATCATGCTGGAGTGGTCCGGCTTCGAACTGCTGGAGTCGGTATCCGGCAGCCGCGGTCTGCAGTACTCCCCGCTGAAACAAGGCGGTACGGACAATTCTTGATACTTCGCCCGATTTCGCAGGCAGCTCAGGCTGTCGGCGGGACCCGCTTGTGTGAAATAATTGCGGCTTCGTTCACCTCCGGCATGGCATACAAAATTATGGATGAGAATCGCAAGAAAGCACTCGCAGCGGCCCTTGGGCAAATCGAGAAACAGTTCGGCAAGGGCTCCGTAATGCGCTTGGGCGACGGCGGCCCGTCGCGCGATATCGAAGTGATTTCAACGGGTTCGATCGGCCTCGATACGGCGCTCGGGATTGGTGGCGTGCCAAAAGGGCGGGTAATCGAGATTTACGGCCCTGAGTCATCCGGCAAGACCACGCTGACGCTGCAGATAATCGCCGAGGCGCAGAAACTGGGCGGCACGGCGGCATTCGTTGACGCCGAGCATGCCCTCGATCCGAATTACGCCGGCAAGCTCGGCGTCAACGTCGATGAGCTTTTGGTATCGCAGCCGGATACCGGCGAACAGGCGCTCGAAATTACCGACATGCTGGTGCGCTCCGGTGCCGTTGACATCATCGTCGTCGACTCCGTTGCGGCTTTGACGCCGAAGGCCGAGATCGAAGGCGAGATGGGCGATTCGCACATGGGTCTGCAGGCACGCCTGATGTCCCAGGCCCTGCGCAAACTGACCGGCAACATCAAGCGCTCCAACGCAATGGTTATCTTCATCAACCAGATCCGCATGAAGATCGGCGTCATGTTCGGCAGTCCGGAAACCACCACCGGTGGTAACGCACTGAAGTTCTATGCATCGGTTCGACTGGACATTCGTCGTATCGGCGCGATCAAGAAGGGCGACGAAGTCATCGGCAACCAGACCCGCGTCAAGGTGGTAAAGAACAAAGTGTCACCGCCGTTTAAGCAGGCCGAATTTGAAATCCTGTACGGCGAGGGTATCTCGCGTGAAGGCGAGATCATCGACCACGGTGTGGCGCAGGGTATCGTCGACAAAGCCGGGTCCTGGTACAGCTACGGTTCCGATCGCATCGGCCAGGGCAAGGAAAATGCCCGCGAGTTCCTGAAAACCAACCCGGAGATCGCGGCCGAGATAGAGAAGAAAATTCGCGACGTGCTGCTGCCGATCAAGGCAGAAGTTGAAGCGGAAGCCGAAGCAGCGGTTGATGGCAAGAAGCTGGCCAAAGAAGCGTAAGTTTCCAGCGAGTGTTACAAAGGGGCAGTTGCCGATGGTGACTGCCCTTTTTTGTTGATAGCGATGAACGAAACATCCTCACTGAATGACGAGATCAGGGCCCTCGACGCGGATAGCGACGAGGCGCGCTTTGCGAGCCCGCAGGAGGCGCGCAAGAAAGCGATGGACTACCTCGCGCGGCGCGAATACGGCCAGGCCGAGCTCAAAAAGAAGCTGGCCGGCGCCGGCTTTACCCGTGACGCCGTCGAGCGTGCCGTGGATCAGCTAACGGCCGACGGCCTGCAGGATGACCGCCGTTTTGCCGAGAATTTTGCGCAGTCGCGAATCAGCAAGGGCAAAGGCCCACTGCGTATCCAGTCCGAACTGAGCCAGCGCGGTATCGCCGCGAACCTCATCAATGAAGCGCTGGAGGACGCCGGAATCGACTGGCGCGAACTCGCGCGCACGGTGCGACAGAAGAAATTCGGAGCGTCGCTGCCGCAGGGCTTCAAGGAAAAGGCGCGACAGATGCGCTTCCTGCAGTACCGCGGATTCGGACCCGCCGAGGTCCAGGCCGGTGTCGGCGGTGGCGAGGACTTCGACTAGCCACGTGCAGCAGCGTGTACCGGCGCCCGGCGCTGTGGAATAATCGCGCGCTACATGCACGGGCAGCGCAGCTTGCAACGGCTGCGGCCAGCCTCATACTCAAACGATGAGCTTCATGACCAGCAAAGAACTCCGCCAGGCCTTCCTGGATTTTTTCCATGCCCGCGACCACGAGATTGTGGCGAGCTCGCCGCTGGTGCCGGGCAATGACCCGACGCTGCTGTTTACCAACGCCGGCATGGTGCAGTTCAAGGACGTGTTTCTCGGTGAGGACAAGCGCAGCTACCAACGCGCGGTCACCTCGCAGCGCTGCGTGCGCGCGGGCGGCAAACACAACGATCTCGAGAATGTCGGTTACACCGCACGTCATCACACGTTTTTCGAAATGCTGGGCAACTTCAGCTTTGGTGACTATTTCAAGGAAGACGCCATTCGCTTCGCCTGGGCGTTTCTGACCGAGACGCTGAAGCTGCCGCCAGAGAAACTCTGGGTAACCGTGTTTCGCGAAGACGATGAGGCCGCTGATATCTGGATCAATGAAGTTGGCATCAATCCGAAACGCTTCACGCGCATGGACGAGAAGGACAATTTCTGGGCCATGGGCGACACCGGCCCGTGCGGACCCTGCAGCGAAATTTTCTACGATCACGGCGAACACGTCGCGGGTGGTCCGCCAGGCTCACCCGACGAAGACGGTGACCGCTACGTCGAAGTGTGGAACCTCGTTTTCATGCAGTTCGACCGCTCGGCGGATGGCACTCTGATACCGCTGCCAAAACCGTCGGTTGATACCGGCATGGGGCTGGAACGCATCGCGGCCGTCATGCAGGGCGTCCACAGCAACTACCAGATCGACCTGTTCGCGCGCCTGATCGAAGCGGCGGCAAGAATAATTGGCGTGAAAAACGATGGCTCAAGTTCCCTGAACGTTATCGCCGACCACATACGCGCCTGCTCCTTCCTGATCGTTGACGGCGTCTTGCCGGGTAATGAAGGGCGCGGCTACGTGCTCCGTCGCATCATTCGTCGCGCGATTCGGCATGGCAAGAAACTCGGCGTCAGCACGGCGTTTTTCCACAAGCTCGTTAAGCCGCTGGTTGCGGAAATGGGCGAAGCCTATCCGGAGCTTGCGAAAGCGCAGGCGCACGTCGAGAAAGTGCTGAAGAAAGAAGAAGAGCGCTTTGCAGAAACGCTGGACCAGGGCATGGAAATTCTGGAGCAGGCGATCGCAGCGCTGAAGGGCAAGGAAATACCAGGCGAGGTGGTGTTCAAACTCTACGATACCTACGGATTCCCGGTTGATCTGACGGCAGACATTGCGCGCGAGCGCGAGCTCTCTGTAGATCACAAAGGCTTTGAATCTGCGATGGACGCGCAGCGCGATCGTGCGCGTGCAGCAAGCAGGTTTGGAGCGGTCGACAGCACCGGGATGAGTACGGACGCTGTCAGTGAATTCAGTGGCTACGACGGTGTGCAGGACCAGGGCAAAGTGCTGGCGTTGTTTCGCGACGGCAAGGCGGTGCAAGCGCTGGAAGCGGGGCAGGCGGGTGCCGTCGTGCTCGACAAGACGCCGTTCTACGCAGAATCCGGCGGGCAGATCGGCGACACCGGCGTTCTCAAGTCGAAATCGATGACATTCGCTGTCTCAGACACTCAGAAAAACGGCAAAGCGAATGTGCACGTTGGCAAGGTCGAGAAGGGTTCAGTCAAGA
>JBATFU010000023.1:0-4846 GCA_049665065.1 Woeseia sp. | reverse complement strand
GCCGTCGCGGCTGACGAACAGTGCCGGCTGGTCGGCCGGCGCCAGTGCCGGGCGTTCCTTAAGCCAGGCCCTGACGGCATCCAGCGCCTTGCTGCCCACGGGCACAATGCGCTCCTTGTTGCCTTTGCCGGTGACCCTGACGACGCGGTCGGCGAGGTCAAGATCGAGAAGATCGAGGCCCGTCAGCTCCGCAAGCCGCAGGCCGGACGAGTAAAAAAGTTCGAGAATGGCCCGGTCACGTGCAACGAGCGGCCCCTTGCCCTTGATCTCGAGGAGCCGGCCCATGCGGTCTGCATCGAGATTGCCGGGCAATCGCTTGCGGGATTTGGGTGCGCTGACCGAGGTGACCGGGTTACGCGGGACTTTCTTCTCGCGCAGCAGGTAGCGGAAGAAACTGCGAAACGCCGACAGGCGGCGCTGGATGCTGCGCGCCGCGAGACCCTTGCGAAACGCGCTCGCGCTGTAGGCCCGGAAATGTTCGTCGTCGAGCGCCTGCCAGTCGGCGAGTGCCTGCGTATCGCACCATGCAACCAGTGTTTCCAGGTCGCGGCGGTAGTTGCTGCAGGTCAGCGGCGAGAGTCGCCGTTCTGTCGCAAGATGCGAGATGAAGCGCTCGATCTCGTTGCGGTCTGCCTCGCGCACGCTTGACTCCCTTGCCCCGGGGGCAGGTGGCTCAGTAGCGGCAGAGTGCCGCGGCGACCAGGTCTCCGATACGGGCCAGGAAATCGATACTCATGCCGGGATGGAATCGCTTGGCATCGACGCTGCCAATGGCGAGGAAGCCGGTCGCGGATTGCTTGCCGAGCGGCACCAGCGCGACAGAGCCCACCTCTTCGCCGTTGCCCGGGAACAGGAAATCACGCTGTGCGTCGCGAATCTGGCCGCAGCGCGGCGTATTGCTTTCCAGGAAGGTGGAGAAGGCGCTGAGCGTTGCGTCTTCACGCTCCAGTGGACGAAAGAAGCGCCGGCTTTCGATGTGGGTGAAGCTTTCGGGATCGCCGAACAGCACAAGCACCGACTGCTCCGCGTCAAAATTCACGCGCAGTGCCTGCTCGATTCTGGTCAGTGTGCTTTCCAGGCTGTTCTCCGCCAGCAGTGCTATCGATAACTGGTGAATCTTGCCGGCCAGCACGTCGTTGGCGCGTGCCACCTTGAGCAGGTCCTTCAGGCGTCGTTCGAGCTTCAGGTCCTTCTGCCGCAGCACCGATACCTGGCGCTCGACCAGTGACACGGTGCCACCCGTAACGTGCGGCAGGCGCAGCGCGCTGAGCAGTGAGCCGTGCCGTTCGAAGAAATCCGGGTGGTCTTCCAGGTAGTCGTGGACAGCCTGTTCCGAGAGTGGCTCTGCGGCGTATTCGGGTTTGATCTGGGTGCTCATATGACCTTGGTTCCTTAGCCTTTTTCGGCTACCGCGCCGGGCGCTGGCGGCCTTCCCGGCAAGAGCTTAACACGATCCGCAAAACCCTCACGACGCAGGCTTCATGCGGGCCCCGGGGCCGCGCCAGGGTGGCTGGCGGAGCCGGTCCCCTTGATGGACTTTTCCCGACAGCACCGGTAGGTTACATAAACCTGCGAACAACAACTTGAAGCGTAAAAAAGGGGGCCGAAATGCGTCACATCATGGTCATGAACGCCAAGGGCGGTTGCGGCAAAAGCACACTTGCCACAAACATCGCGTCCTGCTTTGCGAGTGAGGGCTACGGCGTCGCGCTCGCCGATTACGACCCGCAGCGTTCGAGCCTCGACTGGCTGGAGCGGCGTCCCGCCGATCGACCGCAGATCACAGGTGTCGCCGGCTTCGAAGACGGCATGCGGCGTGCGCCGCGCAACGTTGACTACATGATTATCGACGCGCCGGCCCGCTCGCATGACAAAGAGCTGAACGAGCTTGTGCGGCACGCGGAGACGATTGTCATCCCGGTGCTGCCATCGACGATCGACATGCAGGCTACTGATCGCTTCGTCAAGGAGCTGAAAGCGGTTAACAAGGTTGAGCGCAAGCAGGTCAAGCTCGGCGTGGTGGGCAATCGCGTTCGCGAAAACACCCTGATCTTTGACGATCTCGACGAATACCTGACCACGATGCGCGTGCCGTACATCACTGCGTTACGCGAAGCACAAAATTATGTGCGCGCCTACACGCGCGGCCTCGGCATCTTCGACCTGCCGGAATACCTCGCCTGGCCCGATTGGGATCAGTGGGATCCGCTGGTGAAGTGGCTGAAGAGCGTGCGTAGCCAGCCCGATTGATTCAACGCGGGTGTTCGTCAGCCGTTGCAAGATTTTCTGGCAGGCTGGCGCGAATGCCATCGCGCGCATCCGGGTAGGCCAGTTCGACCCGCAATACTTCACGCATGCGGCGCACATCACAGCGCCGCGACTCCTTAAGAAACGACAGGCGCATGTCGCTGAATTCGCGCTCTGCTGCCGCCAGTGAAATCTCTGGTGGCTGTTCAAGACCGGCCAGTTCCGCCACGGTTTTCGTAAACCAGCTGCTGTTGCGTTCATCCCCGTCACCAACGTTATAGATGCCGGCGGGTCGTCCCGGGTCGAGCGCGGCCAGCGTGCAGGTGACAAGGTCGTCCACGTGAATCCGGTTGGCGGGACCGGCATCCTGCTCGCGCAGAATCGCTTCACCTTCCCGAATGCGATCCAGCCTTAAGCGCCCCGGACCGTAGATGCCGGGCACGCGCAGAATCGTCAGTTCGACATCCCTTAAGTCGCACCACTGCTGCAGGAGTTTTTCGGCAGCGACGCGGCGCTGCGCGCGCGGCGTGGTCGGGTTCAGTTCGGCGTCCTCAGCGACGCGTGCGCCACCGCGATCGCCGTAAACGCCGGTCGTCGAAAAATAGACGAAGCGCTTCGGCATGACCTTGATGGCGTTGAGTAATCGCGGCAGGCGCGGGTCGGTTTCGCTGCGGGCAGGGGGCACGGTGTAGACGATAGTCTGCGCCGCCGGAAGGTCAGGTACGTCGCGATCGAGATCGACTTCGAGCATTCTCTGGCGCGTGTCGTCACTTGGGCCACGCCTGAGGCCCCATGCGCTTCCTGCCGGCAGGCGCTGCAGCAGTCGCGAACCCACGTAACCTGCGCCAACGACCAGCACCTCTGTAGCGGTCATTGCACCGTTGCCGTCAGTCTTGTTGCGGGTCGGGGCCGAGCCAGGGAATTGCCGCGTTGGAGAGCGGGGTAACGAGGCCGAGACCCGAGCGGTAGGCTTCGGCTGCGGCATCGCCTTCACCGAGCTGATGCAACAGGCGCCCATATTCCTGGTAGGCATCCGGTGTTGGCCGGATCGCGATTGCCGCCTCGAGGTAGCTGCGCGCCTTGCCCCACAGTTCATTGCGCAGCGAAAGCTTCGCGCTCGACAGCAGCAGGTCAGGATCTTCCGGGTGATTTTTCAGCCAGCGTTCGGCCTGTTTCAGCTGCAGCGTCGTGTTTTGCGTTTTGATATTGCCGTACAGGCGCACGAGTCCGCCATGCCAGCTGCGATTCAGGGCGGCCGATACCGACTTCTCTGCCAGCGACTGCTCGCCACTCGCAATTAACGCGGCGGCATAGGCCTCGAGCAATTCTTCGTGTTTTTTCAGCTTGCGCGGCACTGCTTTCCAGGCGACCTGCGGCTCCGCCGCATTGCGCAGTTCTTCGCTGTAGACTTTTATCGTCCACTGCAGCAGCACGTCCTCGTCGACGCGACCGTGTTTTTGAATGCGTGGCAGTAATTGCTGCAGTTGTTTCCAGTCTTTCAGGCGGTAGTACAGCTTGCCCATCAGTGCGAGCGCGTAACTGTGATTCGGCGAGTTTTCGTCAAGCTTCCTGAGCGTCGCCAGCGCCTGCTCGTATTCCTCGCTATCGAGTTGCAGCTCAGCCTGCGTCAACAGCACGGCGTTCTTTGCATCCGGCATTTTCTCGAAAGCCTGGCGCAGCCAGTCGTCACGCCGCTCCTTGTTGCCCTGCAGGTGTGCCGCGCGCGCCGCTTCAAGGTAATTAAGCAAGGGCGCATCGCTGACGCCAGCAGAACGCGACAGCAGTTTTTCACCTTTCGCAAAATTGCCTTCGGCAACCGCAATGAGGCCGCGCGTCAATTTGCTGCCGGCACGATTGCTGCGATAGCGACCGGCCGCCTCGCCCAGCTTGCGCGGCACGCGCAGGATCTTGACGATCATCCAGATGCCGATCAAAAGCAGCAGCAGCAGCCCGGTCAGTGCCGGCACGGACATTTCGACGAGGTAACCGCGAAACTGGATGACGACATAGCCGGGGTCTTCGAGCAGGAAGCTCGCGGCAAACGCGCTTGCGATAACGGCTATGACAACGAGCAGGCCAAATTTCATTGGTCGCTCTCGGGCTGTGCGCGATTCATTTCGGAACGCAGCGACATGTACTGTCGCAATGCTGTCAACGACCCGGAAATATCCGGCTTGCTGACGGTCAAGCGCATGTCGCGCAATTCACTGATGGTTTCTGTGGCGCTTTGTACCGCGCGGCTCTCGGTGTCGTAGTATTCGTTGATCCACGCAAGGGCGTCCGCGAGGCTCTCTTCAAAAATGGTCTGCTCGCCGCGCAGCATGGCGAGGCGTGCGGTCTGCATCTGCAGCGCAAGGTTGTTGCGCAGGAAGTAGGCGGCATCCGGCGGCAACAGCGGCGTCACGGGCTCGTCACTGCGCCGAACGGAAATGACATCGCTCATCGCGCTCTTTAACGAGGCCAGCGCGCGCGCCATGCCGGATTGTTCAGTCGTCGGGATCTGCTCGTCAGCCACGGGTACTTTGATGTCATTCTTCAGCGGTAGCGTTTGTATCGCATCGGCGAGGCTGCCGAGCGTCAGCACTGCACCTTCGAGATC
>JBATFU010000022.1:0-34897 GCA_049665065.1 Woeseia sp. | reverse complement strand
GTCATCCGTTACCGGCATAGGGCGCAAGCTGTCAATAAATATCTTGCCGTAGGATTTCGAGCGCACGCGCGGATCACACAGCACAACCACGCCATAGTCTGCCTCGTCGCGCAGCAGCCTTCCCGCGCCCTGCTTCAGCGCCAGCGCCGCCTGCGGCAACTGGTGTTCCGAGAACGGATTGCCGCCCTGGCGGCGAATGAATTCCGTGCGTGCCATCGTCATCGGATCGGCAGGCGAGGCAAACGGCAATTTGTCGATGGCAACGATGGTCAGCGCAGGACCGCGTACGTCAACGCCCTCCCAGAACGTGCCGGTACCCAGCAGCACGGCGTTGCCGTGCGCGCGGAATCGTCGCAACAGGTCGTCGCGCGGCGACGTACCCTGCACCAGCAAACTGCGCCCGCCGAGAAACCGTCGGTGAGCTTTGCACCAGCGCGCGGCGACCTGCAGCGCGCGATGACTGGTAAACAAGATAAACGCACCGCCCGCTGTCATCTTTAACAGCGGCGTTACGGCTTCCATGATCGATTCCGTGTAACCGAAGTCGGCCGGCGCCGGCAATCCCGGTGGCGTATACACGAGCCCGTGCCGATCCAGTGCGTACGGACTCGGGAAACACAGTCCGGGCGCATCTTCGAGGCCCAGCCGCGTACTGAAGTGACTGAAGTCTTCACCAACGGCAAGCGTTGCCGAGGTCAATATCCACGCCTGGCGCCCGCCGCCCAGCATGCTGCGCATCGTGCCGGAGACATCGAGCGGCGTCAGGTGCAGGCGCAGGCTGCGCGGGTTGACCTGCAGCCAGCGCAATCCGTCCCAGCTGTCCTCATTAATAATGTGTGTGACTTTTTCACGCGCAGCGAACACCTGTTCCGTCGCTTTTTCAATCTCCAGGGAATTCTCGGAGATCTCCAGCAGCGGCGGGTACAGGTCGATCAGGGTCGCGCGCAAATTTTCCAGCGGCATCTGCACATCGTTGCGCACGGTACTCAGTTCGTAGCGGCCTTCCTTCTGCGGCGCCGATGCCTGCAGGGCCTTGACCGCAGTGCGCGTCCTGTCGATAAGCTTCACCAGTTTGCTGCTGCGAAAACTGAGCGTGGCGGCCTCAACATCGTCGAGCAGCCGCAGCAATTCACGACTGCCAAGACTCAGACCGAAGAACTGCGCGGCGAGATCCGGAATCTGGTGCGCCTCATCGAGAATGATTGCCTCGGCGCCCGGCAGGAATTCGACGAAGCCCGATTCCTTCATTGCAAGGTCGGCCAGCAACAGGTGGTGATTCACAACGACGAGGTCCGCCTCCTGGGCCTTGCGCCGCGCCTTGACGACGAAACACTGCTGGTACAGAGGGCATTGCTGGCCAAGGCAGTTGTCGGCGGTCGACGTGACGAGGGGCCACACCATCGAGTCTTCCGGTACAGATGTCAGCTCGGCCTTGTCGCCACTGCTCGTCGCATGGCGCCAGCGATTGACCTCATCGAGATCGGCGCGCACGGACGCGGCATCCGGCGACGCCTGCTCCATGCGCTGCAGGCACAGGTAATTGGCCCGTCCTTTCAATAGCGCGGTACTGACCGGCCGGCCGACCGCCTTGCCGAGCAGCGGCAGGTCGCGGTGATAAAGCTGATCCTGCAATGCCCGTGTGCCGGTCGAAATAATGGTTTTGACACCGGACTGCAAGGCCGGCAACAGGTAGGCGAAGGTTTTGCCGGTGCCCGTGCCCGCTTCAATGATGACCCGTTCACGCCGCGCGATGGCATCGGCCACGGCTTCAGCCATCCACGCCTGGCCCGCGCGCGGCTGGAAACCGGGCAGGTGTTGGGCTAAGGGACTGTCAGCAGAAAAAAAGGCTTTGAGGGACTCGTTCACAGCGCGACTATACCGCGCTCCCTGCCCCGCTGCTCAGTCGAAAAGCGACGCAATCGCCGCAAAGGCAACTAGCTGCGCAGCTCGTGCCTGCGTATTTTTTCGACGAGCGTCGTACGACCCATGCCGAGCCGTTCTGCGGCTTTTTGCACGACGCCGCCCGCTTCGCGCAGGGCGTTGGCGATCAGCTCGCGTTCGAGACGTGCCAGATGTTGCTTCAGATCAATGCCATCAGCCGGCAGCTCCGTTGCCGGGTCGATGGCGGTCCTGCGCAGATCGTTGCTGATCACGGCTGGCGCACAGTTCTGCAGGGCACCGGGTAACTCGGCAGCTGGCACTTCGCGATTCGGGTAGATCACCGCCAGCCGTTCGACAAGGTTGGCAAGCTCGCGCACGTTACCGGGCCAGCTATAGTCGCGGAGAATTTGCATCGCATCTGCACTGAGACGAACCCGCACGCCGTAATTCCTGGCGACGCGCGCGATCAGGGCAGCGGCCAGCGGCTCAATATCTTCCGGACGCTCGCGCAATGCTGACACTTCGATCGGGAACACGCTGAGCCGATAGAAAAGGTCTTCACGAAAACTGCCCTCAGCAATGCGCTCCTGCAGGTTCCGGTGAGTCGCCGCAACGACGCGAATGTCGACGGGAATACTCTTGGTTCCGCCGACACGCTCGACGACGCGCTCCTGCAATACGCGCAGCAGTTTTACCTGCATTGCTGTCGGCATATCGCCAATTTCATCGAGGAACAGCGTGCCGCCTTTCGCCTGCTCAAAGCGTCCGGCGCGTGCCGCATGGGCGCCGGTAAAAGCGCCCTTCTCATGGCCAAACAGTTCGCTTTCGAGAAGGTGATCGGGAATGGCACCGCAGTTGATGGCCACGAACTCGCCTTTCAGGCCGGACTGCTCGTGAATCTGGCGTGCGATCAGTTCCTTGCCGGTGCCGGATTCGCCGGTCACCAACACGGTCGCCTGCGACGGTGCAACGCGCTCTATCAGGGCGCGAATCATGCGCATGTCGGCGCTGTCCCCGATCAACTGCGAGCCTAAACCTGCGTCCGCAGTGCGCCGCCTGCTGTGTAACGCCCGCACTTCTTCGAGGACGTTGCTCAGTTCATCGAGCTGGAGCGGATTCGCAAGGTGCAGCACGCGCGCCCAGGCATGTTTGGCGTCGCTGTTGGTCGCAGCGCCGCCGAACAGCACGATTGCCGCATTGCGATCGATTTTGGCAACGTCCGTGAACGCTGCGGCGATGGTTTTCGACGCAAGTGACTGGCTGAGAAACAGGGCGGCAAGCCGGTTCTTGCCCAGGCTTGCGGCCCAGTTCTGCGGCCTCGCGATGCTGACTTCCGGCGCGTCCATGAATTCGATCAGGTCTTTGAGCGCCGCGGCAGCGGCTGCGTCGTCGTGCACAACCACAATGTGCGGCAACGCCGCGGCATGGCGGGTAAGCCTGGCGTCGGTAAGGTCTACACCCTCGCGGGTCGCCCGTAACGCTGTCTCTGACATGCTGCATGATCCTTCATGAAGGTGTCGCAATCGCTTGCAATTCCAAGCGCCGGGTGTGGCGAAGCCACGGAGAATCCGGCTTACGGCATCATTGCCACCGGATTCGTCGATCCGACCAAAACGTCATAATCGGAACAAATCTGACCCAGCCTCTTAGGCTCGGCTCAATGTATTCCGATTGACCCACGCGGACAAGAACGCATATCACAGTTTTCGCTTATGCGCCTTTTTGCCTACATACCGCCTACTTAACAAAACGTAAAAAGTGGCAGCGAGCCGCAGTTTCGCGAGCCCGGCCTCAAGTTTTCGCTGCGGGGGGCGATACCCGGAGAGGAGCCGCGGCGCTTGCCGCGCCGCACTAACGGATGCAAGCGGACCTCGTGCAGACATGGAATTCGTAGCGAAACTGATGGGCAGCGGCAAATACCGAACCGCCGCCGAAGCCGACGCCGTGCCGGTAGCGACCACGCTGGAAGACGGCGCGATGGACACGCTGGGTGCCGTGCTGCGAACGATGGGTGACGAGGCGTTCGAGATCGACGACGAACGCGGCATCGAACGATTCCAGACGCAGTGCGATGAACTCGCGAAACATGTCGAGCACGGCGCTGCTGTGCCTTCGATCGAACTGGCAGCCAGTGACGGCAGCGAACGCCATTGGGGCAGCATCCGGCGTTTTTTCCGCGACCGCCGCCGCAACGAAAAAGAATTCGTCAATCATCGACTCGCGGATTATCGCGCGATCGTCGATGACCTCGTTGGCGGACTGCGCGAGATTGGTCGCCGCGACGAAGACACGGCAACGTGCGTGCACCGTAACCTCAAATCGATTGAAGCCGCTGTTGCTACCGGCGTGATGTCCGAAATCAAGGCAACACTGAACCAGACGATGCGCAACATCTCGCACAGCTTCGTACGGCAGAAGCAGGACTACGAGCGCCGCATCAACGAACTCAATCAGCGCATGAACAAGATGCGCGAGGACCTTGTCTCCGCCCGTGCCGAAATGCAGCGCGATGCCCTGACCGGCGCGTTCAATCGCGGCGCATTCGATTCCGCCATCATTCACAGCCTGAACCTGAATTTCATTCTCGATCAGCCGGTGACGGTAATTTTTATCGACCTCGATAACTTCAAGGCGGTCAATGACACGCACGGCCATGCAGCCGGTGACGCAGTACTGCGAGCCTTCGGCGATTTCCTGGCGCGCGTCTTTATTCGCAAGAACGATATCGTTGCGCGCTTCGGCGGCGACGAGTTCGCGGTCATTCTGGCCGACACGACGGCAACCGACTCGGCAACGCTGCTGGCACGCTTTTACGAGAACCTGGCGGAAATCCGCCTGCCGGATATTGGCGAGGATTTCCGGATTTCCTGTTCAGCGGGCTATACCGAGATCGCGCCGGGCGATTCCGTCGAAGTGCTGGTCAAGCGGGTGGACAGCGCACTGTATTCGGCCAAAAAGGCGGGCCGGGGTCGCTATCACTACGAACCGCCGCCGGCTGCCGGGAACCTGAAGCTGGCCGGGGGTTAAAGGCTGCCTGCGAGCTGCCGATAACCGGGGTATGACATTGTTTCCCCGCGCCGCTGGAGAGCGCGCGAGGAAACTCCGAATGAGCGGAGGACAGCGGGTTGGATCTTGCAACACTTATAGGACTGATCGGTGCTTTCGGCATCGTCCTGGCATCCATCATGCTGGGCGGGTCGGCGAGCACCTTCGTCAACATGCCCTCGGTACTCGTTGTATTCGGCGGCACCGCGCTTGTCACCATGATGAAGTTCAGTCTCGGCAAGTTCCTGAGCGCGGCCGGGATCGCTGTCAAGGCGTTCCTGCACAAGCCGAGTGAACCCGAAGACCTGATCGTCAAGGCCGTCGAGCTCGCGAAAACCGCCCGTCAGGGTGGCCTGCTGGCGCTCGAAGACGCCGAAGTTCCGGATGAGTTCATGAAGTCCGGCCTGGGCATGCTGATCGACGGCCATCCGGCCGAGGTCGTGCGTTCGACGCTGATGAAAGACCTGAACCTGACCGTTGCCCGCCACAGCGACGGCCAGGACATTTTCAAAGCCATCGGCGACGTCGGTCCGGCCATGGGCATGATCGGTACGCTGATCGGCCTCGTGCAGATGCTTTCCAACATGGACGATCCGAAACAGATCGGCCCCGCCATGGCGGTCGCGCTGCTGACGACACTGTACGGCGCCATTCTTGCCAACATGTTTGCACTGCCCATCGCGGACAAGCTTGCCGTGCGCAGCCGCGAAGAATTCACGACCAAGTCATTGATCATCGATGCCCTGCTCGGCATCCAGGGCGGGCAGAACCCGCGCGTCATCGAAGGCATGCTGCAGACTTACCTGCCGCGCTCCAGGCGCCCGCAGGAAGACGCCGAATAGCGGCGGCCTGACAGCATGTCAGCACCGGCTGAAAAAGCAGAAAGCGGTGGTGTCCCGGCATGGGTCATGACCTTTGCCGACCTGATGACGCTGCTGATGTGCTTCTTTGTACTGCTGCTGTCGTTTTCGGAGATGGACGTGATCAAGTTCAAGCAGCTGTCCGGCTCCATGAAGGAAGCCTTTGGCGTGCAGGCAGAGATTGAGGTCAAGTCCATCCCGAAAGGCACGAGCGTCGTAGCGCGGGAATTCAGCCCCGGCAGACCGGACCCGACGGCCTTGCCCGTCGTGCGCCAGTTCACGATCGATTCGAACAAGAGCACGCTGGACCTGCTGGAACGCGAAAAGAAACTGCGCGACGACATGGAAAAACAGGCCAGGCGATTGCGCGAGGCCCTGAAAGCTGAGATCGAGAATGGCAGCGTATCCATCGAAACCGAAGGCATGCGCATCATTATCCGCATCCTTGAGAAGGCCTCGTTTGACTCGGGTCAGGCAGACCTGCGACCCGACTTTGCCCACGTTCTTACGAGAATCGGCAGCATGATCGATAACAACAGCGGTCTCGTCAACGTTTCCGGCCATACGGACAACGTGCCAATTGCGAAAACCAATACGCAGTTCCGGTCGAACTGGGACCTGTCTTCGACGCGCGCCGTTTCAGTTACTCACGAGCTATTGAAAACTACGAGCGCAGACCCGGGACGCTTTACGGTAACCGGCCACGCGGATACGAAGCCGCGCGCCGACAACCTGACCGAAGAAAATCGCGCGAAGAATCGCCGCGTCGACATCAGCATTATTCGCGGCCAGGCGGACCCGGCCACGGAAAAATCCGTTTTCGAAACGGGTCCGCTGGCGCAGGCACTGCCCGCGGCCACAGATGACACGCGCATCGCTACACCGGAGGAAAGCAGCAATGCCCAGCATTGAGAACCGTCGTTCGTTTCGTATCAAGGAAACGGCGTACGTACACCATGAAGTTATTTCCGAGGCTGACTTCCTCGGTGGCATCGATCGCTGGCGCTTGCGCAACGGCAACGGTGCCGGCACGCGTTCGCGCATGATGGATCTGGACGCGCGCCTCGAAGAACAACTGTTTATGCTGAAGACTTCCAGCCCGAAAGCGGCCGAGTGCCTCGAGCTGCTGCGCCTGAAACTCGATATCGTCATCGACCAGTTACCCATTTTCCGTGAGTGCAAAGTCTCCCTGGCGAAAGGAACCCCGCAGCTTTGCGAGATCAGTGCGGACGGCATGGTGTTTGGTGCCGCGAAGCCGCTCCAGCCGGAAACGAAACTGGCATTGCGGCTGCTACTGGAAACCGACAGTCGCTACATCGAAGCGTTTGGTCGCGTCGTACGCGCGACGAATGCCCCCGATCCGAGGAACGATAAGTTACCGGTTGGCATCGCGGTAGAGTTTGTCGGATTGCCGCCGACTCAAAAAGAAATACTGATTCAGCACCTCTTCAGCCGCCAGTCAGAGACACTGCGCATCAAGCGCATGCAGCTCGATTTCTGACGCACGGCGGGCCTGCCGCCTGCGGCCGGCCTGCGTCAGTGCGTAACTGCCGCAACCGGAGCACGGGTGGATGCATGCAGGCGCAGAATAAGTTGCGCCTCGCCAATGTTGAGCCCGCAGCCGCGCACCAGGTCATCGACGCTGGCGCCGGAGCGCGCCATGCGCACCGCGTATTCAACCGGCAGTTCGTTTTTAAGAGGTGGTACAGGCATTGCCGCGGGCTTCTGGTTCTCGCGCAGGATCTGCACCAGGCGCTCTTCGAGAATCGTCAGGCGACGATCGAACATGCGTCTTAGTTCGCGATCATCGAAGCGCTCGTAAGGCGCCTCGTCGGTGGTCCTATCCAGCAGGTTTTGCGCAAACTCGTTTTGCTCGCGACGCATGGCGGCGCACAGAACGGCCGCGGCGATCATTGCACCGGTACCAATTATCGGCAGCCCGAACTGCAGGAAAACAACAAAATTAGTCATCACACGTACTCATCTATTAGGGGTTTATCGTCAGTATCGTCGCCATCGTCATCATCAGCGTCCCGCGACCGCTCCGACTGACGCTTCTCTCGCTCGCTGTCGCGCTCCTTGTGCGCAGGCTGCGGCGGCTTCACAGGCTGCGTCGGAATAATCCGATACACGCCCGAGATGCTGTTGCCCGCCATTTGCTCCATTCCCTCAGTCATCGCTCATGCTGCGCAGGCGAATCAACGCCTGGCCGTGAATCTGGCATACCCGCGACTCGCTGACGCCGAGCACCGCACCGATCTCCTTGAGATTCAGTTCGCGTTCGTAGTAGAGCGAGAGCACCATGCGCTCGCGCTCCGGGAGGCGCCGAATCGATTCAGCGAGCTTTTCCCGGAACTGCGCCTCGGTCAGCTCCTCGTCCGGCGTTGCCGTCGTGGAACTGGGCAGTTCGCGCTGGTGCATCGGGTCATCAAGCGTTTCATCGAGGCTGAACAGGCGGCAGCCGGCGGTGTCGGCGAGAATCGCGTGATACTCCTCGATCGTGATATCAAGTCGCTCGACAATTTCCGCGGCTTCCGCCGGGCGGCCGGTTTCGCCTTCGATCTGCCGCACCACCTCGGAAACCTTGCGATGTTTCTGGTGCACTGAGCGCGGCGTCCAGTCGAGCCGACGTACTTCATCGAGCATCGCGCCGCGTATGCGAATGCCGGCGTAGGTATCGAAACTTGCCCCTTTCGAAGCGTCGAAATTGCCCGACGCCTCGAGCAAGCCAATCATGCCGGCCTGCATCAGGTCGTTGATGTCGATACCCGAAGGCAGGCGCGCCGCAAGGTGATGCGCGATGCGCTTGACGAGATCGAGATGGTTGGTCACGAGCTCGTTTTGCGAGACGTAGTTGTTGGTTGCGTAGTTTGCGTAGGACATCAGACCATACTCCCCACGCATACCGTGTCGGCGTGCAACAGGCGTTCGAAGAAAAATTCGATGCCGCCGGAGGGTGCATTCGATGCGGGCAGCGCCTCGAGCGTATCGGCAAGCTTCATGAACGCGGCCCCCGCTTCACTGTTCGGGTAAGCATCCACCACGCCGCGCTGCTCCTGCACCGCGCGGCGCAGGAACTCGTCGTGCGGCACATTGCCGACGTGACGCAGCACCACATCGAGATAGCGATCCGTGACTTTGCGCAGCTTGTTGTAAAGCTCCAGACCATGGCCCGCATCGCGCGTCTGGTTGGTCAGTATCTGGAACCGCGAAATATCGTAGTGGCGACTGAACACCTTGATCAGCGCATAGGCGTCAGTAATAGATGACGGTTCGTCGCAAACCACGATGACCGCCTGCTGCGCAGCTTGTACAAAGCGTGCAACGTTCTCGGAGATACCGGCGGCGGTATCAACAATCAGCACGTCGGGCTGGTCGGCGAGGGTCGAGAACGCCTGCACGATGGCAGCCTGCGAAGCCGCGGAGACGTCGGTCATCAGGTAGTTGCCGGACGTGGCGGGCACGATACGCAAACCGCAGGGTCCGTCGATGATGGTGCTG
Source organism: Woeseia sp. (assembly GCA_049665065.1). Taxonomy (GTDB): domain Bacteria; phylum Pseudomonadota; class Gammaproteobacteria; order Steroidobacterales; family Woeseiaceae; genus Woeseia. The sequence goes on along the minus strand of JBATFU010000022.1, from coordinate 25,610 downwards.
GCCAGGTCAGACTCGCCGCTAATCACGTGAGAAAGATTGAAGCGCGGCTGCAGCCCGAGCAGCACGTCAACGTTGGCAAGCCCAAGATCCGCATCTAGCAGCAGCACGTTGCGTTTGCGCAGTGCCAGCGCAATCCCGAGATTGGCGGCAACGTTGGTCTTGCCGACGCCGCCCTTGCCGCTCGACACTGCGATGACCTGCACCGGTCGCTTGCGCAGTGCGTTCTTCAAATTCTCTTCCTGAGAAATACTATGCATAAGTAGCACTCACCGTTCCGTAGTTTTCAGCCATTGTGTGTTCGTCGATGCGCGGCTGGCTTGCGTTGATGCAGTCCACGGCGCGCTTCAGCAGCCAGACCTTGTGCCTGTCGGCCGCGTGCAGGTCGTCGGGAATGTTCTGGCCATCGGTGAGCCAGGTGAGCGGCAGCTGATGACGAATCAGCGCACTCATGACGCAGCCGAGTTGACCGGCTTCGTCGATTTTCGTCACGACCGCGCCTGCGAGCGGCAGCCGCTGGAAGGCCCGCACCGTCTCATCCAGCGCCGCTTCCTGGCTGCACGATGACAGCGTCAGGTAGTAGCGAACCGTGTCGCTGTTGCGACGCCAGGCCGCCAGCCTTTGTGACAGGTCGACGTCACGCTGGCTCAGGCCCTCGGTGTCGATCAGCACGAGTTTTTTCTCGCCAAGCTGCGCCAGCACGCGTGGCAAGTCGTCGGCGTCGGTTGCGGAAAATACCTTGATGCCAAGGATGTTGGCGAACGCGGTGAGGTGTTCACGCGCGCCGATCCTGTAAGCATCCGCACAGACGAGCGCGATGTCGTCGGTGCCGTTGTGCATCGCGTAATTTGCAGCGAGCTTGGCAATCGTTGTCGTCTTGCCGGCGCCGGTCGGGCCAATCAGCGCGACCACACCGCCTTCTTCCAGCAGCGTGCTGCTGCTGACGGGCAACAGCTTCGCCAAAGTTGTCAGCGGCTGCTGCCAGATGTGTTTCAGGTCTTCGATCGGGCCTAGGCGCTCGACAATCTTCTGCGAGATGTCCGACGCCACACCCATGCGCGCCAGGTTACGCAGGATCTGCGAGAGTATCGGCGAACGGCGATTGCCGTCAGCCCACAGCAGTCCCGACACCTGGGTTTCGAGCAGGCCACGTAAACTGCTGATCTCGGCACGCATCGAGGCGAGCGTCACGTCGCCGCTGGCGCGCTGGCGTACGGTCATCCCGGCATGGCGAATGTCGATTGCTTCGGGCTCAGCAGCGGCTGCAGATTCGCGCTGCTTCAACACATCCGCCGCTTTGAGCACGACGGCCGCACGCTCTGCCTCGCGCAACTTGCGCGCGGCCCGTTCTGCTTTTTCCTCCGCCTCGCCGGCTTGAGCCAGTTTTGCGGCGGCAGACAGCTCCTTCCGTGAGTCCTGCGCGCGGCTCTCGTTGAACTGGTCGGATTCGCCGCGGGCCGCCCCGGTTTCGGCTGCGCTGTCCGCATCGGCTTCGGTAATGGCGCGAGCCTTTACCGCGCTGCCAACAATCGTCTCGGCAAGGTCGGGGCTGACGGTCGCTTCCTGTCCCAGCGCGTGCTGCATCAGCGCCTCGTCGTAGTCGAGTGCGGCAATCACTTCGATGCCCTCGTCGACCCGGCGGTTCGACAGGATCACCGCATCGGCACCCTGCTCGTCGCGTACCCGCTTCAGGACGCTGCGCATGTCTTTGTCTACAAATCTTTTTATTTTCACAGTGTTATTCCACTTAACCTTCAGATTACTCAGGAAACAGCGCCGATCATCTGGATGCGCTTGTCATCCGGAATCTCGTTGTAAGCGAGCACGTGCAGGTTGCGAATGCCGCGCATCATGCGTGCCAGCCACGGGCGCAAGGACGGCGGCACCAGCAGCACGGCCGGCTCGCCGTTGACTTCCTGCTTCTGCGCTTGCGTGTTGAGGGATTCATGCAGTCTCTCCACCAGCCCCGGCTCGAGCCCCATGCTCGTGCCGTCTCGAGTACTCTCATTCAAGATTCGTTCCAACTCGGGCTCGAGCGTCAAAACCGGCAGCTCAGACCGCATGCCTGCTACGTTCTGGACGATCGAGCGCCCCAGCGAGACGCGCACGGCGGCGGACAAAGCGTCGGGATCCTGACTTTTGGCACCGCGCTCCGCCAGGGTTTCGGCGATCCGCCGGATGTTCTTGACCGGTATGCCCTCCTCGAGCAGGTTCTGCAGCACCCGCGCGATGACACTCATCGGCAGGGTCTTCGGCGTCAGCTCCTCAACGAGCTTCGGCGCCGTGGCGGCAAGGCGATCCAGCAGCGCCTGAGTTTCTTCATGTCCCAGAAGCTCATGCGCGTGTTTCTTCAGAAGTTGGCTTAAGTGTGTGGCGACGACCGTGGCCGCATCGACGACGGTGTAGCCGAGCATCTGGGCCTCCTCGCGCTGACCGGCGTCGATCCAGAAGGCCTCGAGATCGAATGCCGGGTCGCGGGTCGCGATACCGTTGACCTTGCCGAAGACCTGGCCCGGATTGATCGCGAGATCGCGGTCGATGTGCACCTCGGCTTCGCCGATCGGCACACCCATCAGCGAGATGCGGTACGAGCTTGGCGTGAGATCGAGGTTGTCGCGGATGTGCACCGCCGGGATCAGGAATCCGAGTTCGTCGGTCAGCTTGCGGCGGACACCCTTGATGCGCGCCACCAGCGCCCCGTCGCGCGCCCGGTCCACGAGCGGGATCAGGCGGTAACCGACTTCGAGGCCGACCATGTCGACCGGATCGACATCGTGCCAGCCAAGGTCCGGCACGCTGGTCGTAGCACTTGGCGACGCCTCCCTTTTTGGCAGGGGTGCCTCGCGCCGCACTTTCATGCGCCAGGCGCCGAAGCCGCACAGCGCAGCCAGCGACAGGAACGCCATATTCGGCATCCCCGGAATGATGCCGAGGACCGCCAGCACGGCGCCTGTGACGATCAGCACGCGGTGATCGGCAAACATCTGCGCCAGCATCTGGCTGCCCATGTCCTGGGAGCGCGACATGCGCGTCACGATGATGGCAACGGCGGTCGACAGCAGCAGCGACGGAATTTGCGCGACGAGCCCGTCGCCAATCGTCAGCAGCGTGTAGTTGTGCATGGCCGCTTCGAGCGACAGGTCGTGCTGGGCGGTGCCGATGATCAGCCCGCCGATAATGTTGATAAACAGGATCAGGATGCCGGCGACCGCGTCACCGCGCACGAATTTGCTGGCGCCGTCCATCGATCCGTAGAAGTCCGCCTCTTCGCCGATTTCCCGGCGCCGGGTTTTGGCGGTCTCCTGGTCGATGATGCCCGCATTCAGATCGGCATCGATGGCCATCTGCTTGCCGGGCATCGCATCCAGGGTAAAGCGTGCCGTGACTTCCGAGACGCGCCCTGCACCTTTCGTGACGACGACAAAATTGATGATCACGAGGATGCCGAAAATCACGAGACCAACCGCGTAGTTGCCGCCCACCACGAATTCGCCGAACGCTTCGATGACCTTGCCGGCCGCCGCGGTGCCGGTATGGCCTTCGAGCAATACGACGCGCGTCGAGGCAATGTTCAGGACAAGCCGCAGCAAGGTGACGAGCAGCAGCACGGTCGGGAAGACGCCGAACTCCAGCGGTCGGCCGACGTAAACAGCGGTGAGCAATATCGCGACGGCGAGCGCGATATTGAAGGTAAACATGATGTCCAGTGCCATCGGCGGCAAAGGCACCATGACCATCGCCAGCATCATCAGCAACAAGAGCGGCACGCCGAGCCCGCGGAGAATTGCACTGATTATTTTTTTCTGTTCATCCATAGAGGTATTCGCTGTTTATTTTTGTCAAAACCTGGTTTCGTCAACATCCGGCGACGGGCGCTCCGGCCACTTGTGACGTGGCAGGCTCGCGTCGCGGATCTGGAAGATGTAGGCAAGCACCTGCGCCACGGCGGTATACAGGGCGGCAGGAATTTCCTGGCCCAGCTTGGTACTGCGGTAGATCGCACGCGCCAGCGGCGGTGCGGAGAAAAGCGGCACACGATGATGTGTTGCGATCTCGCGAATCTTGGCCGCGATGAGGTCCTGCCCCTTGGCAACGACGCGCGGCGCACCGCTACCTTCCGCGTCGTATTTCAAAGCCACGGCAAAATGTGTCGGGTTGGTAATAACGACATCGGCTGTCGGCACGTCTTCCATCATGCGGCGCTGTGCGGCCTGCCGCTGCAACTGGCGAATGCGGCCCTTCACCTCGGGCCGGCCTTCGGTTTCCTTGTATTCGTCGCGAACCTCGGTACGCGTCATCTTCAGCTTCTTCTTGTAGGCATGCAGCTGAAACGGCACGTCCACCATGCTGATGACGATCAGGCCGGTGCTGACAATCAGCAGCGAGATTGCACAGAGTTCGAGCGCGCTCTGAATTGCCGTCGCTATCGGCTGCCGACCCAGCATCAGGAGGTCGTCAATTGACCACCACAGCCAGAACACCGCGATGGCACCGACGAGGAAGAACTTGCCAATCGCCTTGACGAGCTCGTTGATGCTATTGGCGCTGAAGATGCGCTTCAGGCCTTTCAGCGGGCTCATGCGTTCGCCTTTGAAGGCACAGGCTTTCATGCTGAACGACCAGCCGCCAATCAGCGTTGCACTGCCGAACACGGCGAGCAGCAAAACGATGCCGAACGGCACCAGGCCAGTCAGTGCATCGAGCGCCGCGCTGCCGAATGCACCGGGTAAATGTTCAGTGTCAAACATCTTGGCGCGTTCGATCTGCAGCGACTTCCTGAAGCCGCCGACAATTACGGTTGCCAGTGGCCCGGCCAGAAACAGCAACGCCGTCGAACCGGCGAGCATGACACCCGTCATCGTCAACTCGCGCGAACGCGGTACGTCACCCTTTTTGCGCGCGTCTTCACGACGCTTGGGTGTCGCCTGTTCAGTGCGATCCTGTTGCTGCTCGTCTGCCATGATGGTTAGCCGTTACCGTTAGCGCGTGCTAAGCAGTGCGGGCAGCAGCTCCAATGCGGCAGCGGACGACCGGGATACGTTTTCCGTCAGGCTTCCCATGCTCAAGAAAATGACCACGAATCCCAACAACATCGCTATCGGAAATCCCACCGCGAAAAGGTTTAGTGTCGGGGCGGCCCGGCTCATCACACCGAAGGAAAGGTTCACAACGAGCAAAGCGGTCACTGCGGGCAAAGCGATCTTCATCGCCACCACGAAAACCTGTGACGACCAGGTCAGCAATTCGGAAATCGCCGCCCGCGTCAGCCCGGGACCGTCGATCGGCAGCAACTGAAAGCTGTCCGCCAGCATCCTGATCAATGCCAGATGGCCATCCAGGGAAAGAAAAATCAGCATTCCAAGCATCAGGAACAGCTGTCCCAGGACAGGAATATTCACGCCGCGCGTGCGGTCCAGAAATACCGCGAAACCGAGGCCCATGCTCATTGCGATCACCTGGCCACCCAGCGCTATCGCATCGAATATAAGTTGTACGGCGAACCCCATCGCGACCCCGATGGCGATCTCCTGCAGCACGATGATCCCGCCAGCAAGACTCAAGACCTCCACAGTCGTCGTTTGCTGCACCGTGGGTCCGATGACGAAGGTCAGCAGCAATGCCAGCATTGCTCGCACTGGCGTCGGCACGAAACTGCCACCGATCACCGGCATGACCATGACGAATGCCGCTACCCGGATAAACGGCCACAGGTAAATGGCGATGTTCTCCAGGAGCGGTACGATGGCCAGATTCAGATCCATGTATCTGTCTCGCATTCATGGCGTATTCCTCGGCGCATTTGCGCCACTCAAGAAATTAATGACGGAATTTGTTCCATCAGGTTTTGGGTGTAATTCATGATGACGCCGAGCATCCACGGCCCGGCAATAACGAGCGCCAGCACAACCACCAGCAGTTTCGGAATAAAGCTCATGGTCATTTCATTAATCTGCGTTGCGGCCTGGAACATGCCGACCAGCAAACCAACGGCCAACGCCGACAGCAGCAGTGGCGCGGCAATCAGCATCGTTACCCACAGCGCCTGCTGGCCAATCGTCGTTACGGTTTCGGGAGTCATCGCCTCTGCCTCTAGGTATAGAAACTGGAAGCGAGCGTACCGAGCACCATTGCCCAGCCGTCGACCAGCACAAACAACATGATCTTGAACGGCAGCGAAATCAGCATCGGCGACAGCATCATCATGCCCATCGACATCAGTACGCTCGACACCACGAGGTCGATTACCAGGAATGGAATAAACACCAGGAAGCCGATCTGGAACGCCGTCTTTAACTCGCTGATGATGAAACTCGACATCAGTATCGATAGCGGAATGTCTTCAACCGAGTTGATGTCGCTGCGTTTTGCGATGCCGGCAAACAGTGCGATATCACTTTCGCGCGTCTGGCCCAGCATGAATTCGCGCACCGGCGATACGGCGCTCGTGAATGCGGCTTCCGCCGAAATCTCGTCTTCCATGTACGGCTTGACCGCATCCGTGTAAACGGCATCGATCACCGGCGTCATGACGAAGAAAGTTAGAAACAGCGCAACGCCCAGCAGCACCTGGTTCGGCGGTGTTTGCGCGGTACCGAGCGCCTGGCGCAGGATCGACAGCACGATGATGATGCGCACGAAGGCGGTCGTGGAAAGAATGGCTGCCGGCAACAGTGTCAGCAGCGTCATCATCACGAGTATCTGGATACTCAGTGAAAAAGACTGGCCCTCGCCTGCTGCTATCGTGACCGGCTCTGCCTGCGCCATGGCCAGCATCGGGCACAGCAACAGGAGCAGGAAAAAGGCGCGGCGCATCATTGCACCTGACCTTTGATTGCGGCGCGCAGGCGTTCGGCGAAACCGCTGGATTGCGCCTGCTCAACCACGAGGGGTTCGTCAAATACGTGCAGGGTCTGTACCTGGGTACTCGTCATGCCGACCAGCAGCTGCTGATCGGCGACCTGCAGCAGTACCACGCGCTCCCTGGCACCGAGCGGCTGGCTTGCAATGATGCGAATGAGATCAGTGGCCCCGCCGCGCAAACTCTGTGTGCGACGATAGAACCAGGCACAGACGAGGATGGCGGCAATGACCAGCATCAGACCACCGCCGACGTTGAGCAGGTCGCCCGGCCCTACAGGCGTCGGGCCCTGGCTGGCGTTTGCGGTATTAGCGGCAAGCACTGCAGCGAGCGAAAACGTTGTACGAAAAAGGCGCGGCATTATTGGCAGGCTCTGATTAATTGATCGTCTGGATGCGTTCGATCGGGCTGACGATGTCCGTCAGGCGCACGCCGAACTTGTCGTCGACCACGACGATCTCGCCATGCGCAATCAGCGTGCCATTGACCAGCACATCCATTGGCTCGCTGGAATCGCGATCGAGCGCGATGACAGATCCCTCGACAAGCCGCACGAGATCGCGAATCGGAATATCCGTAGCGCCGACACGCAGCGAAACATTGACGGGTACATCCAGCACGAGATCGAGGTTGACGTCGGCGTTTCTCGCGGAGGCTGCAGGCTTGTCGCCCAGCTCGTCCGGCGTAAATGTCGCTTTGCTCTCTTCGGGATTGTTGATTTCTTCACTCATGGTTAGTGTCCTTTGACTCGTTGAATTGCAATCTGTGGTTCGAGCCAGGCAACCGTCTCGATAGCGTTGCGGCCTGCCTGTACCCCGTAGCGTCCTTCAATCAGCGGGATGCCCTGTGCGTTTACCGTGGCAACCCTGGGTGCATCGATGCCGATGATGTCGCCCTCTTTCAGACGCATGACGTCACGTAACGACATGCGTACCTGGCCGACGGTGGAACTCAAACCCACAACGACCTCCGGCAAACGGCGACGCAGAATCTTTTCCCAGCGTGCGTCCTCGGCGGGATCGCGTTCCCGCGCATTCCCTGCCAGCGCCGCACGCAATGGCGCAAGACTGGCTTCCGGCCACACGATGCAGAAGGAGCCGCGGTCTTCGCCTTTGGCGCCCAGCGAAACTTCGAATTCAGAAATGATCACGCGCTCGCCCGCGCTGATGGCATCGACGAGATCAAGGCCGACGCGCATCTCTTCACGTTTTGGTGCGAGCTTTTTCAGCGGCTCCCAGACCGTCTGCAGAATGCCCAAGGTCTCCACGGCGAAAAGTTGCACGATGCTTAGCGACCCGCGGGAGTGTGCCGCCTGGTTGTGTGCGATGGACTCCGGGCTGTTGCCACCAAAGAACGTTTCGACCAGCGGCCCGATCAGCACCGAGTCGACGACGACCAGCGCTTTGCCTGTCAGCGGACTCGCGGTAAAGCTGATTGCAACCGAACGCGACGGCCACGCTTCGCAGAAATCGCCGAACGGTTTGCAGCGCGTCGCGCGCGCCGTTATTTCGAGCTCCGCCTGCAGCAGGTTGCTGCAACTCTCGGCAAGCTGCTTGGCCAGCTGCTCGTTCAGGCTGTCAAGGCGCGGCATGCTGTTGCTTTTGAGGCGTGCGCGCGAGGAGATTACAAACGGCGCGACGCTCGCGTACTGCCAGCCGTCCGAGGATTGCACTTCGATCTTGCCGGATGCCACACCGTCAAGCAGCGCGCTCTTCTCATCGTCCGTCAGCACGGGCTCACTTGATGCAGCCTGCGCTGCATCCGTTGCAATGTTGTTGGTAACGTCTTTGTCGTCTTGCTCACTCATGAGGTACGGGCTCCGGTTCCGCGTCGCTTGCTTACTGGATAATCAGGCTGGTGAAGTACAGCGCTTCGGCATTGGGAGTCTTGATCCGCGGCTCGAGCACGTCGCGCACAACGGCAAGACCATCTGCCAGCATTTTTTCCTTGCCTTCGCGGGTCGTGACGAATTCGTAGTTCGCGGTGCTGTACAGGAGAATCAGGTTGTTGCGAATCAGCGGCGTGTGATCGCGGATGGCATTGATCGTGTCCTGGTCGCGCGCCATTACCTGCATTTCAATCTGCATGTAGTGCGGCTCGCCAAATTCGTCCTTGAAGTTAACGATGAGCGCCGGGTGCAATGTCTGGTACAGCTCAGGGCCGCTCGCTTTTTCAGCGACTTCGGCTTCGGCGCTCGATTCGTCTGCGGGTGGGGAGATCATGTTCTGGATCGCGGGACCGGCAAAAATGCCGATCGCGAGCAGCACCAGTCCGGCGCCGCCCATCATGATCAGTTTCATTTTGCCGCCGCCCTGTTCGGGTTCGGCGACTTCGTCTTTGGTGTCAGCCATGTCTTGCTCCAGTGTTTCTTCAACCACACTGATGCAATCCCTGTGCCAGCTTATGAATTTATCTTTTTATTGTTTTATTTCAATAACTTGAAAAATACCGTCAGGAGCGGTCGGCTACCCATCGTCAGGATTTTGGCGGCCTGCCTTGCGCAGGGCCGCATGCGCTAATGCCGAGCGTCGGAAAACCGACGCTGACTCAGGCGAAGGTGTCGACCAGGCCCGCGCCGGGCTTTTTCGCGGTGGTCACGTCAGCCGGGTCTGCATCAGCGTGGTCACTGTCCAGGGCGGCCGCGCGCTGCTGCTGCCCGCCTGACTCCGATTGCCCGCCCTGATCGCGCTGCACGCCATGTTCGCTGACGTCAGCGCCGGTCAGGTTCAGGCCCTCGGCCGCCAGCAAGTCGCGCAGTCGCGGCAGCGCCTGTTCGATGGCGTCGCGGGTTACGGCATGTTGCGCCGTGAAGTGAATTTGCGTTTTGCCGTCGTCGACTTTTATCTCGACACGCAACGGACCGAGTTCCGCCGGGTTCAGGCGAATGTCAGCACTGGTGAGTTTTTGCCCTGCGAGCACGACGACACGCTCACTGAGTGCGTCACCCCAGGCACTGTCGGTCACGGGCAGATTCAGCGGCGGAAGTGTCGTGGCTGGGTTTGCCGCAGGCGCGACTGGAGCCAGGGCGGGTGCCGAGGCGGCGTTGAAGATCGTGGTTGAAGGTGCGGCTGGCTGGACCTCAGATTTGGGCGACGATGCCCCAAGCTCGGCCGCCATTGCCTCGGGCGTTGCAACGGCCGTTGCCGGCACCGCTTTCGTTGCAGCAGACGTTGCCGCGGCAGCGACAGTCATCTGCGTTGCAGCGACCGTGGTTTCAGTCGCCGCGACCGGTGCCGCGACGAGTGTGCTGGTCGCTGCGACTGTCGCTGCGACGGTCATGTCAGCTGCCGCCACGGGTGTTGCGGCATTCAGCGCGGGCGATGCTGTCGTTGCTGCACTTGTAATTGCAGCGCTACTGCTGCTGGCCGTGCGGATGGGGCCCGCGGCCGGCGTTTGTTTCTCGTGCAGGGCCGCTGCTACTGCCAGCGCGACGCCCGCATCGGGACGCGGCTGCGTCGGCGTTGTGAGCGGGCTTTGCTGCTGCAGTGGCGCGGGTTGCGCCATTTGCAAGGCATCGTTGATCGCGGTCATGGTCGCAGCGCTTTGTGCCGTATTGGTGATGACCGGACTCACTTGCGCGCCCCGCGCAAGGGTCTGTGCGACAAGGTCCGGGCGCATCGCGCCCGCTGCGGGTTGCGGCGTTACGCCAGCGGCCAGAGGCTCGCGCGTCAACGTTGAAATGGCGCCCGAAATTTCTGTGCCTGCACCTTGCAAAGTCCCTGTTGGCAGAGTCCCTGTTGCGCGATGCGCGACAGTGGCTGGCGCAGCGGTAAGCTTCGTCGCGGCGCGCGCTTCCTGCGAGTCAAGGAGGTTTTGTCGCAACTGCAACGGCTCCTGCAAAGGAGCGCCTGCCAACGCCGGACTCTGCAAGACGGCGTTACCGGCTGGCACAGCCGCTGCTCCCGCCGAAGTCGGCGCGCGTTCTTGTGAAGCCGTCTGTGAAATGCTGTCGATTACCGGCGCAGCGTTGCTGCCAGCGACCGGCGCCGGCAGTTCGACTGCTACCTGCTGCGGGCCGGACGGCGGCAGCGCAGTGCCCGCTGGCAAACGGACTGGCGCTGGGGTCACGCTGTACGCAATGCCTGACCCCTGTCCCGGCAAGGATTCGGAGTGCAACTGCCGCAGCGCGCCAGGATATGCAGTCGGCGCTGTCAGTGCGTCGGGGGTCGGAAGCGTACCCGGCAGCACGGCTGCTTCCGCCGCCTCGCCCACGACGGCGCTGGCTGTCACTGGCTGGACGCCGCCTGCGAGTCGCCGTACCAGCCGGCCAAGATCAAGCCCTTGCGAGACGCTACCCACCTCGAGATTATTGAAATCAAATTCAGCAAATGGCGTTTCTGCCGGCAGCTGCGGCGGCAGTTTGATAGGGCCTGATACCTGCGCGTCTTTCAGACTCGGCAAGACCTTGCCGTCTGCCGGCAATGCTTCGCCGGCTGATCTGCCCTGCGGAGCCTGTGTCGCGGCCGCCGGCGCCGAAACACGCAGCGCATCCGCAAACCCGGCGATGCCGGCAATACCTGCTGCGTCGGCCCCGAAACCCTTTACGGGCGCGGATTCGCCGTTCGATACAGTGGTTGAAACGGTCAATGTCTGGGGTAGCGACAGCATGTAGGGTCCTCAGCAGCAGCCAGCGTTGTCGAAAAATAAATGCATCTTCAGTGAGTAAAGAGCAAATTCCGTGCCAGCATCAGGCGCCGCGGCGAAACGGGTCCGGCCGACGCGGCATATCGTCCTGAATTTTTTGCTCGAGCTGCTTGAGTTTCTGGGTTTCATCCAGCTCCGCCTCCTCGACGATGCGTTTCATGGAATCCATCTTGCGGCGCTTGACCATCCAGCGCGCACGATGTGCGTCGCGATTTTCTTCCGTGGTACGCACTGCGTCGGCCTGAGCGCGCACGGCTGCGTCGAGTCGCTGCAGGAAATTCTGGTAATCCGCGTATTGCGCACTGCTGATAACACGGCCGCCCTTGCCGGGGTTGCGCTGCTTCGCGTAATCCTGCCGATAGTTTTTGAGCTCTTCCAGTTGCTTCTGGTGTTCGTTCAACCTGCGTTGCGCTTCACCCATCGCGCGACAGTATTCGCGCTCTTCGGTTTCAGCGATGGACTGAACGCGCTTTAAGCGATCGGATCGTTTCTTCATATCACTTCTTCGTCACGGCTGGATTTGCGCCGGTCGTCAGCAGCTCGCGCAATGCGCCTATGCTGCTGGCAAAGGTCACTGCCTGATCGTGCCCCTGGCGCAGGAATTCGAGAATTTTCGGCCACAGCGCAATCGCCTCGTCGACACGCGGATCAGCGCCTTTCTGATAGGCACCGACTGCGATCAGGTCGCGGTGCTCCTGGTATACCGAGTAGATCTGGCGAAAGCGCGTAATCAATGCCTGCTGTTCGCCCGAGGTGATGTTGGACAATGCGCGACTGACAGACGCCTCAACGTCGACCGCCGGGTACAGTCCCGCTTCGGCGAGCTTGCGCGACAGCACGATGTGCCCGTCGAGGATGGCGCGTGAGGCATCAACGATTGGATCGTTCTGATCATCGCCTTCCGCCAGCACCGTGTAGATCGCGGTAATCGAGCCCTTGCCGTGCGCACCGTTGCCGGCACGTTCCACGAGCTGCGGCAGCTTTGCGAAAACCGAAGGCGGATAACCTTTCGTTGCAGGAGGTTCGCCGATGGCCAATGCCACTTCGCGCTGTGCCTGGGCGAAGCGCGTCAGCGAATCCATCAGCAGCAAAACGTTCTTGCCCTGATCGCGAAAATGTTCCGCAATGGCTGACGACAGCCACGCGCCGTGCATGCGCATCAGCGGCGTGTCGTCCGCCGGCGTCGCGACCACGACGGCCTTGTGCATCGTCGCACTACCGAGCGTCAGGTCGATGAATTCTTTTACCTCGCGGCCGCGTTCACCGATAAGCCCGACGACAACGACATCCGCTTTTGTGTTGCGCGTCATCATGCTGAGCAACATCGATTTGCCGACGCCCGAGCCGGCAAACAGGCCGAGCCGCTGGCCGCGACCAATCGTGAGCAAGGAATTTATCGAGCGCAGGCCGACATCGAGTGGTTCGCGTATCGGTTGACGCTGCAAAGGGTTGATAGGACTGCCGATCAGCGGCACGCTCATGCTGCGTGACAGCGGCTTGCCACCGTCGATGGGACGGCCGCGGCCGTCCAGTACGCGTCCGAGCAGATCATCACCCACCGCAACTTCCGGCACGCCTGCCACCGGCACGACGCGCGCGTTCGGCACAATGCCGCGCATCTCGCCATGCGGCATCAAAAACAGCCGCTCACCGGCGAAACCTACAACTTCCGTTTCTATCATGCGGCCATCTTCAGCCTGCACGTCGCAGCGTCCGCCGACCGCAGCAAAGCAGCCTTCCGCTTCCATGGCCATGCCTACCGTACGCCGCAGGCGACCCTCGACGACCAGCCGCGGAGTCGCGTCCGTTGCGCGCTTGATGTATTTGGCCAGCGCCGCGGCACGCACTGCGTTGCGATCGCAGCCGGGTTCGGTTTGCGGGGTTATCGATTGGTTCATACGTGGCGCTCGTCACCGACGACTGCCGCGATCACGGCGTTCAGGCGCGTCTGGTTTTCTGCATTGATCTGCGACGCTTCGGTTGTTACCCGGCAGCCGCCCCTGTCAATGAGCGGGTCCTCAATCACGGTCCACGCGCGATCACCGTCGGGTGCGGACAAGACTTCGCGAATCAGCGTGGCGTCATCCGGATGCAGGTGCACCCTGACGTCACGACTTGCGATGGGCAGAAGCCCCACCGCTTCGCGGACCACGCCAACAATCTGCCCGGGATCGAGCTTGAGTTCGCGTCGGAACAGCTTGCGGGTGAGACTCACCGCGAGTTCCACGAGCTGTTTTTCGACCAGCTCATCGAGCTCCGCCAGTGGCTGCGCCTGGGCCTGCAGCAATGCATCGAGCCTTGCGACACGCTCGGCCAGCTCCTGCTGCCCCGCTTTCAGTCCTGCTTCGCGCCCCTCTGCGAACGCCTCGTCATACGCTTCTTTCTGCAAGTCCTGCAGGCGGCTCGCAGTCATCATTCCCTGGCTGGTGCCACCGTCAATCGCGGGCACTTCCCAGCGGTTCGTTTTGCCGGCTGCCGCCTTCGCATCAGACATACTCTTCTCCGCTTTGGCCGAGATTGATGTCGCCGGATTCCGCGAGACGCCGCGCAATTTCCAGAATGCTCTTCTGCGCTTCCTCGACTTCGCTCAGCTTGATCGGGCCGCGTGCTTCCATGTCTTCCGCCAGTAACGCTGCGGCGCGTTTAGACATGTTGCCGAGAATCTTGTCGCGCACCGCCGGGTCGCAGCCTTTCAGCGCAACGACCAGCAATTCGTTGGATACTTCGCGCAGCAGCGTCTGAATGCCGCGATCGTCGACATCGATCAGCGTGTCGAACACGAACATCAGTTCCTGGATACGCTCCGACAGCTCCTCGTTGCGCTCCTTGATCTTTTCAAGGATCGCCTCGCTCTTTTCGGGTCCAAGCGAGTTGACGATATTGGCAGCGACTCGGTCACCACCGACTTTCTCGGTCCCGCTGCGCTTCTTGTTGCCGGACTTGCTGGCAATCAGGTTCTCGATCTCGGCGAGTGCGCTTTGCTGCACGTCGTTCAGACGCGCAATCCGGATGACCACTTCCGTGCGCAGGTCTTCAGGAAGTCGATCGATTACCTCGGCGGCCTGTTCGGCTTCGAGGTAGGCAACGATGATGGCAATGATCTGCGGATGCTCACCATCGACGATGTCGGCGACTTCCTGCGAGCTCATCCACTTCAATTCAGCGAGGCCACGTGCATCCTGGCCGATCAGGATGCGATCGATAAACGCATTCGCCTTGCCGGCACCGAATGCGCCAGTCAAAACGTTGCGTACGTAGTCCTCTGTACCGACACCGAACGGTGCCTGGTCGTCAACCTCGGTTACGAACTGGTCGAGTACCGCGCCTGCCTGTTCTTTCGAAATGCTAGTAAGCGTCGCCATCGCGGTGCCGATACTCTGCACTTCGCGCGGCCCCATGTACTTCAACACCTCGGCCGCTTCGGCTTCGCCGAGCGTCATTAGCAACAGCGCTGCGCGCTGGGTACCGTTCAATTCCTGCGTTGCATCAGCCATTGGCGGCCACCCACTTCTTCACAAGCTGCGCGACCCGGGCCGGATCGTGGTTGGTAATGTTGCGCGCCGCGGTGATCTTGTCGTCGAAACTCGGCGCGGCAGCGCCGCCTGCGGCACTGACGTGCTGCAGCTGGCCGGTTTCGCTGTTTGCAATGTAGTCGCTGCGTCCGCCACCGCCGTCAGCGAGCAGGTTGCGCAGCATTGGGCGGACGAGCCCGAACGCGATAGCCAGGACGAGCGCGACGCCGAGAAGCTGTTTCAAGGCGTCGCGCAGCATGGGCTGTTCCCAAAGCGCTGGTCCTTCGATGTCGTCGGCAATCTCGGCGCTGCGGAACGCGGCGTTGACGACAACAACCGTGTCGCCGCGCGCGGCATCAAAACCTACCGCCTCTTTGACAAGCGTCGTAAAGCTCTCGATGTCTGCTTCAGAGAATGTCGACTGTGCCGGCGTGTCGCCTGCTTCTGCCTCTGCCGAACTCGTGACGGGGCTGTCGTCTACCAGTACGGCGACCGACAGGCGCCGGATAGTGCCGGTCTGCGGGCGCACGTGACTGACCGTACGATCGACCTCGTAGTTGCGCAGGCTGCTGCGCGTTGAGTTGACGACATCAGTTTTTTCGGCAGTGCCAACTGCAGCGTCTGCGGCAACCGTGTCAGGCGGCTGATTGCTCAGCGCCCCCGGAACGCCTGCGCTTGCCGCCGTGTCCGCACGGCGCTGGTCTTCACTCAGCTGCTCGCTGCGCAGCGCCGTATTGTTCGGGTCGTAGGATTCGCGCGTCTCTTCCGTAACGGTAAAGTCGAGACTTGCCGCAACCTGCGCGCGCACGCGCCCCGGTCCAACGAGTGGCGTCAGCAACTCTTCGATACGTCGTGTGTAAACTTCCTCGAGCCGTTCCGCGTGCTTGAACTGGGTCATGGCCTGGCCATCGCCCCACTCATCACCGGCTGAACTCAGCAGGCGCCCGAACTGGTCGATCAAGGTGACGTTGCCCGGCTTCAGGTTAGGCACGCTCGACGCGACGAGGTTGACGATGGCCGACGCCTGGTCCGCTTCGAGGCTGCCGCGACCCAGTTGCAGCAATACCGAGGCGCTGGCACTTTGCTGGTCGCGCAGGAACGCCGATTGTTTCGGCAAGGCGAGATGCACGCGTGCCTCGCGCACGGCGCCGAGACTCGTGATCGTGCGTGCAAGTTCCGCTTCGAGCGCGTGCTGGTAACGAGCCGACTCCATGAACTGGCTCACGCCGAAACTTGACTGGTCTTCCATCAGGTCCATGCTGCTGCCCTGCGACAGTCCCTGCCCGGCCAGTCGCATGCGCGCGTCGTGCAACTTCGCCGCCGGCACCATGATGCTGCCGTTGTCGCCGAGCTTGTGATCGATCTCCGCACTCTTCAGCGTTTCAATGACCTGCGCAGCATCCGCTGCGTCGAGATTGCCGTACAGCTGCGTGTAGCCGGGAGTCTGCGACCAGAGAAAGATGGCGAAACCGGCGGCGACCGCGGCCGCCACACCAACGAGCGTAGTCACCTGGCGCACGGCCGGAATGCGCAATACGCCGCCCAGGTTCATTTGGCTCACCGGTAAACCGGCTGATGGGACGATGGCTGAGTTATCCATGGTTCAGTTCTTTATCCTTAAACGGGCATGTTCATGATTTCCTGGTACGCAGTAACGAGCTTGTTGCGTACTTCGGTCATCGCACGAAATGTCAGGTCGGCTTTCTGCGAAGCAATCATTACCTCGGCGAGACTTGCCGTGCTGCCGCCAAGTTCGAACGCCTGCTTCATGGCGGCCGAGGTTTGCTGCGTCTCGTTCACATCCGCTAGCGCAGTCTTCAGCATGTCGCCGAAGCCATTGCCGGCTGCGGGCGTGACGGATTGCGGGCCGTGCAGGTCGGTCTGCATCGCACGGATCTGGCTCAGTAGTTGCTGCGGGCTTATTGCGCTCATCGGTAGTTCCTCATCCGTCAAGCGATTGGTTGGAAGGTGTTTTGCCATCGAGGCCGGCTTCGCGCATGCGCGCCAGCTTGTAACGCAAAGTGCGCGGGCTGATGCCGAGCGCCTTGGCGGCCGCGCCCCGCTTGTCGCCGTGCGCGCGCAGCGCGGCCAGGATGCGTTCGTATTCGTGCTGCCGGACATCAACCTGCAAACCGGCAGGTTCCGCGGCTGGCGCTGCGGCTACTGCGTCGCTCTCTTCGAAGACGAGGTCGGCCGCACGCAGGGTGGCACCGCTCAGCATGATCAGGCTGCGTTGAATCGTGTTCTCGAGTTCCCGCACGTTGCCGGGCCAGTCGTAGGATGTCAGGCGTGCTGCCGCGCAGTCTGCAAGTGCTGCACGTGCGCCGCTTGTCGTGCGGTGGCGCAAAATCGCGAGGTTCGCGAGTGGCAGGATGTCGCCGCGACGCTCGCGCAGTGGCGGTATGCGCAGCGGAAAAACATTCAAGCGGTAGTAAAGATCTTCGCGGAAACTGCCGTCCGTGACACATTGCTTCAGGTTGCGGTTGGTAGTAGCAAGTACCCGCACGTCGAGCGGAATAGTCGTGCTTGCACCAATGCGCTCGACTTCGCGTTCCTGGATAACGCGCAACAGCTTTGCCTGCAGGGCGAGATCCATTTCTGAAATCTCATCGAGCAGCAGCGTGCCACCGTTCGCCTGTTCAAACTTGCCGGCATGCGCAGTGGTAGCGCCGGTGAACGAGCCTTTCTCATGGCCGAACAAAACGGCCTCCAGCATGTTCTCGGGAATGGCGGCGCAGTTGATGGCGACGAATGCCTTGTCACGCCGCAGTGAGCGATCGTGAATGAAGCGTGCGAACACTTCCTTGCCACAGCCTGATTCGCCACTCAGCGTGACCGTTGCATCACTGCGCGCCACGCGCTCGGCAACCCGCAGCAGTTCAATGGTTGTCGGATCACCGGCAATCGGCTGGCCATCGTCGCTGCCGTTTTGCAGGTAGCGCGCGACCACGGCCTTGAGATCGGCCGCTTCGAATGGCTTAACGAGGTAGTCCGCGGCGCCGTCACGCATTACGTCAACGGCATTTTCAATTGTGCCGTAGGCGGTCATCAGCACGGCGGGCATTGTCGGGTGTTTACGCCGGATCTCGCCGAGCAGCTCGTGACCGTTCATCGGCTCCATCTGGATATCGCTGACAACCAGGCCGACGTATTCTTTCGCGAGGATTGACAGTGCTTCACGGCCGCTGCCGGCGGCGAACACCGGGTATGCGCCATCCGACAGGGTGTCGAGCAACGCCGCGCGCAGGTTGGCATCGTCTTCGACGATCAGTACGGCAGCATCAGACATTGCAGGCCTCCCGCGTTGCTGCAGTTACCCTGCGTACGTTGATGCTGTTGACTGCGGCGGGCGCCGGCAGACTCAATGCGATCGTGGTCCCGGCCGAGCTTGATTCGACGACGAGCTCGCCATCGTGAGCGTCGGCAACCGATTTGACGACGGCCAGCCCGAGCCCGGTGCCCTGTGGCCGGGTCGTAAAGAACGGTTCGAAAATCTGTGCGCGCGCGTTCGGCGGAATACCGCAGCCATTGTCGGTCACGGTCAGGCACAAGCGTTTGCCGTCGCGCATCGCGCCGAGCTCGACGATGCCATTGCGGCGACACGCTGCCGCTGCATTGTCGAGCAGGTTAAGCAAAGCGCCTTTCAGCGCATCACGATTACCTGCAACCCGCAGGCTCGCATCAGCGACGCTGACGACGATATGAATTTCATCGGGGCACCGCGCGCGGCCGGTGTCGGCCACTTCGCGAAGCAATTTGGCGACGGAAATATCTTCATCCGCATGGCGTGCGCCGCCGGCAAACTGCAGCATGTCATTGACCATGCGATCGAGCTCGCGCAGACGTTCAGCGATGCGCCCGGCGGCAGTGTCGCCTGCCGCTGTTCCCGGTGCGAGCTGTGAGGCATACAACAGCGCCGATGCCAGCGGCGTACGAATCTGGTGGGCGAGGCGCGCGGTCATCTCGCCGATTGCCGACAGGCGCTGGTGCCGCGCGAGCAGCTCTGCCATGCGCCGGCTGTCGGTAACGTCAGTCAACAGCAGTATTTCACCCTGCTCTGCAGCAAGTCGGCGCCGCTGCATTGAAATGATGCGGCCATCGTTCAGCTGCAGCTCGCCATCGGCATTGTCGGCCGGCGTGAATTCGCGCTTGACGATTTCAGACCAGGGTCTGCCCAGCAACGGTTGGTTCAGCAAGGCAGCGGCATTGTCATTGCGCTCACTGATGATGCCATTGGCATCGAGCACCACAACGGCACCGGGCAAGGCATCCAGCGTGCGTGCCAGTTGCTCTCCGAGACGCTCTTTCTCAAGCAGCTCACGATGGCGCGCAGACTGCGACGCCTGCAACTCGGCAGTCAGCCGCCGCACCTTCTCCTGCAGATCGCGGTAAGAACTGGCGAGTTGTGCGGACTGCTCATTGAAAGCGTGGAATGCGCTTTCAAGCGTGGCACGGTTGGTGGGGCTCGTCGTCAATCGTCTGGCTCCGTCTGGCTAAACAAAGGTATTCCTGTGGATAAGCAAAGCAAGATGTGTGCCAAAGTACATTGCTCTATTTATCAGTCACTTATGGTGAGCATTACGGCGCGAATGGCGTCAGAAAACTGACAGCTGGCGGAATGCTGGCGGGTTGCGGGGTCGATTCGGTGGATTCAAGGGACATTGCGAGGGCCAGCCGGGGACGCGCAATGATTGACGAAGTGGCGCGAACTACTTGATGCCGTACTTCGCGATCTTCTCAAGCAGCGTCGTGCGCTGCATCTTGAGTTCACGGGCAGCGCGTGCGACGACGCCATCGCAACGGCCGAGTGCTTTTTCGATCAACTCGCGCTCGACGACCTGCAGGTAATCCTTCAGGCAGATTGCCTCGGGCAGATCGGCAACATCGTCAACAGGCGCGGCTTCTTCGATAGCCGGCGCGTTACGGTATTTTTCCGGCAGCTCGCTCAGATCGATCTCGCCGTCAGGATGCATGATAGCGAGTCGTTCCACGAGGTTGCCCAGTTCGCGAATATTGCCGGGCCACGGGTAGCGTACCAGCGCGTCCAGTGCAGCTGCGGTCAGGCGCAGCGTCCCGCTTACGTCGTGTTGCCGGCCGAGCAATTCGTTAAGCAAAAGCGGCAGATCGCTGCGGCGCTTGCACAAAGGCGGCATCTCGATCGGAAAAACGTTGAGTCTGTAGTACAGGTCTTCGCGAAACGTGCCTTCTTTTACCATCACTGTCAGGTCGCGATGGGTCGCCGCCACGATACGAACATTGCAGCTGCGTGTGCGGTTGCTGCCAACCCGCTCATAGCTGCGCTCCTGCAGTACGCGAAGAAGTTTTACCTGCATCGGCAAGGTCATGTCGCCGATTTCATCAAGGAACAGCGTGCCGCCCTCTGCGAGTTCAAAGCGCCCGACGCGGGTACTGACGGCGCCGGTAAACGCGCCCTTCTCGTGGCCGAACAGTTCGCTCTCGAGCAGTTCGGCAGGAATCGCGCCGCAGTTGATCGGCACGAACGGCTTGTCCGCACGCGGCGAAAGATCGTGGACGGTGCGCGCAACCACCTCCTTGCCGGTGCCGGATTCCCCCGTGACCAGCACGTTGGTATCGAACTCGGCGACCCGTTCGATCATTTCGCGCACCTTGCGAATCGTGCTCGAGCTGCCGGTCAGCCGCTGGCGCTGTTCCTGGCCGTCAAAACGTTCTGCACGCTTTAACAGGTTGGACAACTGCGCACGTCGCATTGGCATATCGAAATGCCATGCCTGGCGTTCGTTAAAAGTTGCATCGACCTTGGTGTCGCTGCTGGCAACGAGCACCGGCAAATTGGGCCGCGAGCTGAGCAGGTCTTTTACTGCTCGCTCAAGCTCACCACCCACCATCGTGTCGCCCAGCATGTTGGCAATGCTGTCATCCTGTTGGGCGCTTTCGACAGCATCGACGTTATCGGCGACGACCGGTTCGTAATTCAGGTAGCGCAGCCGACTGCTGAGTTCGGCGGCGCGCGACCGGTCCGCTTCCATGACAAGGACTTTGGCCGGGGGATTGTGTTCTGAGTGCATCGCGTAAAACCCTCACTGGTTTTATTCAAGCCGTCGATTGGCAGTGAGCATAGGCACGCGCGAACGTCGGTTTCGTGACGCTGTTCGCAAATTTTCAGCGGCGTGTCGGTTTTCTGGCGATATGTGGTCTTTTGTCCCTTTGCGGGGTCGTTCACGTAAACGGAAGGCCGGTTATGGTCTTTTTTGCTTATTAGTGACAGCCCGCCGGCGAACGGTTAAATCGTTTGGTCAAAGACTCAGCGATGTGCGCGATAAATGTCGGTCGCTTTGCGGCCCTGCTGCAGCTTGGCCAGCGCGCCGGCGAGTTCAAGGCGAGCACTCTTGGCAAGCGCCAGGATCCTGTCCGTGGACTTCTGGGCAGCCTTCAGCGCTGCCGGACGTTCAGCCGCCGCGAATTTCGCCAGCAGCTCGTTGCGTTCCGCCATCAGCGCTTCGACTTCTGCCCAGCGACTGCCCGCTGCGTGCTCCTCAATCCGCCGGTGCAGGTCTGCGAGGTATTTTTGCGTTGCCCCGGGCGGCACGGTCTTTTCGCTGGCTTTGGCCATGTCGCTACGCTGCCCTGTCAGGCAGTGACGGCCGCCTTTTCTGCGCTCGCAATTTCGTCGCCGATGGCATCCCAGGCTTCTTTGACCTGGCGCATCAGGTCTGCAACTTCCTGCAGCATGCTGTCGTCGTTGCGCAGGTTGCCCTCGAGCAGGCGCCGCGTCATGTAATCGTACAGCGCATCAAAATTGCCGCACAGCTCCGAGTCCGCCTTGTGATTCAGGCTGACCTGCAAACCGTTGATGATGCTGATGGCATCGCCGATGTGCTTGCCCTTTTCCGCGACCGCCTGGCGTTCCATGTGACCACGGGCAATCGCGATTTTAGCCAGCGCCCTCTCCATCATCAGCTGCACCAGCCGATGCGGTGATGCGCCTTCCACGACCTGTCGCAAGTTAACCTGCCGGTATTCACGCATGGCAGAAGTATTGCTGTTCATCATCATCTCACTGTCCTGGTTTTATTTTCGATTGGAACCGCCAACGGTCGGCAGGTTCGCCAATTGCTGGGTCAGGAAATTACTGGTACTCGTCAACTGGCCAACCAGCGCGTCCATGGCATTGAACTGGCGCAGCAGCCGCGTCTCCAGCGCCGCAAGCCGTTCGTTCAGGCTTTCGCGCTGCTCCGCGTAGGTTTCGATCGTCTTCGTGAGGCCTTCGGTGCGGCTCGTCAATATGCCGTCGTCGGCAAGGAAGCCATCGACAACATCGAAAAGGCGCACGGCGAATCCGGAATTGCTGGCGAACAACTGACCCACGCTTGTGAAATCATTGTTCAACACGTCGCTGAGGTCTTCCTCAACCACTTTCATCTGCCCGTTGAGCTCGGTTTCGATACCGATTTCGCGCAGCGTGCCAAAGGTAGCTGTCGCCTGGCCGATACTGACGCTCATTTCCCGGCGCAGCTGATCGCGGATACTGCGCAGCGATGCGTCACCAAGCAATGGACCGCCTACCTGGCTCTCCGCGTCGTACGCAGACAGCTTGTCAAAGGTTTTTACAAGCTCGTTATAGCTGTCCACGAAATCGCTTATTGTGCGACGCACTTCGTCAGTGTCATTGGACACGCTGAGTGTTGCAGTTGTGCCAGCAGCCGCCTGCACGAGATCTATCGTGATGCCGCCGATCGCGCCAGTAATGCTGTTGTTGTCACTTGTGATATCGAAACCGTCGACGCGAATCAGCGCATCCTGTGCCGCGCTTGTCTCGGTCAACGCCGTCGGCCCACCCGGGGGATCGTACGCGAGTGCAGCAAGTCCGCCGTCGCCGCCCGACTGTGTGATCGTAATGCCGGACGCAGCGCCGGTTTTTTCGCCGCTTAAAATCAGGTAACTGCCAGCGTCAGCGGTAACAATCGTTGCCGCCACGCCGCTGTTGTCGCTCGCCGCATTGATCGCATCGCGAATCCCGGCCAGCGTGTTGTTTTCGGTGGTGATGTCCAGCGAGAACGCGGTACCGCCAACATCGATTTGCAGGGTGCCTGTACCAACCGCCGTGTCCTGATCGACAAAAGCACCCGACGTCAGCTTCTGCGCGGTGGCGAGTTGCACGACTTCGACTGAGTAGCTCGCGGGCAAGGCGGTAGTTGTCGCCGAGACGGTAAACAGGTCTTCGTTGGCGGAACTCGCCTTGCGGGTCAGGAACTGATCCAGGTCTTTCATGACCTCGAGCTGGTCACGGAATTCCGACAACACCGACTTCACCGAGCCGTAGGCGCTGAGACGCGACTGTGCTGCGGCTTCACCGCGAATGATGCGTTGCTCGGCCGGCTGCCCTTCGGCTGCGACGAGCTGGCTCACGAGCCCGCTAACGTCCAGTCCGGACCCGATGCCTGATGAAATTATGCTTGCCATGACGGTGCGTTCGACTTCCCGGTTAAGCGTGAATAGGCAGCATGCAAAAGCATGCCCTGCCCGCTTTCCCTACAATATTCGTGCCAGTCACGCCGGCGGCCTGTAGTGACCGCGGCGTTCAGACTACTTCGTCATACAGGCGCACGACGATCGCGCCATTTTCCTGCAGGTAGGGCGTGACCTTTTCCGGCGGTATTTGCCGGATAATCTCGCCCGTTTGCCGATCCAGCACCTGGATAACGGAACGACCGCTGTCCAGATTGACCTCGAAACGCAAATCGCGACCGATACTCTGGCTGCGCATGTTCAATTGCTCCGCGACCTTTTTAAGGTCCGGTTTTTCGGCCTGGGCCGGCAACACCTTGCCGGCTGTCGCGTCATCATTGCCGCTGCCCGCCGCTTTGGCCTGGCGCTCCGGTAGTACCAACGCCTGGTAGTTCCCGGTGCCGGAAATCGTTTTGGCTACTGCTTCCGACATGACTTGATCCTCCAAATTCCGACGGGGCGACGTCCTTGTCGCCCCGCCGGGCTTTCTTCATTTACGCTTTAACTTACTGCAGCAGGCTGAGTGCCAGCTGTGGCTGGGCGTTCGCCTGTGACAGTACCGATACACCGGCCTGCTGCAGGATCTGCGCCTTGGTCAAAGCTGCGGTTTCAGCTGCGAAGTCAGCGTCCTGAATCCGGCCGCGTGAAGCAGACAGGTTCTCACTGACAGTTTGCAGGTTGACGATCGTCGACTCGAAGCGGTTCTGGATAGCACCCAGGTTGCCGCGCAAGCCGTTAACCGCGGTCAGGGCAGAGTCAATACGGGCCATGGCAAAGTTTGCGCCAGAGACCGTGTCAACACCGAGACCGGCGAGCGTCGTTGCAGCGGCCGCTGTTTCGTCAGCGGTCACTACCGTGTCGAGGCCAAGCGTATTCGTGCCGGCTGCGACGGTTTCCGTCATCGTGATGTCACCGTTGGAGGACAGGATCTGCAATTCTCCGTCGCCGTTGACAAACGCTGAAACACCATCAATGTTGCCTTCGTTGATAGCGGCAGCAGCTTCCTGTGCAGTGGAGTTTGCGGCTACAACCACATCGCCAAGATCAGTACCGTTGTCAAAGTTGATACTCACGTCTTCGACGTCAGTGCCGTCATCCATCGAAAAGCCAGAGCCTTCGGCGGTGTTAACCGTACCGATTGCGGCTGCAGTGACGTCTGTCGTCAGGCTTACAGCAATCGTGTCACCGACGTTCGCGCCAACCTGGAAGGTTGCCGTGCCGAAGGAACCGTCGAGTACTTTGACGCCGTTGAAGTTGGTCTGCTTCGCGATGCGATCGATCTCTGCAACACGTTCGATTACTTCAGCGTTAAGGGCCGCACGGTCCGATGCCGAATTGGTGGCGTTGACCGACTGCACTGCCAGCTCACGAATGCGCTGCAGGTTGTTGGTCAACTCACCGAGTGCGCTTTCCGTGGTCTGCGCCAGGGAGATACCGTCACTTGCGTTACGGACCGCCTGGTTGAGACCACGAATTTGCGTGGTGAAACGCTCGGAAATCGCCAAACCTGCAGCATCATCCTTTGCGCTATTGATTCGCAGACCTGTAGACAGCCGTTCAAGCGACTGGTTGAGCAAGCCCTGCGAACGATTCAAGTTACGTTGCGCATTAAGAGATGCAACGTTGGTATTGATCGACTGTGCCATTTCATTAACTCCTGGTTTAAAAATTCCGACTTTCAGTAGCAGCCGGATTGCTTTCGCACGGCTCGCGAAAATTCTTCGCTACCGCCTTACGCTGGAGTTATCGGTAGGGCTTAAATTAACTTTAGGTTTGACTGAAAACTTTTTTTGAAAAAGGCAAGGCCGGACGCGACACAATCGGGCATAACTTTAGCGGCATTTTTCTGAACTGTGACGAACGTCACGATTTTTTTGCAATTCATTACTGCCGCAGTATCAGCAGTAAAGCCGGAATCAGAGATAGTCGAACAGGGACAGACCCTGCGTGCGAATAAAGGACTGCTGAGCGGCCTCGAGGGTGGTGATTTGCAGGCTCAGGTTCGACAGGGCTTCTGCATAATCGAGGTCTTCGATGCTCGAAACGGTGGACTGCAGGGTAAGCGACAGGGCGCCGTTGGTATCCGCCTGGCTCTCGATGGCCTGCAGCCG
>JBATFU010000021.1:0-14322 GCA_049665065.1 Woeseia sp. | reverse complement strand
TACCGCGCTGGCCCAGGGCGGTACGGCAGTAGGCACCGGCATCAATGCACATCCGAAATTCGGCAAGAAAGTCGCCACACTGCTCAGCGAAAAGACCGGTATCGATTTCCGGCCCGCAGACTCGCTGTTCGAGGCGCTCAGCAGCCAGGATACGGCGGTCGAGGCTTCCGGCCAGCTCAAGGTCCTCGCGGTCAGCCTGATGAAGATTGCCAACGACCTGCGCTGGATGAACTCCGGCCCGCTCGCCGGCATCGGCGAAATTGCCTTGCCGGCACTGCAACCGGGCTCAAGCATCATGCCGGGCAAGGTAAACCCGGTGATCCCGGAGGCCGTTGCGATGGTCGCGGCCCAGGTCATTGGCAACGATGCCGCTATTACAATCGGTGGCCAGGCCGGCAATTTCCAGCTGAATGTGATGCTGCCGGTCGTTGCGTACAACCTGCTGCAGAGCATCGAGATTCTCGCCAGCAGCTCGCGCGCCCTTGCCGACAACGCGATAGCCGGCTTCACGGTCAACCAGGCCAACATCGATCGCGCACTCGATCGCAACCCGATTCTCGTCACTGCCTTGAATCCGGTGATCGGCTACGAGCTGGGCGCATCCGTGGCGAAGAAGGCCTACAAGGATGGCCGGCCGGTCAAGGACGTCGCCCGCGAGATGACCGACCTGACCGACGCGGAACTGGATCGCCTGCTCGATCCCGCTGCGCTGACGAAGGGCGGTATCCAGCATTAAGGCCATCACGGCAGACCGCATTCGGCAATGCCTGCAGGACACCACGCTACCGGCTGATCCAACCGCGGTCGAGATGCTTGCCGACGGGCGCGACTGGCCGCGTGCCTTGCTCACCACCGTCAGCCAGCCATTGCGGCCGTCGGCGGTGCTGGTGCCAATCGTTGAACGGCACGACGGCCTGACCGTGTTGCTGACCGAACGCGCTGCTGACCTCACGCACCATGCCGGTCAGATCAGTTTTCCGGGCGGCGGCATGGAAGCGGGCGATCGCGACCTGACCGACACCGCGCTGCGCGAAGCGGAAGAGGAGATCGGGCTGCTGGCAAGCCAGGTGGCGATCGTCGGCTACCTGTCCCCGCTGCCGACGGTTTCCGGCTACGCCGTGACACCCATCGTCGGCCTCGTTGATCCGGCAGCAAGACTCCTGCTTGATCAGCGCGAGGTGGCCGCGGCTTTTGAAGTGCCGCTCGAGTTCCTGTTGAATCCGGACAACCAGCGGTTCGGAACGCGCGCGGTCAACGGCATCGAAGTGCCGATAATCAGCTACCAGTACGAGAACTGGCGCATCTGGGGAGCGACGGCCTCGATGATCGTATCGCTACAGTATAAATTGTTATAAGTCAGAGCTTTATGAGTAACATCCAGAAACTGCTTGATGTCATGGTTGCCCTCAGGCGCGACTGTCCCTGGGACCGTGAACAGGACTTCGCGTCGATCGCCCCGTACACCGTCGAGGAAGCGTTCGAGGTTGCTGATGCCATTGCCCGCGAGGACTGGCCGGCATTGCGCGACGAGCTGGGCGACCTGCTGTTCCAGGTGGTTTTTCATGCCCGCATGGGCGAGGAGGCCGGCTACTTCACCCTGGACGAGGTCGTGGACGGCATCTGCAGCAAGATGGTACGCCGCCATCCGCACGTCTTCGGCAGCGCCGAGGAAAAGGCGCGCGGGCCGGAACAGGGCAGCTGGGAACGCATCAAGGCCGAAGAACGCAAAGGCAAGGATACCGGCGCGGCCAGTGCGCTGGACGGGGTCACGCAGGCGCTGCCGGCATTGAAGCGCGCAGCGAAGCTCGGCAAGCGCGCGGCAACGGTCGGCTTCGACTGGCCGGACGCGGACGGTTCGCTGGCCAAGGTGCACGAGGAAATCGCAGAGCTGGCCGAGGCACGCGCCGCAGCCGACCAGGCCGCGCAACACGCCGAGCTGGGCGATTTGCTGCTTTCGGTCGTCAACCTGTCGAGGCATCTGCAGATCGACGCCGAGCAGGCCCTGACCGACGCCAACCGGCGCTTCGAGGCGCGCTTCCGGCAACTGGAGGCCAATATCCGCGACTCGGGCCGTGCCCCCGAGGATTGCGGCCTCGATGAACTCGAGGCGGCGTGGCAGACCGCCAAACAGCAGCTCGCAGCCCGCTAGCGCTGACCCGGGCTGCGCCGGAACCCTTCAGTTTCATTCAGCAACGGTTCATTGCCGGGTGCCTATGATTCCTGCCAGGCTCGGAACAGTTCCGGGCCGCGACCCAGTAAGGGAGACAGGATGATGAACGTCAAAAACCGCAATGTGATGGCAGCCGGCGCCGCACTGGCACTCTGCCTGGCAGCAGCCGCTCCGGCACAGGCTGACCGTTATGGCCAGACCGGCGCGGTCTACGACTATGCCAAGGTCATTAATGTCCAGCCGATCGTGCGCTATGTCACTGTGACAACGCCCGTCAAGGAGTGCTGGGACGAGCAGCGCGAATACGTCGTTGACGACCGCCGGCCAAATGCCGGTGGCGCGACGCTGTTCGGCGCAATCCTCGGCGGCGTGATCGGTCACCAGATCGGCAGCGGTCGCGGCAACGATGCGGCAACGGCAGCCGGCGCGATGCTCGGTGCGGCCATCGGCAGCAGCTCGGCACGCCAGTCGAGTCGCGGCTACGAACGCGAGACCTACAGTCGCCCGGTGCGTCGTTGCCAGACGAACTACACCTCTGCTGAGGAAGAGCGCATCGACGGCTACAACGTGACCTACCGTTACAACGGCCAGAAATACCGCACGCGCATGCCTTACGATCCGGGTGACCGCCTGCGCATTCGGGTCGACGTTCGGCCGGCTGACTAGGCAGTAGAGTTGGTACGGGGCAGGGACGTTTGTGCGCCAGCGCGTTGCAATCGTCCTTGCCACCAACCAAACTTCCTGCACCGAAATATGACGCAGCGTGCCAGGCAACACGGCAACGCTGCAGGCAGGTAATCCCCATGCACCCGATTCGTCAAAAATTTCTGATCTGCAGCCTCGCACTCTGTGTGCTGCCCGCGCTGGCGAACACGGCCGTCGCGGCACCGGCGCAGCCAACGGGAACTGTCGTCGTTGCACAAAACGATGGTCCGTCGCTGGGTGAAGCGGTAGAGCAGGTGCGGCGCCAGTATCGCGGCCGCATCGTCAGTGCCGCGACGGAAGTCCGCGGCAATCGCGAGGTGCACGTCATCAAGGTGCTGACCGAGGATGGCAAGGTAAAAACGGTGCGCATTCCCGGCCGCTCGCGCGGCAATCGCACGTAAGGAATCCCATGCGCATACTGCTCATCGAAGATGACAAGACCCTGCGCGAATCGCTCGCGTCGCAGCTGCAGGCTGCAGGCTTTGGCGTAGATGCCGCAGCGGACGGCCGCGAGGGGCTGTACTTCGCCGTCGAATACCCGGTCGACCTCGCCGTCGTGGACCTCGGCCTGCCGGAAATTCCGGGCCTCGAACTCATCAGGAAAGTGCGGGAGGCGGGCAAAAGTTACCCGATCCTGATCCTGACTGCGCGCGATCGCTGGCAGGACAAAGTCGATGGCCTCGAGGCCGGTGCCGATGACTATGTGGTGAAGCCGTTTCATTTCGAAGAAATTTCGGCACGCATTAATGCGCTGCTGCGCCGCAGTGGCGGCTGGGCCTCGTCGGTCCTGAGTGCCGGACCGGTATCGCTCGATACGACGCGCCAGATACTGAAAGTCAACGACGAGCCGGTCGAGTTAACAAGCTACGAGTACCGCATCATTGAACACCTGATCATGCGCGCCGGCGAAGTCATTTCGAAAGGCGAGTTAACGGATCGACTTTACGACCAGGACTTTGAACGCGACAGCAACGTCATTGAAGTGTTTATCGGGCGACTGCGCAAAAAGCTCGATCCTGACAATTCGATCAAGCCGATCGAAACCCTGCGTGGTCGTGGCTACCGCTTTGCGCTGGAACGGAACCAGGCCGGGTAGCGCGACGGTGATGTCCTCCCTCAGCACGCGCCTGCTGGTATCAGTCGGTGTGCTGCTGCTTGTGTTCTTTGGCGCGACCATTGTCGTACTTGACGTCGCGTTTCGCGACGCCAGTGAACAGGCGCAGCGCGATATTCTCGATGGCCAGCTGATGGCATTGCTGGCCGCCGCTGACCCGGACGCAGACGGCAAACTCGCCATGCCGCCTGACCTGCCGGAACCACGTTTCGGCACACCACGTTCCGGCCTCTATGCCGAACTTCGCGATGCTGACAAGCAGCCCGTGTGGAGTTCGCGTTCTGCTGTCGGCCTGCGCCTGCCGCGCCTGGCGGCGGGACCGCCCGGCGAAGCCCGCGTCGCGCGATTGGCGCTGGAAGACGGCGCGCCGGTGATGGCACTGACGATGCGCGTGGACTGGGAGTTTCCGGATGGCACACTGCGGCCGTACACCTTTCATCTGACCGAAAGCCTGGATTCCTTCAACGCGCAGATCGCCGCGTACCGGCGCCAGCTGTTTGGCTGGTTCTCCGCGCTCGCTTTCATCATGCTGTTCGCCATCGCGCTCGTCATGCGCAGCCTGCTGCGGCCGCTGCGCCAGATCGAAAACGAAATCGGTGCGATCGAAGGCGGTGAGCGCAAGACCCTGTCCGAGGAATTCCCGAAAGAACTGCAGGGCGTTGCGCGAAATATGAATCTTTTGATCGGCAGCGAACGCGGCCGCTCGGAACGTTACCGGCAAACCCTCGACAACCTTGCCCACAGTTTGAAGACGCCGCTTGCTGCCATGCGCGCGGTGCTCGATGAGAAGAAAGACCTCGATGTCGAGCAGCGCCTTGGCGAACAGATCGATCGCATGGATGACATTGTGCGCTACCAGCTGCGCAAGCCTGCGCAGCTCGTCACCGGCGGTTTGGGTATGCCACAGGTGGAAATACGCGTCGAATTGCAGCGGCTGTGCGCGGGCCTTGCCAAGGTGTACCGCGACAAGCCCATAACATTCGAGTTTGTTATCGCGGATGACGCAGCGTTCCGCGGCGACCGCGGCGATTTCATGGAGGTCGCGGGCAACCTGCTAGACAACGCCTGCAAGTGGTGCAGGAACAAAGTCCGCATTGGCATTGCAGGCGAGCAGGCGGAGGGCCGCTCGGGAATTCGCCTGACGGTCGAAGACGACGGCGGCGGCGTGCCGGCCGAGCAGGCGCAGCGCCTGCTGGAACGCGGCACGCGCCTCGATGAGTCCGCACCCGGTCACGGCATCGGGCTTTCCGTCGTCCGCGACATCGCCGCGGGCTACGGCGGCGCGGTCGATGTCAGCGACAGTGATCTTGGCGGCGCCAGATTCTCAGTAACGCTTTACAGCGTCGCCGCCGCAACCACCAGGTGACGGTCTCCGGCTAGGAGTTCTGCTCGCGCGCCTTCGTTTTCAGCTTCAGCAAAGGCTCGATGAGGTCGAGCGGCAGCGGGAAGATGATCGTGTTGGTTTTCTCGCCCGCAATGTCCTTGAGCGTCTGCAGGTAGCGAAGTTGCAGGGCCTGCTCTTCCGACGCCAGCATGCGTGCAGCCTCGGCCAGCTGGCTCGCCGCCTGCTTTTCACCTTCGGCATTGATAATTTTCGCGCGCCGTGAGCGCTCCGCTTCCGCCTGCTGGGCGATCGCGCGGATCATGCTTTCATCGAGATCGACGTGCTTGATTTCGACGTTCGCGACCTTGATACCCCAGTTGTCCGTGCGTGCATCAAGCAGTCCCTGGATATCGACGTTGAGCTTGTCGCGTTCGGCGAGCATGTCGTCAAGTTCGTGCTGACCGAGTACCGAGCGCAAGGTCGTTTGCGATAACTGGCTCGTAGCTTCGTAGACGTTCTCGACGCGAATCACGGCCTTCTCCGGATCGACGATCCGGAAATAAATAACGGCGTTCACTTTGACCGACACGTTGTCTCGCGAAATAACGTCCTGGGTCGGAACGTCCATTACGACTACACGCAGATCGACTTTCGTCATGGTCTGGATGAACGGGATCAGGATGATAAGTCCGGGCCCTTTCACGGTCTGGAAACGACCGAGCATGAAAACGACCGCGCGTTCGTACTCTTTTAGAATCTTGATTGTGTTGAAAAGGATGACGAGCACCAGTGCAAGCACCAGTCCGATAGCAGTAATAGGCATGACAGTAAGTCCTTCGTTTAGAAATCAGTTGACGTCATTGGCAAGCGGTTCGACGTGCAGCACGAGTCCATCCATGGACGTGACCCGCACCTGCTGGTCTTTCGCCACGGCACTGCTACTCAAGGCGTGCCAGGCTTCGCCTTCGAGCCAGATGCGGCCATCACCGCTGAAGGACTCCATCGCAACTCCGACGCCGCCAACGATCGACTCCTGGCCACTAACCGCGCCGCGCTTGCGCAGCTTGACGAGATAGGTCGCCAGCCAGAGCAGCGACAGTCCGGCGATAAGTCCGAGCGAAATGACGAACGTCAATGAAATGCCGAAACCCGGAATATCGCTGTCGAACATCATGATGGATCCAAAAATAAAGGCAGCGATGCCGCCAAGTCCAAGCACACCGAAACTGGGCGCGAATGCTTCGGCAATTATGAGCGCGACGCCGACCAGAATGAGCGCGAGCCCGGCGTAATTCACCGGCAGCACCTGCAACGCGTAGGCGGCCAGCAGCAGACAAACCACGCCAACCACGCCGGGAACGATCGCGCCAGGATTCCAGCCTTCGAACACGAGGCCGTAAATCCCAACGAGCATCAGCAGCAAGGCGATCTGCGGGTTTGTGATCGCACTCAGAAACTTCGTACGCCAGTCCGGCTCAACAAGCTCGACCACTGCGCCGCTCGTCTCCAGAACCGCTTCCTCGTTATTCACATTAACGGTGCGACCGTCGATTGCCTCGAGCAACTCCGCCTGGCTCGCTGCGATGACGTCTATTACGTTTTGTTCGAGTGCCTCTGTGGCGGTAAGCGTAGCCGCGTCTCTGACAGCAAGCTCCGCCCAGTCCGCGTTGCGCCCGTGCGCTTCGGCCAGGCCGCGAATGTAGGCGATCGCATCGTTAAGCACTTTGCGCTCCATGGCGCTGCCGGGCTGCGTTGCCTGCTTGTCGCTGGTTTCTTCGTTTTCGGGAGTATCCTTGGCGCCGTCATCGGCAGTCGGGTCTGGCACCGGACTGCGATCCAGCGGGGTAGGCGGCTTCGGCGACTCGCCACCGCCAAGGGACACCGGCGTCGCCGCACCGAGGTGGGTCGTCGGCGCCATTGCCGCAATGTGGCTCGCAAACAGGATGTAGGTGCCGGCGCTGTCAGCGCGTGCACCGCCGGGCGACACGTAGGTTGCGACCGGCACGCGGGAGGCAAGAATGGCGCTGACGATATTGCGCATGGGCTCGACGAGACCGCCCGGTGTGTCCATGCGGATGATGACGAGCGACGCGTTACGCTCATTCGCCTCCGCGATACCCGCGGTGATGTACTCGGCTGTCGCAACGCCAAGCGGACCTTCAAGGTCAAGCTGCAGGACGAGACCGGCCGCCTGCGCAGCTGTCCCGCCACTCATAAGCAGCAGCGCTACAGGCAGCAGCATAAGCGCAAGGTGCCGGCGAATTCGATTAAGCGTAGTTTTCGTCATGTGCCAATGATAGCAGCCCCGTTGGCCGAAAATGTCGGCCAAACTGTATCGTTTTGTTTCCTCCAGCTTGAGTTGACCCCTAGACGGACTTCAGCGAAACCGCGGGAAGTGGCATGCTTGCCGCATGCACATTCGATTTATCACGACCGGCGGCACGATCGACAAGATTTACTTCGACGCGCTGAGCCGCTTTGAGGTTGGCGAAACGCTGATCGATCATATCCTGCAGGAAGGCCTTGTCACGTTTGATTACGATGTGAAGCCTTTGTTCCGCAAAGACAGCCTCGAAATGACGGATGACGATCGGCTTGCGGTGCGCCGGTTCATCGAACAGGACGACGCGACGCGCTACGTCATCACGCACGGCACGGACACCATGCCGGAAACCGCGCTGGCGCTGGCCGGCATTCCCGGCAGGTCGATTGTGCTGACCGGCGCGCTGACGCCGGCACGCTTTCGGACGACCGACGCCGTTTTCAATATCGGCCTCGCCGTCGCTGCGGTGCAGGTTGTGCAGCCGGGCGTCTACATCGCGATGAGCGGACAGGTGTTTCCAGCCGGCAGGGTTCGCAAGAATCGCGAGGAAAATCGCTTCGAACTCGTTAGCGACAGCTGAAACGCACACCGCCGGCAGCAGCCGGCGGTGCCTGTTGCATTATGAATCCGCGTTACAGGTTGAAGTTGATGCCCTGCGCAAGCGGTAACTCGCTACCCCAGTTGATCGTGTTCGTCTGGCGACGCATGTAAACCTTCCAGGAGTCCGATCCGGACTCGCGACCACCACCGGTTTCCTTTTCACCACCGAACGCGCCGCCAATCTCGGCGCCCGACGTGCCGATGTTCACATTGGCAATGCCGCAATCAGAGCCGCGGTGCGACAGGAAGTACTCCGCGCTCTGCAGGCGGTCCGTAAAGATCGCTGATGACAGCCCCTGGGCAACGCCGTTCTGCTTCGCAACTGCGTCTTCGAGGTTCTTGGCGGGAATCAGGTAGAGGATCGGACCAAAGGTCTCCGTCTGCACGATATCCCAGTCGTTCTCGGCTAGCGCAATGGCAGGCTCCATGAAATTGCCGGGACGATCGAGCTTCTTGCCACCGCAGAGGATTTCGCCGCCTTTCGCCTTGACGGCTTTGATTGCCGCCTGCACCCGCTCGATCGTGGATTCCTCGATCAGCGGGCCCATCAGTGTTTTCGGGTCGAGCGGATCGCCGATGCGCACCTGGCCGTAGGCTTTCACGAGACGTTCTTTCAATTCCTCCATCCGCGACTCGTGCACGATGACACGCCGCGTGCTGGTGCAGCGCTGGCCGGCCGTGCCGACAGAACCGAACACAATGCCGGGCACCGCGATGTCGAGGTTTGCACTCTCGTCGATAATGATCGCGTTGTTGCCGCCCAGTTCGAGCAATGACTTACCCATGCGCTGAGCGACGCGCGCGCCTACCTTGCGGCCGATCGCGCATGAGCCGGTGAAAGAGACGAGGGCGATGCGCTCGTCATCGACAAATTCCTGCGCCAGCTCATTGCTGCCGTCGTTGATCAGGTAGAAGAAGTCGGGCAGGCCGCTGTCTTTCAGCGCTTCATTAATAATTTTTTGCGTCGCACCGCCGCACCACGGCGTCTTCGGCGACGGCTTCCAGATATTGATGTTGCCGCAGAGTGCTGCGAGGCAGCCGTTCCAGGCCGCAACCGCGACCGGGAAATTAAATGCGGTGAGAATGCCGACCAGGCCAAGCGGATGCCACTGCTCGTACATGCGATGCAACGGCCGCTCCGAGTGCATCGTGTTGCCGTACAGCATGCGCGACTGGCCCACCGCGAAATCGGCAATGTCGATCATCTCCTGCACTTCGCCATCACCTTCGGCCTTGATCTTGCCCATCTCGAGCGTGACGAGGCTGCCGAGCGCATCCTTGTTGTCGCGCAGCGCATTGCCGATCTTGCGCACCGCATCGCCGCGCACCGGGGCGGGGATCTTGCGCCACTCGAGAAACGCTTCCTGCGCATGCTTGATGACGGTTTCGTATTCCGCTTTGGTGGTGCTTCGCACGCTCGCGATCAGTTCGCCGTTTGACGGATTGAACGATTCGATTAACGGAGCGTCTTTCGACTGCAGCGCCTTGGCGCCGGACCAGGTGCCCGGGTTGACATCGTCAAGTCCGAGCTTGCGAAGAATCTCTTTCATGGTGTGTTGGCCTCCTGGCCGCATTCAAAATGGTGGTGGGCGCCGAGGACGCCGACAGGCCGCGCATTGTGCCAATGTGCCGGTCGCTATGCCACCGGCGAGCTTGTGATGGTTTGTCTGGAAACCGTCGTAAGGGCTTGAAAACTTTGTCTGAACCCGCGCCACGTGGCATATTTCCGGCATCTGCCGCTATCCGGCAGCATCGAGGAGTCCCCTGTGACACGCACCAGTACTGACTGGCATCCCGCCAGCTGGCACGCGCACGACGCCGCGCAGCAACCGAACTACCCGGATCAGGGTGCGCTCGATCGCGCCATTGCCGATCTGAGCCGCCTGCCGCCGATTGTTACGTCCTGGGAAGTGGACGCACTACGCGAGCAGATCGCGCGCGCGCAGCGCGGCGAAGCGTTTGTGCTGCAAGGCGGTGACTGCGCGGAGAACTTTGCGGACTGCACCTCCGAGAGCGTCGTCGCGAAACTGAAGATCCTGCTGCAGATGAGCCTCGTGATGCTGTACGGCCTGAAAAAGCCGGTCGTACGCGTTGGCCGCATGGCCGGCCAATACGCGAAACCGCGTTCGGCGGACCTTGAAACGCGCGATGGCGTCACACTGCCGAGCTTTCGCGGCGATCTCGTCAACCGTCACCCGTTTACCGAGGAAGATCGCGTTCCCGATCCGCAGCTGATCCTGCGCGGCTACGAACGTGCGGCGCTCACGCTGAACTTCGTGCGCTCACTGATCGATGGCGGCTTCGCCGACCTGCATCATCCGGAATACTGGGATCTCGACTGGGTCGGCCATTCCAAGACGGCTGACACCTATCGCCAGATCGTTACGGCAATCTCCGATTCGCTGGACTTCCTCGAATCCGTGTCCGGCCGACCCGTGCACGAAACGCAGCGCGCGGATATTTATGCCGCGCATGAAGGCCTGCATTTATTGTACGAACAGGCGCAGACGCGCTACCTGCCGCGCCGCAAGCGCTGGTACAACCTGACAACGCACTTCCCGTGGATTGGCATGCGCACCGCGGCGCTGGATGGAGCGCACGTCGAATATTTCCGCGGCATCGCGAACCCGATGGGCATCAAGATTGGCCCCGGCATGACGCGCGCCTGGCTGCAAGACCTGATCAGCGTGCTGAACCCGAACAACGAACCGGGTCGCCTGACCTTGATTCACCGCTTCGGCGCAAAAAATATAGAAGAAGGCTTGCCGGATCTGATCAAAGCCGTGCGCGAGACCGGCTCGCCGGTCCTGTGGGTGTGCGATCCGATGCATGGCAACACCGAAAGCACGGCGAACGGCACGAAGACGCGGCGCTTCGACAATATCGTTTCGGAAGTTGAAGCGTCGTTCCGCATTCACCGCGACATGGGCAGCTATCTTGGCGGCGTGCACCTCGAGCTAACCGGTGAAAACGTCACCGAGTGCACGGGCGGCGCGCGCGGATTGAACGACGCGGACCTGGCGCGCGCGTACAAATCGAGCGTCGATCCGCGCCTGAACTACGAGCAGGCGCTTGAGATCGCCATGCTCATTGCAGGCTTGAAACACAGCAGCGAACTTCAGGCCTGAAGCGTCGCCCACGCATCATCGTTGTTGATGATGCGGGTTTCACCGGGCGCAAGTCCGACGACCGACCAGGGGCCGATGCAGTGCCGGATCAGGCGCAAGGTTGGCAGGCCAACAGCAGCGGTCATGCGTCGCACCTGGCGGTTGCGCCCTTCGTCGATGACCAGTTCCAGCCAGTGCGTCGGGATGTTTTTGCGTTCGCGGATGGGCGGGTCGCGCGGCCACAGGTCCGGCGGCGATTCGATTTCGCGGGCGAGCAGGGCGCGCGCAGAGCCATCGTTAAGGTGCACACCGCGTTCTAGGCGCGCGAGCGCGGCAGCACTCGGCGTGCCTTCGACCTGCACCCAGTAGCGCTTCGGCAGTTTGCGGCGCGGTTCTGCAATCCGCGCCTGCAACCTGCCGTCGTCCGTCAACAGCAGCAGCCCTTCGCTGTCGCGATCGAGGCGGCCTGCCGGGTAAACACCGGGCATGCCCACCAGGTCAGCGAGCGTTGCGCGACCATCGCCGTCACTGAACTGGCTCAGGACGCGAAACGGCTTGTTAAGGAGGACAAGAGGCACGCGCCTGAGTATAACGGGCCGCGCGCAGAGCGGCGCGTCAGTCGGTAAACTGGACGGCGCTTGTTCAATTCAAAGACCACTGAGGCGTTGTTGATGTTGGAGACCCTGCGCCATTTGCTGAAACTCGAATCCGCCAGCGGCTTTTTGCTGGTGTCGGCTGCCGTGCTGGCGATGATTGCGGCGAATTCGCGACGGGCCGGTGCCGCCGGCGCCAGAGTAATGCCTGTATCCCTTAGGCGACTGCGGGCGGTGTTGCCGGGCAAAGCTGCCGGCAATGGATAGGCGAAACGCATGAGCGACAAGCCGGAACTGCAGTTATCGACAGCGCTGGCAGCCGCCACCGCTGGACAGTTCGATCAGCAGACCACTGAATTGATGCTTGCCCTGCTGCGCGAGTTTGCGGAGCGACGGCATCAATTGCTCAACGCGAGAACGCAGCGACAAAAGGACTACGCCAACGGCGTGGTCCCCGTGTTGCAGTCAGAGCGGAACGCGCCAGAGCGCGGACCGGAAATCCCGCAAGACCTGCTCGATCGCCGCGTCGTGCTGCAGGCGCAGGCCGACGCCGCGATGCTGCTGCAGGCTCTTAGCAGCGATGCATCATCCGTGTTGGTCGACCTCGGCAATGTGTTGTCCGGCTCGGGCGCGGCGCTCGATGCACAGCTTTTGTTGCACGATGTGCTGACGTCGGCTACGCGAACGGACGCCGCAGCGAGCCCCCCGCTGGTTTTTTGTCCGCGTGCACTGGAAGTCGATGAGACATTGCTTCACTGGCACGATGAAGCGGTACCTGCGGCCCTCGCAGATGTCCTGCTGTTCCTGCAGCGTAACGCCGCGGCGCTTGCCAGGACCGGACACGGCCCGTATCTGCACCTCGCCGGCCTCGACGCTGCGGACGAAGCGCGTTTCTGGTCCGACATTATTCGCTGGCTCGAGCGCGCCGACGTTGTCCCGCACAATGCGATTAAAGTCAGCATTGGTATCGATAGCGTGCACGCCAACTTCGTGCTGCACGACATCATCGACGCTGCGCGCAATGATGTCACCGCGATCATGACGAACCGGCATAGCTACCTGCGCAGCTTTATTCACACGTTTCAGCACCTCCCGCAATTTGTGTTGCCGGATCGCGACGAGCTGACACCGGCAACGCACTTCCTCCGCACGCAGGGTGCGAACCTGATCAAAACGGCGCATCTGCACGGTTTACATGTGATCGCTGCCTGCACTGCGTCGATGCCGCCGGAATCCGGCGAGGGCAGCCGCACGATGCAATGGCTGCGCAGCGAAATTGAGCGCGACGCGCGTGACGGTTTCGACGGCTGCAGCATCGCCGACCCGGGCCTCGTTCAAATCGTCAAGGAAACGTTCGATCGCATAATGCCCGGACAACATCAGCTGCACCGCCTGCGCGACGACACGCACATCACCGCGGCCGACCTGCTGCAGGTCGCCAAGGGCAAGATCACCGAAGACGGCCTGCGCGCCAACATCCGGATCGCCTTGCTCGGGGCAGCGGCAGGCGTCGATGCTTCCGCAGCACAGAGACTTCACGGAGCCGAGGCAACATCAGCCAGCATCGAGCTTGCAGCGGACCAGCTCTGGCAATGGCAGTGGCTGGATACCGGCATTCTGGACGACGGCCGCATCATCGATGCAACGCTCCTGAACGCCGCCATCCAGGATGAAGCGACCCGCCTCAACGTCGCGCCCGAGCCGCTGCAGGCCGCGCTCGGCAAACTGGAAAAACACCTGCAACAACGCGACATTGTCGGCCATTTTCTCGCGCACACCCGCTGATTGCTGCACCCCGGGGCTGTTCCGCTCCGCCTGTATCGGTACAATGCGCGTCCCGACTGACTCCCGCCACTGAGAGCTTTCATGCAATACGACCATATCAAGGTGCCCAAAGACGGCAGCACAATCACCGTCAACCCGGACCATTCGCTGAATGTGCCGGATTTCCCGATCATTCCATTCATCGAGGGCGATGGCATCGGTATCGACGTCACGCCGGTGATGATTGAGGTCGTCAACCGCGCGGTCGAGCTGGCCTACAAGAACAAGCGCAAGGTGTGCTGGATGCAGGTGTATGCCGGCCAGGCCGCTGTCGACGTTTACGGTGCCGACGAATTCATGCCGGACGAAACGCTGCATGCAATGCAGCAGTACGTCGGTTCCATCCAGGGCCCGTTATCGACGCCCACCGGCGGCGGCATCCGTTCGCTGAACGTTGCGATTCGCCAGACCATGGACCTGTATGCCTGTGTGCGGCCGATCCGCTATTTTCCCGGCGTCGAGACCCCGATGCGCGACTCCGACCTGGTCGATATGACCGTATTTCGCGAAAACACAGAAGACATCTACGCCGGCATCGAGTACCCGACTGGCTCACCTGAAG
>JBATFU010000020.1:0-7380 GCA_049665065.1 Woeseia sp. | reverse complement strand
GACCTGATCAAGGCAACCGGCGAATACTCGATCGAAGCGTGGATCGTGCCGGCCAACGTAACGCAGGAAATGGCGCGTATCGTCAGCTACTCGGCCGGCGACACGGCGCGCAACTTTACGCTGCAGCAAACCCTGTACGACTACGACTTCCAGCATCGCAGCACTGAAACGAGCCTGAACGGCGACCCGGCGCTGTCCACGCCGTCCGCGGACGAAGTGTTGCAGGCCTCGCTGCAGCACGTCGTCGCAAACTACAGCCCTGTCACCGGCCGCAGCATTTTTGTTAACGGCGAGCTGGTTTCACAAACGGATCCGGTCGCACCCGGGTCACTGGTTGACTGGCAGGACACGTTCGCGTTCGTACTCGGCAACGAGGCGTCCAACAGCGGCTTGTGGCAGGGCACGTTCCGCATGGTGGCCGTGCACAACCGGACGTTGACACCCGAACAGATCACGCAGAATTTCGATGTCGGCGTCGGCGAGAAATTTTTCCTGCTGTTTTCAATTG
The DNA here is from genome assembly GCA_049665065.1 of Woeseia sp. Lineage (GTDB taxonomy): Bacteria > Pseudomonadota > Gammaproteobacteria > Steroidobacterales > Woeseiaceae > Woeseia. The sequence continues at coordinate 6,872 of JBATFU010000020.1, read as the reverse complement.
CGGAGATCACCGGCGTACCTGCAACGTACATCCTGTTCGAAGTATCGCAGTACGACAGTTTTGGTTATCTCTTCAACGAACCGCGCTTTATTACGCTGGATCAGGCGCAGCAGCCCGAAGGCATTCCGCTGCAGGGCCTGCGCGTCGGTATAAACGGCGCGGAGGCGCCGGTCGGGCAGGCCTACGCCAATCTCGATGTGACGTTGAGCGCCTCCCAGTTTGGTGAACTCGGTCAGGAACTGAGCACACTCGGCGCGGTGTTGCCACTCGAGAAAGGACCGGAAGACGACGAGTTCTTCCTGACCTTCGACCGGCTTGGTAACCAGACTTACGCGCGTACCGCTGAGCCGCCGCTTGTTATCACGCAGGAAGACATCCTGCCGCGGGCGCAGCGCATTGGCGTGCGCACCTTCGACGAGATCAACGCGACCATGGCGGCCGTTACAGGCGTCGACCCGGAGACACTGGCCGTCGACATGACCTACCAGAACCTGCGTCAGTCTTTGCCAGCCGTTGAAAGCGTGCAAACCTTCCTGTCGTCGCACCAGGTTGCGGTAGCACAGCTTGCTATCGAGTACTGCAACGCGCTGGTCGAAGGTCCGGGTGCCGCCGCGTACTTCAGTAATTTCGACTTTAACCAGGCACCGGCGGCCGCCTACAGCGGCACGAACCGCAACCAGGTAATTGACCCGTTGATCGACCGCATCATGGGCATCGGCATCTTCACGCAGCCGGACTTCGACGATGTGCGCGACGAGCTTGGCTACGTATCAGCGGACGGCACACGTCCTGACAACCTGATCGACCGCCTGCTGGTCAGCGCTGACAACCCCAACACCCGCGCCATTGCGAAAGGCGTGTGCGCCGCCGTACTCGGCAGCGCCGTCACGATCGTGCAGTAAGCACAAGGAAACGAGGCAGAAACCATGGGCAACAAACGTACACGTCGCAACTGGGACGAGCCGCAGAGACATGCGGACCATCGCCGGCCGATGACGCGCCGCGAATTCGTCTCGCAGGGATTCATGTCGGGCTCGGCCTTTGCCCTGGGCGGCGGCGTGCTGAGCCTGTTTTCGAATCCGCGCGACGCGCTCGCAGCTTTGTCGGGCGATCTGACCCCGCTGCTCGCAGACCCCTGCAACATCGCAACGGTTGGCGCAGGCAAGATTCCGTTTATCTGCTTTGATCTGGCCGGCGGCGCGAACATAGCCGGCTCGAACGTGCTCGTTGGTCGCGAAGGCGGTCAGCTGGATTTCCTTGGCACGGCCGGCTACGAAAAACTTGGCCTGCCTGGCGACATGGTGCCCGGCCTCAACGACCCGACCACCGGCCTGCCCTACGCAAACACGGATTTCGGCCTCGCGTTTCACTCCGACAGCGCATTCAAACGCGGCATGGAGGCGAGCATGTCGCCGGGACGCGGCGTGAACCTGAACGGCGCGATCATCCCGGCGCGGTCTGACAACGACACGGGCAACAATCCGCACAACCCGCTGTACGGCATCGCAAACGCCGGCGCCGACGGCTCGATCCTGACGCTCGCCGGCACCGCGAACACCGACTCCGGCGGTAACTCGATGATTCCGGCCATGATGATGGATCCGGAGTTACGTCCGACCAAGGTTGATCGGCCGAGTGACGTCACAGGCCTTGTCGATACCGGGCAACTCGTCGGCATTCTTGGCCCGGACGACGCAACAGCGGTGATGGAATCCATCTATCGCATCAGTGCAGAGAAGATGAGCGTCGCCGACGCGGGCCAGACCATCACGGCCGATGACGTCGTCAAGGACATGGTGCGTTGCGGCTACCTGAAAGCTGCGGACATTGCCGATCGCTTTGGTGCCACGCCTCTGGATCCCGCGGACGACCCCGCAATTGTCGGACCCACTGGCATCTTCTCCGACGCCGAATTCAACGATCCCGGCCGTGACGGCCGCGAGTTCCGCAAGACTGCATCGGTCATGAAACTCGTGATGAACGGTTTTGCCGGCGCCGCCTGTATCGAAATGGGTGGCTATGACTACCACGGCGGTCGCCGCGCCGAAGGCGAAGTCAAGGACGAACGCGCCGGTCGCTGCATGGGCGCCTGCATCGAATACGCGGCAAGAGTCGGTGTGCCATTGATGTTGTACGTGTTCAGTGACGGCTCGCTGTCAAGCAACGGCGCCATCGACAATTCGCCGGAAGGTCGCGGCAAGGGCGAATGGGTCAGCGACAACTCGTCGACAGCGGCCGCGTTCTTCATGGTTTACAACCCGAACGGCAGAGCCGTGCTGCGCGGCGGCACGCCGGAGCAGCAGGCGCTGCACCAGCAGATTGGCTACATGGACGCGGGCGGGTCGGTGCAACGCGCAGCGACGCCGGCAGCCAACAACGTCAACCTGCTCGTGAACACGGTGATTCTGAATTACATGGCATTGCACGGCGAGGAAGGACTGTTCGCCGACCGGTTCCCGAATCACGGACTCGGCGACAGCTCACTGCGCGATGCAATGACGGCCTTCGACCAGATTGTCAGCGGCACGATCGGCCCCTTGAACCCCGCCTGAACGCCCTGTCCTCCGCAGGGTTGCGTCAGACTGAGCCGGCAGTTTTCTGCCGGCTCTTTTTTTTCTCAAAGGCAGCAATGCCTGATTACGCGGGAAACTCGCGCTGCGGGTAAGCGCCGGCCATAATGCGCGCTGCCAAGCAAAGCAATTACCGGAACCAAAAATGCCGGATCACCATGCCTGACTACGCCCACCTGAACGATCTGCTCGCCTGCCCGCGCTGCGACAAGACACCGCTGGAGCGAGGTGACGATCACTATCGCTGCAAGGCCTGCGCGATCGACTTTCCGTTCGTAGGCGAACTACCCTGGATGTTTGCTGAACCCGACGCAGCACTCGGCGAGTGGCGTAATCGTCTGCACTTTGCCCTGCAGCAACTGGCGCACGAGGCGCAGCGCTTGAAGGCGGAGTTGATCGCCGAGAACCATCCCGAGCTCACGCGTCGCCGCCTCGAACTGCTTAAGAACGCGAACGAGAAGCACCGGCAGCTGCTGAAGAACCTGCTGCTGCCGGTTGACGTGCAGTCGCTCGATGCGAGCTACGCGTCGCATCTCGCGTTACGCACACGACTGCCCACAGACCAGGGCCTGAATACCTATTACGCGAACGCGCACCGCGACTGGTGCTGGGGCGAACGCGAAAACGACGCGTCGCTGGCGCAGCTTGAGCGTGCGCTCGCAGCCGCCGGCACCGAGGCACCCGGCGACACGCTGGTGCTGGGCGCCGGCGCCGGCCGCCTCGCCTACGACATTCACCAGCAACTGCGACCGACGCGCACCGTTGCCGTCGATTTCAATCCGCTGCTGATGTTTATTGCGCGCGACGTCACGCGTGGCGAGAAACTCTCACTTTACGAATTTCCGCTTGCGCCGAAAACGCTGAACGATACGGCGATCCTGCGCACGCTCAGCGCACCCGACGTGGTGCGGGACGACTTTTACCTCATGTTCGCAGACGTCTTGAGGCCGCCGTTTGCCGCGCAGAGTTTTGACACAGTCGTCACGCCCTGGTTAATCGATATCGTCAGCGAAGACCTTGCCGTGTTCGCGCAGAGAATTAACCGCCTGCTGAAACCTGGCGGATGCTGGCTGAATTTCGGCTCGCTGGCTTTCGATCACCCGCAACGTCGCCGCCGCTACAGCGCCGAAGAAACCGTTGCGCTCGTGGAGAACTGCGGTTTTGCGGCACCTGACGTTTTTGAGGCAGACATTCCGTACATGTGCTCGCCGGCGAGCCGTCACGGCCGGCGGGAAACGGTTCTGACGTTCGCAGCCCGCAAAACCGCAGACCTGAAACCGCCCGCGCGCCACAAGGCGCTGCCTGACTGGCTCGTTACCGGCAAGGAAGCGGTGCCCCTGTTGCCGTCGTTTCGTACGCAGGCGCTGTCGACGCAGATCTATTCGTTCATCATGTCGCTGATCGACGGCCGCCGCACGATTGATGACATGGCGAAGCTGCTCGAACAGCAGAAGTTGATGAGTAAAGAGGAAGCGGTGCCGGCGATACGCCAGTTCCTGACCAAGATGTACGACGACAGCCAGCGTCAGTCGGGTTTCTGACTCGCCGGTTCCCGCAGTGCGTCCTTGATATAAAGGCCCATCTCGGCAACAGCGCGCGTCGCCTCCGGCATGAACCGCACGAAGAATTGAAACACGTGCCACATTTCGGGCCAGACCTGCAGGTCGACACTGACCCCGGCGGCTTTCAGTTTGTCGGCGATGCGGGTTGAATCGCTCAGCAGTATTTCGTGGTCACCGACCTGTATCAAAGTGCGCGGCAAGCCGCTGACGTCAGCAAACACCGGTGACGCGAGCGGTTCGCGACGTTGCCCGGGCTGACAGTAAAAATCCGCGGCATGCGGCATGTGCTCGGCTTTGAACAACGGCTCGACGTCGGCACGCGTGTGAATTGATTCACCCGACGCGCTGAGATCCAGCCAGGGAGACAGCAAAACGGTTGCCGCGGGCAACTCGACAGCTGCGTGGCGCAGATTCAGCAATGTAGCCATCGTCAGGCCACCACCGGCCGAGTCGCCGGCGATGCAAATCCGCGACGGCTGTTCGCCCTGCTGCAGCAGCTCACGATAAACATTGCTGGCATCCTCGATACCGGCAGGATACGGATGCTCCGGTGCGAGCCTGTAATTCGGCAATACGGCGCGAACGCCGGCAGCACCTGCGATATGAGCGACGAGGCGGCGATGGGTGCGGCTGCTGCCCATGATGTAGGCACCGCCGTGCAGGTAGTAGAGGAGCGGCGCTTTGTCGCAGCCCGCTGGCACGAGCCAGTCGCAAGAGACGCCGGCAATGTCGGCCTGGCGTACGCTGACGCTGCGCGGCGGACCGTACCTGCCAGCGGTCGATTCAAACAGTTCGCGGGTTTCTTGCAGATCGGAGTTCGGTGTGACACGCGCGAAGGACAGCTTCGCGAGGTAACGAATAAAGCGGGCGCGGAGACTGATGTTCACAACAGGTTACCGGGGGCTAGCGCTCCAGGTATTGCAACTTGTCGTTGACGTCACGCCATTCGTCGGCGTCAGCGGGCGGGTCCTTGATCTCGGTGATCACCGGCCACTCTGCAGAAAGCTCGCGGTTCAGTTCGAGAAATTTCTCCTGGCCTGCAGGCAATTCGTCTTCCGAATAAATCGCCTCGACCGGGCACTCCGGCTCGCACAGCGTGCAGTCAATGCACTCGTCCGGATCGATTACCAGCATGTTCGGGCCTTCGTGAAAGCAGTCGACCGGACAGACTTCGACGCAGTCGGTCAGTTTGCACTTGATACAGGCTTCGGTAACGACAAAGGTCATGCAGGTAATCCAGAGTGGCTGAGCGGCTGCTTAAGCTAAGCGAATGGCCCATGCAGATCAAGTGACGAGAAGCATCGTGCGCTCCTTTTGATCCGGATTTACGGTCGCCAGTGCGAATCTGCGACAATGCCGCCACTTACTGGACCGCCGGCAGAGACCCAAGCTCATGAGCGTTATCGAACTCACAACGGAAGGACGCGTCGCCGTAATCACGGTGGAAAACCCGCCCGTCAACGCGCTGTCCCATGCAGTACGCGCCGGTCTGATGGCCTGCCTGCAGCAAATTGCGGACGACGAGAACCTGGATGCCGCCGTGCTGTGCTGCGCGGGGCGCACATTTATTGCCGGTGCCGACATTCGGGAATTCGGCGCTCCCCCGCAGGAGCCGTTTCTGCCTGACGTTGTGCTTGCGCTCGACGGTTTCCCGAAACCGCTGGTTGCCGCTTTGCATGGCACTGCGCTCGGCGGCGGCCTGGAAGTGGCAATGGGCTGTCACTACCGGCTGGCCGCCGACAGTGCGCTGCTCGGTTTGCCGGAGGTCAATCTCGGCCTGCTGCCCGGCGCGGGCGGCACACAAATGCTGCCAAGACTCATTGGCGTCGAGTCCGCACTGGACATGATGTTGTCCGGTAAGCCAATTTCGGCGCGTATGGCGCACACTGCAGGGCTGGTCGACGAGGTTGTCGCAACCAGCCGGCTAAGCCCAGACGCCGTCGCTTTTGCCCGCAAAGTTTGCGGCCGTCCTTTGCCGCGCAGCAGCGAGCGTCGCGTTCCCGCGATAAACACTGATGTTTTTGATGCGCGTCGCGCGCGGATCGCCGCGAAATCTCGCGCCTTGATTGCACCCCGCAAAATCATTGATTGCGTGGAAAAGGCGGTCACCTCAACTCTCGTCAAGGGTATGGCGTTCGAACGCGAAGCGTTTCTCGAGTGCCATGCCTCTAGTCAGTCCCGGGCATTGAGGCATGCGTTCCTCGCTGAACGTATTGCAGTGAAAGTCCCGGGCATCGATCCTGAAACCCGGTCACGACCAGTCGAGCAGGTGGTGGTCCTGGGTGCCGGCACGATGGGCGCCGGGATTGCTTACAGTTGCCTTTCTGCCGGCTACAAAGTGAGGCTGCTGGACAGCAACGTAGAAGCAGTTGCGCGTGGCGGCAAAATCGTGCGTGAACTCGTAGAAAACGGCATAGAACGCGGCAAGCTCGGCGAATCGCAGGCACGCGATATGCTGCAGGTCTTCGAATCGCATTCTGACACTGCGGCCGTTGCAGATGCCCAGCTTGTGATCGAAGCCGTTTTCGAAAATATGACCATCAAGCAGGAAGTTTTTGCGCACCTCGGCCAACACTGTCAAGCCGGCGCCATCCTGGCCACGAACACTTCCACGCTGGACATAGACGCGATCGCCGCCGCTAGCGGTCGCGCCAGAGACGTAATAGGGCTGCATTTCTTCAGTCCTGCCCACATCATGCGGCTTATTGAAATAGTGCGTGGCAGGGAAACTTCGGACGAG
>JBATFU010000019.1:0-5614 GCA_049665065.1 Woeseia sp. | reverse complement strand
CAACGTCGTTAAGTTAAAATCCTGAGACCCTGCGCCGGTTGGCGCCCAATCCCGCCGGCCCTGTGCTGCCGCTACGGACTTGCTGCGTCTCATGATGAATCCCACAAGCCGCTTCAAGATTTTATTGTTGCTTTGCGCAGCGTTGCCGTCCTGTGGTCCAGATAAACAGCTTGTCGAAATTCCGTTTTCAGCAAAATTCGGGGATAGCGCGCTGTCCTGCGCTAGCGCATTGCCAGCGCTGCGGCTTACCGATCTGCGCTTCTATGTGTCCGACGTTTTTTTACTGAGAGATAACGGTACCGATGTGCCGCTTGAAATGATCAGGGACAGCGCCTGGCAAAATGCTGACGTTGCGCTGATCGATCTTGAGGATGGCAGCGCAACTTGCAGAAATGGCACAGCCGCAATGAACTCCGTGCTGAAAGGTCGCGCGCCCGCCGGCGATTACCAGGGACTGAGATTCACGCTGGGTGTGCCTGAGACTCTGAATCACGGTGACCCGCTCATCGCCGAAGCGCCGCTGACGGATGTTGCGATGCATTGGCACTGGCGCTCGGGCTACAAGTTTCTTCGCGCAGGTCTCGAGAAAGACGGCACAAGCTATCGGCTGCATCTTGGCAGCGCGCTTTGTCACGGCGTTATCGGCAACTTGCAGGGTTGTGACGCAGGCAATCGCGCCCACGTCGTGCTGGAAGAATTCAATTTCAGAGACGACACGGTCGTCCTCGATCTCACATCTCTCATTGCCGAATTTCAGGCGCCCGTGGCACCGACGCAGCATTGCGAGATGGGTCCGGACGAAGCGGCCTGCGATGCGTTTCGTAGCGCGCTCGGTCTGGACGCCGCCGGGATTGCGGCACAACCGGCAAAACTGTTCCGCGCTGTCGCACGCCAATGAGGATTCTCTTGATCGCGGCAGGCCTTGGAATACTGGCCATCGCGCTTGCCACGTGGTGGCCGCAGCCCGCGTACGACTGGCATTTGCCGGAAAATATGCCGCCACCGAAGGTGCCGGAAGACAATCCCATGTCGGCAGCCAAAGTGGAGCTTGGCCGCAGGCTTTTCTATGACGTGCGCCTGTCGGCTAACAGAAACCTGTCTTGCGCGGGCTGCCACATCCAGGCGCTGGCGTTTACTGACGGGCGTCCGCGTGCGATCGGCACAGCCGGGGACGTTCACCCGCGTGGCAGCATGAGTCTTGTCAACGTGGCCTACGCCAGCAGGCTTAACTGGGCGAACCACCTGCAGGATCGACTTGAAATTCAGGCCTTGACGCCGCTCTTTGGCGATAGTCCTGTCGAGATGGGCGGTGCCGAGCGACAGGTGCTCGATTTGTTGCGCACCGATGCGGATTACAAACGACTGTTGCCGAAGGCATTTCCCGATGACGCGGATCCGTTCTCGATTCTGAACGTGCTGCGGTCTGTTGCCAGCTTTACCCGCAGCATCGTTTCATTCGACAGTCCATACGATCATTTTCTGCGCGGTGATGCAGCGGCGCTGGATGAGAGCCAGCAACGAGGCATGGCATTGTTTTTTTCCGAGCGTGTCGAATGTTTTCATTGCCACGGTGGATTCAATTTTACTGACAGCAGTACGCATGCAAATTCAACCGTGGCAAATGTCGGCTTTCACAACACCGGCCTTTACAACATCGGTGCGAACGGGGATTACCCGCCGGACAACACGGGCCTGTATGACCTGACCGGCAAGCGCGAAGACATGGGGCGCTTCAAGGCACCGTCTCTGCGCAACGTTGCCGTGACCGCGCCCTATATGCACGACGGCAGCATCGCAACGATCGGCGAGGTACTGGATCACTACGCCCGCGGCGGCCGCGTTATTGCCGAGGGGCCGAATGCGGGTGACGGTCGCCACAATCCTTATCGTTCAGAATTTGTCCAGGGATTCGAGCTGACGGACGAGGAGCGGCGCGATTTGATCGCCTTTCTGCATGCGTTAACCGATGAGTCGCTGCTCACTGACGCACGCTTCTGCGATCCGTTTATCGATAATCAGGAACAGGCAGAGACTAAGTAATTTCGGACTCGCAATCCGAGAGCTGTCATCGAAGGAAGTCGCAGGCGATGTCCCACGCGTCACTTGGTGCCGGATGAGCCTAAGGTCGCCCTGTCCCCGATACGGAAAACGTATTCTTGAATCCGGTCGCCCGCCATGCAAAGTACGTCAGGGCAATGTGACTTTGCATGAGCAGCACGACAATCCATTCGATCGCATTCTCGGGTGGATCCGGATTTGCGAGCACCGCCTTTAATGTCAAGTTCAAGGCACCTAGAACGAAGGGCAGGGCGACCAAAACCAGCAGCAGCTGCGACAAAGGACGTAAGGAGCCGTTGCCAGACACGGCTACGTAGTGGCGGAAACGAAGCGACAGGTCGAGCTGTGCCAGCATCGTCAGCAGGAAAAACATGTAAATGCCAAAGCGTCGCATGAACTCGTAAAAAGCTTCGTGCGTGCCGAGGAACGTCACGTACAAGATCAGCGCGAATGCACCGCTGCAACCGAGGAACACAAGCTGTGGCGTGCCGCGATGCCGGCGACTATCGATGGTTCCTTCAAGAGCCTGCAGCCAACCCGCGCAACAGATCCAGAACGCCATGAGCAGGATCGCCTCAGGCAGCATGATTGCCTTGAACAGATAGCTGGCCGGAGGATGCCGCCCCGTCGAGCTGATGGAGGTGCAACCGCTGAAGTAGGGCAGGCATGCCGGCACGCGCGAGAACTGCACTGCGATCAGGTACGAGGCGTGAATGCCGATGATCGGCAGCAGGCCCGTTACTAGCGGCAGCAGGCGTAACGGCATAAGTCGTCGTCTTCTGAAAGATTGGCTTTGATTTAAACGATTTCAGCGGGCGATTGCTACACTTACAGCACGTCTGACAAAAAACTGTTTCAGTTTTGGGGGGGAAGCGCTATGAGTATTTTCGAGTTATGGATGCCCGTGCTGGCGTCGTCAGTCATCGTCTGGATTGCCAGTGCACTGATCTGGACTGTGCTGCCCTGGCATAAGAAAGACTTTGCGAAAGTTTCCGACGAGGCGGCCGCACGCACCGCATTGAAGGGCCTGCTGCCCGGCCGCTACATGCTGCCGTACTGCACGGATCCAAAAGAGCTGGAAGACCCGGACATGCGCAGAAAATTCGACGAGGGACCCCGTGCTTACATCACGGTGTCGCCAAACGGTGTGCCCGGCATGGGTGGCAAGATGCTGCAGTCCTTCGTTTTCAACCTTGTCGTTGGAATTAGCTGCGCCTATTTGCTTACGCGGTCAATGATGATGGCTGACTACCTGTCCGTGTTTCGTCTCACCGGCACGGTTGCATTCCTTGCTTACGGCATAGCCTTCATCCAGGACAGCATCTGGTTCGATCGCCCATGGTCCCTGACATTGAAGAACATGTTCGACGCATTGATTTACGGCTTACTAACAGGCGGCGTCTTTGGCTGGCTCTCGATTTGACTTTTAATCTTGCCGCAAACGGAAAAGGGGGCTTACTGCCCCCTTTTCTTTGGCTGCAGCGCATTGGGTCCACTGCAGTTCGTGTTACAGGCTGTGCCCAGAAATCAGGCAGCAACCTTTATGCGACGCGGCAACGATTTTGCCTGTTTTGGAATGGTGATTTCCAGCACGCCGTGCTTGTTACTGGCTTTCACTTTTTCCGCATCGACGGTGTCGGGCAGAATGAAACGACGATAGAAGCGGCCATAGGCACGTTCCGTGCGACGACGCACTGACGTCTCGTCATTTTCCTGCTTAACCCACTGGCGTTCGCCGGAAATCGTCAGCACACCGTTGTCCAGTGTGATTTCAACATCCTTTGGATCGACGCCGGGTACATCAACGTGCAACTCAAAACTGTCGTCGCGCTCGTTAATGTCGACGCTCGGCACCCAGTCGGCCGTTGCGCTCGTGCTTTCGTTGTTCGTCCAGCTGCCGAAGAGGCGGTTGATCTCGTCCTGCAGCTGTCCCACGCCCTGCCAGGGCTGATACCTTACTAATGACATGGAAACTACCTCCTGAAATGTGCTCGATAGACGCAGCGCTCCGCCGCGTTCGACGGAAAAGGTATGATCAGACTCGCCGATTTCAAGGGCCCGACGCCTATCCAGCGGGCCTTTTTTAGCCCTTGAAATTCAGGGTTTTGGCCACAGGGTCGCCAAATCGGCAATGCCTTTGGAGCGGCGATATGGCAGACGGAACGCTTTACCGACTGACGGCTTTCAGCGACCGGCCGGAAGGCGGCAACCGCGCCGGCGTCTGGATTGGCGATGTATTGCCGGATGCCGCGACCATGCAAAAAATTGCTGCCGACGTGGGTTATTCGGAAACCGCTTTTATTGCGCCGGCTGCAGGCCACGAGCGCACCGTGCGTTACTTCAGCCCGGTGGCGGAAGTCAGTTTTTGCGGCCATGCGACGATTGCCGCGGGCGTCAAACTTGGTGAGTTGGACGGCGAGGGCCGTTACACCTTGTCGGCGTCCGTCGGCGACGTGAAGGTGGATGTGCATCGCGAGGGAACAAGTTTCGTCGCGTCGCTGACGTCTGTAACACCGCGTCACGAAGCGGCTTCACCAGAATTGCTGGCTGGCGCTCTGGCAGCACTGCACTGGCAGGCGCGCGAGCTTGCAAAGGATCTGCCGCCGGCGAAGGCGTACGCGGGCGCCTGGCACCTTGTCTTGCCGGTCGCCGAGCGTGCCCGCCTCGAACAGCTGGACTACGATTTCGATCAGTTGAAGTCGCTGATGCTGGCGAACGAACTGACGACGCTACAGCTCATCTGGCGTGAGTCGGCTGATGTTATCCATTCCCGCAACCCGTTTCCCGTGGGTGGCGTTGTCGAGGATCCGGCAACCGGTGCCGCGGCGGCCGCACTCGGCGGCTACTTGCGCGACGCCGGTTTTATCAACGCACCAGCAGGCTTCCAGATTCGTCAGGGAGAGACAATGGGACGGCCAAGCCTGCTGAAAGTCGAGGTGCCGGAGGAGGGTGGTATCGTCGTCAGCGGTACCGCCGTGAACTTGTGAGCAGGATTTGAGAACGTCGAAACTTTACGCGCCGCTGGCCTACGCAGGCGCCCTGCCGTTCGTTTTTTGCGCCGTGCTGCTCGCGCTCGGCATCGATTCGCTGCCAATACTCGGTTCAGTCTCGCTGATCGCGAAGACTTACAGCCTGGCAATTGTGGCTTTCATGAGCGGCAGCCACTGGGGAACCTGGCAACAGCAGAAAAACCTTTTTTCCCCGCCGCTGCTGCCCTTGAGCAACGCACTGACCTTGGCAATGTGGTTTGCGTTGTTGATTGCTACAGATTCGACGGCGCTGCTGATCGCGATCGCCTGCTTTACGGTGCTGCTCTACCTCGATCTGCTCCTGCGTCGCGGGAACGTCATCTCAAGCGAATATTTCACCCTCAGGCGCAACGTCAGCCTCATTGTCATCGTTTCGCTGCTGCTAATGGCGATGATCGAATTCAGGTAAGAGTCTTTGCTACCCAGTGATGGATGGCAGGCTTGATCGAGGAAAGTACGTATTTCAGTTTTGTCTAAATCAGCTATCAATGCTAAGCCGTTGCGCGCGATCAAGGCAGGTGTCTTGC
>JBATFU010000018.1:0-24416 GCA_049665065.1 Woeseia sp. | reverse complement strand
GGCCTTCACGCTGATCGACTGGAGCATAGTCTGGGAAGATGACGACAGGCGTTGGCAGGCAGGCCTGCACGCGAAAAACCTGACCGATGAAGAGTACAAAGTCGCGGGCTACTACTTCCCGAGCCTTGGCCTCGAAAGCTCGGTCACCGCGTTCTACGGCAACCCGCGGACGGTTACCGCGACGGTCGAATACCGTTTCCGTTAAGCAACAGCTTTAACGCAATCGTGTAAGCTCTGAACGGCGGGTGCCCTCACCCGCCGTTTTTTTTGATCGAGACAAAACGCCAGCGGAACACAACAATGCAGACAGCCAAACCGTCAAACGGCTACCGCGCCTACGTCATGTTCATTCTTGTCGTGGTGTACACGTTCAATTTCATTGATCGGCAGATCGTCAGCATCCTGGCGGTGCCAATAAAGGCCGAGCTGGCACTGACAGATACCCAACTCAGCCTGATGGGCGGGCTGGCATTCGCGCTGTTTTACACGTTCCTCGGCATACCGGTCGCCTACCTGGCAGACCGCGGCAGTCGCACCTGGATAATGACCATCGCGCTGACAGTCTGGAGCGGCATGACCGCCGTGTGCGGGCTCGCACAAAACTTCTGGCACCTGTTTCTTGCGAGACTCGGCGTGGGCGTTGGCGAAGCAGGCGGTGTCGCGCCCGCGTATTCGCTGATCGCCGATTACTTTCCGCCTCACCAACGGGCGCGCGCACTCGCCGTTTATTCTTTTGGTATTCCGATCGGCGGCGCGCTGGGCGTGGTTTTGGGTGGCATCCTTGCCAGCATCTCGGGATGGCGCAGCGCGTTCATTGCGGTAGGCCTCGCCGGCATCATCCTTGCGCCGATCTTCAGGCTTACCGTGCGCGAGCCGAAGCGTGGTCAGTACGACGCCAAACACCAGTCGCTGGTGCCGGCATCAATGAAAGTCGTCGCCAAGACTCTGAAAAGCAAACCGAGTTTCTGGGCCTTGTCGCTGGGTGCCGCCTCCTCCTCGATGATTGGCTACGGCCTGATGTTCTGGCTGCCGTCATTTTTCGTGCGCAGCTTCGGCGACCAGTTGCCCGGCTTTTTTAGCTGGCTACCGGCTATGCTCGTTCCCGAAGGAGCAGGCGTGGTCTTGTATGCGTCGTATTTCTACGGCGCAATTCTGCTGCTCGGCGGCGTTTTCGGTATGGGCATGGGCGGCATCATTGCCGATCGACTCGGCGAAAAAAGCAAAGCGGCTTACGCGCAGATTCCCGCATTCGCATTCCTGCTGGCCATCCCGTTCTTCCTGTTCGGCGTCATGACGACGTCGCTGACGATGGCGTTTTTCGCGTTTCTCGTGCCGACCGCCTTAAGCCTCGTCTGGCTGGGGCCGGTGCTGAGTGCATTCCAGCATCTCGTGACACCGAACATGCGCGCGACGGCATCCGCTATTTTCCTGTTTATCAACAACCTGATCGGCATCGGCCTTGGCAATTTTGTTATCGGCGCTTTGTCCGACGGGCTGAACGCGCGCTTCGGCGCTGAATCCCTGCGCTACGCGATCCTGTCCGGCACGGTTTTCTACATTGCCGCAGCCGCACTGTTGTTCCTAGCCGCGAAAAATCTCGACAACGATTGGGAACGGTGAGGCGCTCGGCTAGGGCGCGGCGCTGGCGGTCGCCGCTGCTGAGTCTTTGTTTTTAACTTTAACCGGCGTGCCGGGTGCCAGTCTCTCGGCGCCGCGCACGACAATTCGATCGCCGACTTTAAGATCACCGATAACCTCGATCAGCTCACCCGCGCCCATGCCGGCGGTGACGCTTACCTGTTCGGCAATGGACTCATCGTTGACGCGAAACACAGACGTTCCCTCGCGCCGCAGTACCAGTGCATCGCGGGGCACGACCAAAACCTCACGCGCGACCGCGGTCGGCATCGACAGGCGCACGCTTTCGCCCACCGTCCAGACATCGGCCGCGACGTTCACCCGCACCTCGAACATATGCGACTGGGGGCTGCCAACCGGCACGATGGTGCGCACGTTGCCCTCGCCTTCGCGGTAGTCGTTGAATAATCTGAGCTGATCGCCTAGCGCAACAAAGTTGACGGTATTCAAGGGCGCGCGCGCAACAACTTCTATCGATTGCGGATTAACTAGGCGCAGGACGACATCTGACGCGTTCAGGCGTTCGCCAACGCTGCGCAGTCGTTCCGTGACGATGCCGTCAAACGGCGCAATCAGTTCGGTCAAAGCCATGGCGACCTTGGCAAGGCCGAGTTGCGCCCTCGCGATATCGACATCGGCCTCCGCCATCGCCAGATCCGAGCGGGTCTGCTCAAGCTGGCTGCGCGCGGCGTTGTTGCGCTCTGCGAGGCTGGCAAGACGTTCGACCTCTGCCTTCAGGAAACCAACTCGCGCCCGTTCACGCTCGACCCGGCTCGCGGCTTCCATTTCGTTCAGGCGAAAGGTGATGTCCGTGAAGCGCGCCAATGTGTCGCCCTCTTTGACAACGGTACCTACCTCAGCGATCCAGGTGAGCCTGGCCGCAAGATCCGTTGCGAGGCGCGCATCGTTGCGGCTGATGACGGTACCCGGAATATCGACGGTCGGTGCCAGCATGACTACCCTGGCTTCTTCCAGGACGACCGTCGGCGCCGGCATCTGCGCCTGCACCGCGGCAACGCCGCTCAGCCAAAGAAGGGTCCCGCGTAACAACATTTTCATTGACTCGCTCATCCGTTAACCGGGGTGGCGGCAGGCGCAACCGTGCTGGCCTGGGAGCCGGCTTCACCGAGTCGCAACATGCTCGGCAGGAAGATGAGCGTGAAGACGGTGCTGACTGCCATGCCGCCGACGATCACGGCGGCAAGCCCACGATACACCTCGGTGCCCGGCCCGGGAATCAATAACAGGGGCAACATGCCGAACAGGCTGGTCAGGGTGCTCATCAATATCGGCCGCAAGCGGCGCCGCACCGCCTGCCGCACGGCTTCCCGACGGTCATCGCCTTCGCGCTCGGAGCTGCGGGTCTGGTGCACCAGCAGAATCGCATTATTAACCACCAGGCCGAGCAGGGTTATGAAGCCGATCATGGTTAGCAAGTCCATCGGCAATGCCATGATACGCAACAATACGACGCCACCGACCGTCGCCAACGGCAACGCAGCCAGCACGAGCAAGCTGTCGATGAATGAGCGGAACAACGCGCTCATCAGCAAATAGAGGATAACCACGGCAAGCGCAAAACTGTTGGCCATGCTGCTGAGCGCGATGCTCAGGTCGTCGGCACTGCCGTAGTAACTAATCTCACCGTCGTCGGGTAACTGCGCGAGCAGCGCCGGCTCGACTTTTTCCTTGAGAATCCCGATTGATTCTTCGAGCGACAGGTTCGCCGGCGGCGTGATGGCCAAGGTAATTGCGCGACGCCGGTCAACCCGCTGAATTTGATCAGGGCCCGCCGTTCGCTCCAGTCTGACAAGCTGATCGACCGATTGTATGCCCGCCGCGGGCGTTGCGAGTGGCAGTGCACCCAGTTGTTCCGGACTGAACCAGTCCGCAGCGCGCAGCACGATATCAACGCGCTTGTCGCCATCGAAGTAGTCGCCAACATAAACACCGTCGCCCATCGCGCGTACGACGGTCGACATCTGCTCGCGTGTCCAGCCGGCTTCCGCAATGCGCCGCTCATCCGGAATAAAGCGCAGTTCCGGTTCGGCAAAATCGACGCCGGGCACCGGGCGGGCACGGGCGCCGGGCAGGTGCTCGGACACGAGGCCAAGCCCCATGCGCGCGGCCGACAGCATTGCGTTCATGTCCCGGCTCTGGATATTGAGCTCTATATTGCCACCGCCACCGAGGCGATCGAACACGCCGAACGCGTCGGCAAAGGCCATCGTATCCGGGAAGCCGGCCAGAATTTCGCCATTCAGTTCTTGCACGAGGGGACCGACATCGCCGGCATCGACGACGTCGACTCCCATGAACCCAAAGGAACCGAACATGCCGAGAAAGTAGTTGCGGACCTGGAGTTCCGAGTCGTCAGCAAAATACGGTGTCATGCGCTCTGCTACGACCGCGTTAAACTCATCGCGCGCACTCGACACGCTTTGACCCGGCGGCGGGATGATGAACGCGAAGATCCAGTTCTGTTTGCCTTCCGGAAGGTAGTCTGCCTTGGGCAGCAGGACCCAGGTAAGCGTCGTCGCTGACAAAAACAGTCCGGCAATCAACGCGCGACGTCGCATGGGCGGATCCGTCAGCCGCATGACGTGGTTCGTAATTCCTTCCCACCAGTTTTCGTGTGGATCGTCGAGATTGACGGACTTGAGCCAGTTTGCGGCTGCCGCCGGGATCACCGTGACGGCAATGAACAGGGAGGTAACGACGGCAACGGAAATTGCGATGGCCAGATCGGCAAACAGCTGGCCCGAGACATCCTGCAGAAAAATAATCGGCATGAAGATTGCTACGGTGGTCGCGGTAGACGCGAGCAGCGCGCCCCACACCTGTGACGCGCCGACCGACGCGGCTTGCGACGCCTTCATGCCCTGCTCGCGCAAGCGCACAATGTTTTCGAGCACGACGATCGCGGCGTCGAGCACCATACCCATCGCAAACGCCAGACCCGCCAGCGAAATCATGTTCAGCGTGCGGCCCGTTACCTGCAGCACAAGGAACGCGGTAAACAACGAGACCGGGATCGCAACCGCGACCATCATCGTCGCGCGCACGCGGCGCAGGAACCACCACAGGATACTGATCGCGAGCACGATGCCGATCAGCAGGTTCGTCCGCAACATGGCGATCGAATCCTTGATGTAGATTGTTTCGTCGTAGTTCTGCTGAATGCGCAAGCCAGCGCGAGCCAGCGGGCCATCCCTGAGGTCAGCGACAGCGGCCTTCAGATCCTCCATGACTTCAAGCACATTGACGCCCTTTTCCACCTGGGCATTGACCGCGATGGATTCGGTGCCGTTTTCGGTCAGGAAACCTGCCGCATCGCGCATCGCAACCTCGACATTCGCGATATCGCGCAGCCGCACCGGGCTACCGTCGCGCCACGCCAGCACCATGTCACCGAATTCCGAGATGTCGTATTTGCCCGCGTAGCGCACCGTGTACTTGCGGCGACCGATATCCGTCGATCCTGCAGAAGAGTCATTGCTGCCACCGGCGATGCCGGCCAGCATTGGAATTTCGATGCCGAGCGCGGCGGTTTGGTACGGGTCGAAGGTAATACGCAGTTCGTTGTCACGATTGCCGTACGCGTCGGAGTTCGACACGCCGTTGACCCGCTCCAGCCGGGACTGCACGACTTCCCGAACGAAATCGCTGTAGCTCGCGATCGGCTGCGTATTGCCGGCGGCAGGCGTTATTGAGAACCACGCGATCGCGTTGCCGAAGCTGTCCTGCCCCGCAAAGATGCGCGGCTCGGTAACGTCGGGCGGGTAACGCGGCACTTGATTGAGGCGATTCATAACCTCGATCAGGGCGCGCTGCAGATCGACATCGACGCCGAAGGTCAGGTTAATGCTGGCGTTGCCACGCGACGCCGAGGACACCATTTTCTCGAGCCCCGGCACGCCGCGCAGCATGTCTTCCTGCGGCTCAATGATTTCAGATTCGACTTCTTCGGGTGCCGCCGCGCGCCAGCCGGTGGTGACCTGGATAAACGGCCGTTGCACGTCCGGGATCATTTGAATAGGCAGGCGACCGAGGCCGACCGCACCAAGCAGCATCAGCATCAGCACCGCAGCTATTACCGCGACAGGATTCGATAATGAGAGTCGAGTCAGATTCACTCGTGGCCCCGCGCTTTCGATTAAGCGGTCAGTTCTTGCTTATTGAAACTACGACAGGGACCAGCGCCACAAGTTCGCCGCAGACGGGACACGGCTGACGAACGCCGCTAGCCTTTGCCGCGTGTCTTGGTTTTACCAAATTTAGAGTTTTTCTCGATGAACTCGATGATCATGCCCGCAACATCCTTGCCCGTGGCGGTCTCGATGCCTTCCAGACCCGGACTGGAGTTCACCTCCATGACGACCGGGCCGTGATTCGAGCGCAGCATGTCCACGCCCGCGACGTTCAGGCCCATGACTTTGGCGGAGCGCACGGCGGTAGAGCGTTCTTCCGGCGTTATCTTGATGACCTCTGCCGAACCGCCGCGATGCAGGTTGGAGCGAAATTCGCCTTCCTTGCCCGTGCGTTTCATTGACGCGACCACTTTGTCGCCGACAACAAATGCGCGAATGTCCGAGCCGCCCGCTTCCTTGATGAACTCCTGCACCATGAACTCGGCCTTCAGGCCGCGAAACGCCTCGATCACACTTTCTGCAGCCTTGTTGGTTTCCGCCAACACGACGCCGACGCCCTGCGTTCCTTCAAGAAGCTTGATCACGACCGGCGCGCCGCCGACAAACTCCAGCAGATCGGCGGTATCGTCGGGCGAATTGGCAAAGCCCGTGACCGGCATGCCAATGCCCTTGCGCGACAGGAGTTGCAGTGCTCGCAACTTGTCGCGCGAACGGGTAATCGCAACAGACTCATTGACCGAGTAAACCCCCATCATTTCGAACTGCCGTACCACGGCTGTGCCATAGAAGGACACTGACGCGCCGATACGGGGGATAATCGCATCGAGGTCGCCGATGCTTACGCCTTTGTAATGAACACCCGGGTTGTGCGATGTGATGTTCATGTAGCAGCGGCGGTGATTGATGACGCGCATCACGTGGCCGCGTTCTTCGCCTGCTTCGATCAGACGTTTCGTCGAATACAAATTACGATTGGTTGAAAGTACGCCGATCTTCATGGTGGTTCCCTGTGATCTCAGTCTTCAACGCCGTCGGGATTGCGTGCGTGACGAGAAGTAAATTGCTCGACCAGGCCTTCAGCCTTTTCGACGCTGCGAAAAGCGGCGATATTGAACAGCGCATCACCCTCGTGCGCAAGCGGTAAATTTGAGCGGCCAATAACGATTCCATCAAAGCGCGCCAGGACCTCATCTTCTTCTGTGCCCAATGGATCGCTGACGACGGCCAGGCGCTGCCCTTCGCGAACACTGGCACCAAGTTTGACCTTGCCACTGACAATGCCGCTCGATGGCGCCCTGACCCAGCTCGTCGAACGCGCGATAACCGGCTCCCGGTGCATGCCGCTACGCGCATGCTGCATCATGCCAATGGTTCGCATCACATTCAGGATGCCGCGGAGTCCGGCACGAATACTGACTTCATCGAAACGCAGTGCCTCGCCAGCTTCGTAAGTGAGCACTGGCAGGCCCATCTCGGATGCGCAGCCGCGCAGGGAACCGTCGCGGATCGAGGCATTTATGATAACCGGCACACCGAATGCCTTGGCCAGCTCCATGGTGCGTGGTTCATCGAGATTGGCGCGAATCTGCGGGAGATTGGACCGGTCAATTGCGCCGGTGTGCAGATCAATCCCGTAGTTTGACCGCTTCACGATTTCCTTCAGGAATATGTTAGCGAGGCGCGCCGCGATCGATCCCTTGGAACTGCCCGGAAAGGACCGGTTGAGATCGCGCCTGTCCGGCAGGTAGCGTGATTGGTCGAGGAATCCGTGCACGTTGACGATTGGCACGGCGATCAACGTGCCGCGCATCGCGCCAAGCGCCTTCAGGCGCAGCAAGCGCCGAACAATCTCGACACCGTTCAGCTCATCCCCGTGTACCGCGGCCGATACGAACAGCACCGGCCCTGCGCGTTTGCCGCTGATCACCTGCACCGGCATATTCAGCGACGTTGAGGTATAGAGATCCGCGACCGGTATATCGATATTGACGCGCGTGCCCGGCTCAATCTTCTGCCCGAAGATTGTAATTGACGAATTCCTGACCTTGATTTTGGCCTTGGTTTCGTCCTTGGTACTGGCCCTGGTTTCGTCCCTGGTTCTGGCCTTGGTTTTAGACTCAGGCATCGCGGGCGAAACGCCGTTTGCCCTGCACAAAGGACAGAGCCGGATCGACGATACCGCGATCCGCAATTGCAGTACGCCCCAGCAGCATCCTGAATATCATGTCATCGCGCGACGTCAACGTAAGTTCAGCCGGCCAGACCTGCTCGCCAATGTGAACCGGGGTGCTGATCACCCAACGCTTTTCACGATGCCCGCCGGAGTCCGAGACCATTCTCTGGTCGATGACATCCGCGGTACATTCGATGACGCGATCGATTTTTTTCTGTACCGGATGGATGCTGAAACGCACCTGGCGCCTGCCATCTTCGAAAAAGGGCTCGACGGCAAATGCGTGTAGCGCAGACGTACGCGCCCCGGTATCAACTTTGGCCTTGATTCGATTAATGCCCAGTTCCGGCAGTCCGACCCATTCCCGCCAGCCAAGCGTAAGCCGATCTTCCGCTTGCGAATTCATGATTGTCCTTGTATCCCGCGCACTGTGTTTTATGCTACCAGAGTTGGCAGCGTCCATAGTCGCTAATTCACGGCTGCCGGACAATATAACCAGGGAAAGTACAAATGCAGGATTTTAAAGAATTTTGGAACTGGAAAATCCCGCTGGGCGAAAACGCGATAACCATCGGTCAGCTATTACTTGTCTTGCTCGTAGTGATCATCGGCTATGGCATCAGCAAGCTGCTCGAGAAAATTCTCAGCCGACGACTGCAGAAATCCGGTATGCGTCCCGATGCCGCGCAGACGCTGCAGCGCATTCTGTTCTATGTGCTGATCGTCTGTGTCGCATTAACCGCGCTTAGTTTACTGCACATTCCAATTACGGCATTCGCGTTCCTAACCGGCGCTATCGCAATTGGTGTCGGCTTTGGCGCACAAAACATCATCAATAACTTTATCAGCGGCTGGATCCTGATGACCGAGAGGCCGGTGCGCATTGACGACTTCATCGAAGTCGACGAGCACGAAGGAACCGTCGAGAGAATAGGCAACCGCTCGACGCGGATCCGGCGCGTTGACGGTGTGCACATCCTGGTACCCAATAGTCAGATGCTTGAGCGCACGGTCGTGAACTGGACCCTGGTCGACGAGCGAATTCGTACAACGCTGACGGTTGGCGTTGCCTACGGCTCGCCAACGCGGCGTGTAGCCGAGCTCTTCATGCAGGCCGTAGCTGAGCAGGATCAGGTACTCAAGGACCCACCGCCGCGCATATTCTTTATTGACTACGGTGACAGCGCGCTGATTTTCGAAGCCTATTTCTGGACCAACGCGGGCAACGCGGGTGAAGGTCACCTGCGCCAGATTCGCAGCGAAGTCCGGCACCGGCTTGGCGAATTATTTGAAGCCGACGGCATCGTGATCGCCTTCCCGCAGCAGGACGTACATCTTGATACCACTCGCCCCGTGCAGATCGAGTTCGTCAATCAAAAGCCTGCCTGAACTGAATTAACGGAGAATCCGCAATGCCAGTAATGCGCGCACTGCTTTACGATCCTGCAAGCCAGCAAGTCGCAACCGGCGGCACGGAACTGCTGGAGGGCTGGAGCCCGCAGTCGGGAAAGACGCTGTGGCTTGATATCGAGGGCGAGCCGGATGCCGCCGAAAACCAGCTCCTCATGGCGACATTCGCGATTCCAAAGTTAGCCATCCAGGATGCCCAGCGCGCGCGACATCCGCCGAAACTGGAAATCTTTGAATCCTTCGTGTTCATGATGCTGCGCGACCTGATCACTGCCTACCAGGACAGCGATCCGGTGGTCGCCGATCTCGCGATGTTCGTAGGCAAGAACTTCATCGTCTCGCGACACCAAAATGACATTCCAAGTATTAACACAGTCTTTGACGCGGTTGCAGGCGACCATGAGCTGTTGCAAACAGGCACGGGGCACATCGCGTATCTCGTTAGCCGCAAGATTGTCGACGCGTACACGCCCGAAGTACTTGCACTGGAGGAATACCTGAACAACCTGGAAGACGACCTCTACCAGTCCGGTGACGATGCCGTTATTGAAAGCCTGAGTCGCTATAACCGCGCGCTGAAACGCCTGCGCCGGCACCTTGTCTACCAGGTCAACGTGATGGAACAGATTTGCAAGGGAACGGTAGAATTACCCGTGCCACTGAACCGTCATGAGTTCATCGACCTGTTTGAGAACATGGATCGACTGGCAAGTCTCTGCCAGTTAAACCAGGAGCTGGGCGTCGATCTTCTGAACACACATTTGAGCCTGTTGTCGCATCGCCTGAACCAGGTAATGCGGGTGCTGACTATCGCTACCGTTATCTTTTTGCCGCTGGGGCTGATCGCAGGCATCTACGGCATGAATTTCGGGTACATGCCGGAACTGGGCTGGCATTACGGTTATTTCGGTGCGCTATTCCTGATGGCCACGGTCGTCACGACGCTGGTCACGATATTCAAGCGGCGCAGCTGGCTATAGGCTTTACGCTTTACGCTTTACGCCACCTTAACTGCCGGCCAGCGCAGGTCCTTCTTGCTCGCCGGCTCGCCTTTACACTTCAGCGGGTACGTTCCATTCGGTCAGGCGGTGCTCCAGCATACTGGCGCGCAACGGACGGCTGATGTAGTTGCCCTGGGCCTTGTTGCAGCCGATCTTGCCGAGGAACTGCAGAGTGCGTTGCGAATCGACGCCCTCAGCACAAACACTCAAACCCAGCTTGTGCGCGAGAACCACCGTCGCTTCAATAATCGTACGCGCTTCGCTGCTAACGCGGCTCTCCAGAACGAGCGACGAATCTATCTTTAGCTCATCGAACTTCAGTCGGTAGAGCTGTTCCAGTGACGAGAAGCTGGTACCAAATTCATCGATCGCGAGCTTGAAGCCCATCGACTTCAGACGACTGAGGATACCGAACGCCGTCGTCGAATGATTCATCGCATTGGCCTCGGAAACCTCTAGCGTCAGCATGGATGTATCCAGCTTCCTGGCGCGAACCATTTCAAAAAGGTAATCCGGCAAATCGCGATCAAGCAGCGAAGACGCAGGCAAATTGACAGCGACATTTAACTTGATTTTGCGTGACTGCCATTCTGCAACCTGCTCAACCACGCTCTTTAACAAAGAATTCGTTATCGCCGGCATCAGGCCGCCATCTTCTGCAAGCCAGAAAAAATCCTCGGGCATGACCACCTTGTTTTCCGACACGTGCCAGCGTGGTACAGCTTCGACTTCTGAAATCGGCCAGCCTCGTTGCGCGAGATAACAGGCTTTCGGCTGGTAGTAAGGCCGGATATCGCCGTTGCTCAAAGCAAGTTTCAGGTCGCTTAGTGTCATCTCTGTTTGTGACTGGCGCGCCTTGCACAGTTCATTGCGCAAAATATTCACGAAAATCGACGAGCGCGGACTCGCTATGACCGGCAAGCCGAGAAACTCGGCGAGCTGTTTGGCGGTTTCGAGTGCGCGCGGGTTGCCGTCGCTGGTCAGGATCACATGTGCATCTGAGCCCTGATCTCGTAGAGCTTTTAAGTGATCGAGACCACCATTTTCGACGGACTGCAGATCAAGCATTACCACGGTGGGCGTAAACTCGCTCAACGCAATAATGAATTCACCGAGTGTCGATGCGGTTTCGGTCGTATAGCCCAGGCGCCGCCCAATGCGCGAGAATTGCTTCGATGCTACTTCCGCGATATCGACGATTAAAAAACGATTCAGTCGTTTGCTCATAACTCAGGTTTCCAATACCAGTCTGACCTGCTCAGCAAGCCTCTGTCGTCCAAAAGGTTTACGAATCAATTCGTAAGGAATATTGAGGTCGTCACTGACCCCGGTCGTCGCGGCGTCTCCGCCGGACGTTAGTAAAATTTTCGTTGCCGGATGCGCTGAGCGCACTCGCTCGGCAAGTTCAACGCCGGAGAGGGGCGCCAACTTCAGGTCCGCAAATAACAAATCGATGTTTTCGGATTCGAGCAATTGCAATGCCGCTTCGCCATCATCGGCCTGGCTGACCTGATAACCTGCGCTGGCAAGCAACGATGCGGTTGCCTGGCGAACTTCAGCATTCTGATCCACAACCAGAACGTGCTCGCTACAACATTGGCGCTTGGCGGAAGTGCTCGAACATTCCGCGCTTTGACGCGCGCGGGGCAGGAACATCGTGACTTCAGCGAGGGAATCAACATCTTTGCAAACGCGCAGCTCGCCGCCTGCGCTTGCGACAAAGCGCCTGACGGCGCTCAGCCCTGGCTCATCGCCGGCAGTGCCGTCGGCGGAAGGGGTGGCGCGGGTTAGAGCTTCATTGCTCACACCCTTGCCATTATTTCGAATACGGATACTGATGAAGTCGACGACGCTCGCAGCATCAGGCAAATCAGGGCCAAAGCGTCCGTGCGGATGGTTGCGGGCGGCAATGACAATGCTTCCCGTCTCGCCAATCGCCTCCGCGGCACCGAGAGCAAGCAGCAATATCACGCCTTGCAGCTGCGCCTGGTCCGCACGAACCTGCCACAGGTCGTCGGCGTAATGTGTTTCCAAGGTCACTTTTTCGCCCAGACTACGCCGCAGCACGGGCGCAATATCGTCCAGCAACGCGCCAACCAGAACACGCTCGGGTCGCGCCGGCCCGCGATTGGCAAAAGCCGTCATCCGCCGCGTCAGATCTTTGCCCCGCTCACAGGCATCAAACGCAGCGGCAATGCGGGAATTCAGAGCAGAATTGTCGTTGTGATCGCGAAGCTCGCGCAGCTTGCTGAAAAGGGTTGCCAATATACTATTGAACTCGTTGGTTAGCCCTTTCGTTAATGATCCCACGACCCGGATCTTCTCAAGCTCGCGTAGCCTGGCTTCGGTCTCTACATGATCAGTGACATCGCGCGAATTGATGACAGCTCGCAGTTCGCCGTGGCGAGTCAGAAACGCCGTGCCTACTGCATCGATATAACGCAGTGAACCGTCTTCTCGATACAGCCGGCAGGTAAAGCGCTTCGCCATGCCCGGCCGGGCGAAACCCGCTTTGATTATCGCACTGACAACCGGCGCATCTTCCGGGTGTACTGAGCGAAACAGCGTGAGCCCGAGTTGCTCTTCCGGCTTACGCTGTGTGAGCTGAAAACTTGCCGGGCTGCTGTAAAGAATCTCGCCGTCTTTATTAATGACATTGATGATGTCCAGCGAATGCTCGCACAGGGCCCGGAAATGCTCTTCGCTGTCACGCAGCGCATCGCGCGCGGCCTGCAGGTCGCTGATATCGGAAAGTGTGCCTTCATAAACGACGTCTTCGTTGTTTTCGCTGACAATGGCGCGAATGTTGGCGAGCGCCAGCAAATTCCGGCCATCACGCCGTTGCAGCTGAATCTCGACGTTGCGCGCTTCACCGGTTTTTTCGAGTTTTGCAATAAGCCCCGCACGCTGCTGCTGGTCACAATACAAGTTGCGTGTGCTGCCCTGGCTAATAAGCTGTTCAGCGGAGTCATAGCCGAGCATGCGCACCAATGCCGGGTTGGCAGCCAGCAGGCGACCGTCGGGCAGACTGCGATAGACGCCGTCCGGAATGTTGTCAAATAGGGACTGGTAGCGCCGTTCAGACGAACGTAATGCCTTTTCTGCCAGCACCGACGTGGTAGTTTCGCGAATTGCAAGAAGATAAGCGCTGGCACTGCCGGCCGGCATTGCCGCAACACGAATCTCGGCCGGGAAGCGCCTGCCTTTCTGGGCGCGCACGCGAACGACAATCCCTGCACTGTTATCCGCCACCGCGGCTCGCAGCATGTCGCTGACCTGCCTACCCTGGTGCGGGTTCATTCCCGCTTCGACCTCGACGAAATCGTCAATCGCAGTGCCAATCATTGCACGGGTAGAACTTCCAAATAGCATAGCCGCAGAGTCGTTAAGTTCGACGACCCGGGCATCATTCCCCAGAATCAGAATACTGTCGAACGACGCTGCGAGCAGCGCCTGGTACTTGCGTTCACTTTCAGTCAGCTGGCCTTCAGCAATCGTTTCGATATGCCGGTTGCGTTGCAGCGCGGCTCCGACGAGCGCGCCGCTGATCGCAAACAATGAAGCAAACAGGACGCGTACCGGGAACTGACCGTCATCCGGCACCAGCGCCGAGAAAAATCCTGCGTCGGAGTGCCACAGCATGCTGCCGGCATCGAGCAACCAGTAAGCAAGTGCGAAGAGGCATGCCGACCCGATGATCGTTGCCGACACCCTGCTATTGCCCAAATCCAGGTTCATGCGCCTGTCTGCCCTCGGTTCATTCCGGCGGACCGTTTAATAGGCGCGGTCCACGTCATTGTGAACAATTAGACCGGGTCGGCCGGTCCGGCCATATCGGGAAAGGGTTGATTTAGCGGGTCGTTTTACCCTAGGAAAGGGCGCGCAAAAGACTGCCGAAACTAGTCGTCGAGCGAGATAAATCCGTTACGAATCGCATACTTAGTAAGTGCCGCGACGCTGTCGAGTTCCAGCTTTGCCATGATTTGGCGACGGTGCGTTTCCACGGTTTTGGTACTGACATGCAGGCGCGCAGCGATATCGGTCGCTTTCTTGCCCTCGGCGAGCAGCTGTAGCACTTCCCGCTCGCGTACCGACAGCGGGTCGCTTTCATCCGGATCACGATGCGACATCATCTGCCGGTATTCGCTGACGACGACACCGGCTACCCCTTCACCGAGATAAACGTTGCCCTGACTGACAGCATCGACGGCCGAGGTTATTTCCTCAAACGCCGATTCTTTGCGAACGTAGCCCAGCGCGCCGGCCTGCAGCATGCCTGAAATGTAGCGTTTGTCCGAATGCATCGACAGCGCGATGATGCGCAGATCAGGCATCTCCGCAAGCATTCGTTTCGTTGCGTCGACGCCGTTCAGCTCTGGCATCGCGATATCCATAATAATGACGTCCGGATTTAGCTTGCGCGCCATCGTGACGGCTTCACGCCCGTTACACGCAGTGCCGATTACGCGATACCTTGGTGGATCTTCGAGCAAGGCCTGCAATCCATCGCGAACCACCTGGTGATCATCGGCTATCAGGATTCGAATCGTCATGCTTCAGGCGCCTTGTGACGTCGCGGCACTCGCAGCCGCACGGTTGTGCCCAGTGCACTGGCGGACTCGATCTTCAACGAGCCGCCGAGCACCGCGAGGCTTTCACGCATCGAGAACAGGCCAAAGCCTTTGGCACTCAGCGAAAACTCTGCATTCTGCGGTGCTTCGAAGCCGATACCATCGTCACTGATTTCTATTTCCAGGTCGTCATCAGACCAGCAGATCTGAATCCTGGCGGTCGCTGCATTGGCATGTCGCGCGACATTGTTCAGGCACTCCTGAACGGCCCGGTACACCGCGATCCGCGCATCGTTGCCCGCCTCCCAGGCTGCACCCGACTCTTCGACAGCGCAGGCAATATTGTTGGCCAGCTCGAAGCGCTCGGCGAGTGACTGCAATGCCGGTACCAGGCCAAGTTCGTAAAGAATGCTTGGGCTCAGGTCAGAGATGATAAAGCGGGTGCCGCGCAAAGCGTCGTCAATCAAATTGCGCAATTGCGTAAGCTCCGTGTCGTCGGGGCCAAGCCGCTTCATCAACTGCCCTACTTTCATGCGGGCAACTGCGAGGTTCTGGCCAATGCCATCGTGCAAATCGATGGCAGTACGCCGCCTCGCGCGTTCTTCCGTGACGGTCATGTCTTTCGCCAGCGAGCGCAATTTGTCCCGATACAGTTCGAGATCCTGCTCCGTTTTCTTGCGCTGTAAAATGTTGGCAAATAACTGACCTACGAGGTACATCAACGAAATGGATTCGTTGGTCCAGTGCCCGGCGCGGCGCGAATAACCGTATCCGATCGCACCGATGGGGCGATCGTCCGCGAACAGTGCAACATAGATGGCGGACACGGTATTCGGTACTGCCTGTCGGAGCGCGTCGAGTTGTGTGTCACCGTCAGGCGCGACCTTATCGAGGTCCTCGAAAATAATGTAGCCCTTTTTGATGAACTGTTCTGTCACCCAGTGAAGATTGTCAACGCTTAACGGTGCGGGCTCCGGCGCATACCCGATGCGCCCCTCAGCGATCCAGCGATGCGTCGTCGTGGCGGAGTTGCTGGCCTCATCCAGTTGCAGTAACACGCAACGGTCTGCCTTGGCAAACTGACCAACCAACTGCAGCGAATCAGAAATCACACTGTCAATCGTCGTTGCGCCAGCACCGATGAGCCGATTGGTGAGCAGCACCACCAAATCTGAAAAGCGTTGATGGAGGCTGCTCTCCTCCTGAGCCCGCTGCCGCTCGAGCACCGCGAAGCTGACGGTCGTTACGACCAGTACGGTCGATATAAGGAATAATTGCATGGCTGCCAGCATCGGCAAATAGCCGGCGACGTCGTGGCCAAATGGCCCGAGGCCGTAGGATGCAGTCAATACAACGGCAACAGCCAGCAGCAGCTGCGTACCTGCCACCATCGGAAACTCAGCGCGCAACGATGCCCACAGCACTGGCAGGACGAGGAGCGCGACCAGCCCCACATTTACCGCACCCGCGTAACGAGATGCCTGTTGTGGAGCGAAATAGGTTGCCAGCCAAATAAGTACGGCCATCAGCGTCACAATCGCAAGGTTTTCGTTGATACCGGCCAGGCCACGCCTGATACGAATCTGCGGCAACATTAGCCACACGGCGATCGGCGTCACGAGGATCATGCCGACGAAATCGCCGGCGGCCCAGACGCGCCACGCATCCCAGAAATTCAGCAGGTCGAAATTTATTACCTGCAAGACAATTGCGCCAAGTATGCCGCCAAGGTTCGCTGCAAGAATCGCGGCGATGGTCATCGCGATAGAGAGGTAAAGCGGTCGACCCTGGTTGTAAGACTGGACCACAGGCTTTTGCATCATGAGTGCAAAAAATACCGCCTCCACGACATTGACGAGACTGAAAGTCAGCGGCGCGATCAGCTCCCGGTTGTCTATAACCAGGATTTCGAACACGAGCCGACCCAGCACGGATGAAACTATCCACAACGGCCAGGTACGGCGCGGCGTTGCTGCAAGTACGGCACACAGAAGGCCGATTGCCGGCCAGATCGCTACAGCCGCCGTCGGCACCGTGCTGATGATGAAACCGACGGCCACCATCACGCCATGCAGCAGCGTGTAAACCGCCGCGTACGGCAGCAGATCGATTAACTCGGTAGTCCGGTTGTCGCGACTCCTGCGATCGAGAAACCATCGAAGCGGACGGAGTTGCAGCCCGGGCGGCGCTATTGGAGCGGGAGACGCATGCATTGTGCCGCCGAAGATAGGTCTTTTTGTGCAGGGGAGCAACGAATCCGCGCGAATTGCCGCTTTGTCAGCGGAGTTTGGTTATATTGTGCGCCTGACGGATACAACGGAAAGGTAGCATCGATGAACAACGACGCCCCGCAGGTCATGATCAGCGAAGCTGACATAAAGAAACGGGTGGCCGAACTAGCGGCAGAGATTTCTGCAGATTACGCCGACAAAGGCGCGCTGGTCATGGTTGGCGTTTTGAAGGGCGCTTTCATTTTTCTTGCAGACTTGTCTCGCCGGCTTAGCATCCCCCGCACGATCGAGTTCATCGCCGTATCCAGCTACGAATCCGGCAGCGTGCACAGTGGCGCCGTACGCCTGCTGATGGACGTACGTGGCAGCGTCGTCGATAAACACGTACTCATCGTTGAGGACATTGTCGATACCGGCCACACGCTCGACTACCTGATCGGCATCATGAAATCGCACGGACCCGCCTCGGTGCGCACCTGCACTTTATTGCACAAGGCCGAGAGTGCCGAAGTCGATGTGCCGATTGACTACACCGGTTTCAGCATTGCGAACGAATGGGTGGTGGGCTACGGACTCGACTACGCGGAAAGGGACCGCACATTGCCGTACATTGGCATCGTCAAGCCCGAGGACCGCGTCTAGTTTTTATCAATGATCGGCGCAGCGTCCGGCCTCGACTTCAATGGTTGAATGTTTTATTCCGTAGTCAGCGGTGAGCAGCGCCTTTGACTGGCGAATCACCTCAACCGGATCGCCGCAGTCTCCCTCCAGGACGACATGCATCGTGAGCATCACGTTCTCCTGTGTCAGGCCCCAGACGTGCACGTGATGCACGCTCGCCACTTCGGGAATCTTTTCACGCAAGTCGTTGCACATGGCATCAACGTCAAGCCAGTCAGGTGTTCCTTCCAGCAGAATATGCGAGCTGCGCTTCAGCAGAGACCAGGCGCTGCGTAATACCAGCAACGCGACAAATACGGACAGCAAAGCGTCTATCGGCAGCCAGCTGGTGTAGATAATAACCACCGCAGCTGTAATTGCGGCGGCAGACCCCAACAGATCGCCCAGTACGTGCAAGGCAGCACCCTGCATGTTCAGGTTGTCGTGACCACCGCCATGCAGCATGGCAAAACAGATGATATTGACGACGAGGCCGGCGGACGCGACAAACAGCATGCCCACGGCATCGATCGGCGTCGGCGACAGGAAGCGCAGCACGGCCTCAATGCAGATCCAGCCAACAATCAATATCAACGCGACGGCGTTCGCGAAAGCGGCGAGAATCTGAAAACGATGATAGCCGTAGCTGCGGCGTCGATCGGCGGGCATGTCGCCAATTCGAAACGCAACGGCCGCCAGCGTTAGCGCGAGCGTATCGGTCAGCATGTGGCCGGCATCGGCCAGCAAGGCGAGAGAACCGGTGACGAGACCGGCGATCAGCTCTACCACGGTAAACGACGCCGTTAACACCAGCGCAATCACTACGCGTCGTCGATCCCCGTGATGGGAATGGCTGTCCATTGCTTATGCCATGTCAGCTTGCGCGCGGGACACGAATATCTTCCACGAGGTGCTGTATATGCTCCGGCGGTGGGCTGGTCAGGTGGCTCACGGTCAAAGCGACTGCGAAATTCAGGAGCATGCCGACCACGCCAATGCCTTCCGGTGAAATTCCGAACAGCCAGTTTGCGGCAATGTTCTCGCCCCAGGGTGCTCCGAGCCATTTCAGGAACAGGCCTTTGAAAAACTCGATGTAACCGTAGGTAAACAGCAAGCCTGTTAGCATGCCGGCAATTGCGCCCTGCTTGTTCGCGCGCTTGACGAATATGCCCAGCATGATCGCCGGGAACAGCGACGCCGCTGCAAGGCCGAAGGCAAACGCAACCACCTGTGCCACCCAGCCGGGCGGATCGAAGCCAAGGTAGCCGGCGATAAGTATTGCCACGCCTGCCGCGATGCGGCCGGCAAGCAGCTCGCGCTTCTCGGAGATACCGGGCACAAATATGCCCTTGACGATGTCGTGCGACACGGCGGCCGAGATTACCAGCAACAAACCGGCCGCTGTTGACAACGCCGCGGCGATTCCGCCGGCTGCTACCAGTGCAATAACCCAGTTTGGCAATGCGGCAATTTCCGGGTTCGCGAGCACCATGATGTCGCGATCAACAACCAGCTCGTTACCCTGCCAGCCGTATTGCGCGGCGCGCGGCGCAAACTGTGGGTTGGCATCGTTGTAGTACTGCACGCGGCCGTCACCGTTCTTGTCATCGAACGCAACAAGCCCGGTTTGCTCCCAGGTCTTCATCCATTCCGGCCGCTTTGCATATTCAAGATTGCCGTCAACCGCGCCAATCGGCCCCGGCTGGACCGTGTTGAGCAGGTTGTAACGCGCCATTGCACCAACCGCAGGCGCCGTCGTGTACAGGATGGCAATAAACAACAGCGCGTAGCCCGCGGAACGGCGTGCGTCGCGGACTTTAGGTACTGTGAAAAAACGCACGATGACGTGCGGCAGCCCTGCAGTCCCCACCATCAATGCCATCGTTATGCAAAAGACATCGATCTGGCTCTTGTTACCACTCGTGAACTGCGTAAAGCCAAGCGCCGTGACAATGTCATCGAGTTTCTGCAGCAAGCCCGTATCGGTTCCAGTGATGTCTGCGCCAAACGCAATTTGCGGAATCGGGTTGCCGGTAATTTGCAGGGCAATAAACACGGCGGGGACCGTGTACGCAAAGATCAGCACGCAGTACTGGGCAACCTGCGTGTAGGTAATGCCTTTCATGCCACCCATGACGGCGTAGATGAACACGACACCCATGCCCACGAGCAAACCCACCGTCACTTCGACTTCGAGAAAACGTGAAAACACGATACCGACGCCACGCATCTGCCCGGCAACGTAGGTAAACGAGACGAAAATCAGGCAGATGACCGCGACGACGCGCGCCGTCTTCGAGTAGTAACGCTCGCCGATGAACTCGGGCACTGTGAACTTGCCGAACTTGCGCAAATACGGCGCTAGGAACAGTGCAAGCAGCACATAACCGCCGGTCCAGCCCATCAGGTACACGGATCCGTCGTAGCCCAGGAATGCGATGAGTCCCGCCATCGAAATAAACGACGCGGCGCTCATCCAGTCCGCCGCTGTTGCCATGCCGTTGGCAACGGGTGACACGCCTTTGCCGGCTATGTAGAAGTCACCGGTATTGCTGGCACGCGACCAGAAAGCAATGCCGATGTACAGCACGAACGTTGCACCGACGACGAGGTAGGTCAGGGATTTGAGTTCCACGGCGTCAGTCTTCGTGCACGTCGAATTTCTGGTCGATGTGGTTCATGCGCCAGGCATAGAAAAAGATGAGCAGGACGAAAACGTAGATCGACCCCTGTTGCGCAAACCAGAAACCCAGCGGGAAGCCGGCGATTACGATCTTGTTCAGAGGTTCGACGAGCAGGATGCCAAAGCCATAGGAACAGAGGAACCAGATCGCCATGCAGGCACCCAGAATGCGCAGGTTGGCACGCCAGTAGGCCGCGCGTAGTTCGGGTTTCATCAGAGTAGACCGTCGCATCGGTTGTTTTAACCGGGCCGCCAATCTAGCAAAGAATGCGGCTAATAGTCACGGCTGCCGGCTCCAGGCAAGCAATACCCAACCAATGCGAGTGAGTTTTGGCAAGAGCAGTAATCGCAGGGCATACCGCGTGTGCGCCAGCCCCGCTATCAGTGCTGCGGAGTAAAAGGCCGGCTTTGCCTTGCACGTTGCCAGGCTCAGCGGCTGCCAAAAAAAACGGCTCCCAAAAGGAGCCGCATGCATTCTCTTCAGTATTCTTATCGTGGCTTGTAATACTTCCCCCGCCCGTTGTGTCTGAAGTCTTGTGCGTTTTGCCCGCTGCCTGTGCAGCGCGGGCTTCGCGCAAGGCTGCAAAATCTCGCAAATGCCTCGCCGTTAGTCAATCGGCTTCGACGTTGCCAGCACTGGCCAGGCAAATACCGCGATATTTTGTGGTTTTTCTGTGTCTGTTGCCGAAAAACCACGCGGATTCTGCGCGAATTCTGTCGGGGAAAAACCACGCGGAGGCCGCTCGTGGATTGCCCTTTTCGGCACCTTGCCGGATTCGGTGCCCGGAAAGGCTCGGTACCAGTAGCAAAAAGCAGGTTGCCTTCCGCCTGTTCTGACGTCCATATGCCAGATCAGGAAAACGCAAGGCAGACTTGCTGTTTTTCTTCCCGGCGGCACGATCAGCCTGCAACTTTCTTTAGCCGCTAACGATGCAAAACGGTAATGCAGCCGAACCGACAGTCCGGACGAAACGACATTTGCATCGTCCAATCTGCAAAACGGTACAATGACCGCCGCGCCAGGTTCGTGCCATCGGTGGTATATCGCAACGGACCAGCGGTCTGAGACCTTTGACCGGCAGGCACGGTCGCTTTTGGAATACATTGATGATTGTTGAACAGATCTGGACCGGAAACAGCTATCGAAACTTCAACTACCTGGTTGTTTGCCCGGCGACGGGCGAGGCGCTTGCGATCGATCCGCTGGACTACCCAAAATGCCTGGAGCGTGCCAAAGCCAACGACTATGAAATTACGCAGGTCCTGAACACGCATGAGCATGGCGATCATACGGGCGGCAATAAAGGACTTGTTGGCGCGACCGGCGCGACGTTGATCGCGCACAGGAATGCGAAGGATCGCATCCCGAACATTGACCGCGGTGTCGGGGCGGGCGACATCATTCGGGTCGGCAAGACGGTTGAGCTGGAATGCCTCGATACGCCTGGCCACACGATGAGCCACATCTGCCTGTTGTCGCATACCGACCAGCCGGCACTTTTTAGCGGCGACACGCTGTTCAACGCCGGTGCAGGCAATTGCCACAATGGCGGGCATCCGGAAGAGCTGTACAAGACTTTTCGCGATCAGCTAACGCGCCTGAGTGACAGTACCGCAATTTATCCGGGCCACGATTACCTCGAGAATAATCTGCGCTTCACGCTGGATCGTGAACCGGAAAACGTGAGGGCCAATGTATTGCTCGAGCTGGCGGAGAACCAGAACCCGGCCGATGCGATCGTCACGACCATCGGTGACGAGCGCGACATAAACACGTTTTTCCGTTTGCGGAAGCAGTCAGTGATTGCTGGCTTGCTGGCGAAGTTTCCGACTATGCCGCAGCAGCCCGATGAGAAAACGGTGTTCCTGAAACTGCGCGAACTGCGCAACTCCTGGTAACGCCTCTAGCCGAGGCGTTGTTCTACGGCGACCATTTGCTGACCAGCCCAGTCTTCAGGTCGTTTGCGCTGTCGCACAGCAAGCCACAACCACTGCAGCGCGTCGAAGAGTCGACACTGTGCGTCAAGCCGCGCATTTATGTCGTCAGTAATGTTGCGGGCGTAGGCCTGAAGCAAAACATCACGTTCGTCACTGCCCAGGTTGTGCCAGCAAAGCACGCTGGCTAAATCAAACATCGGCTCGTTGTCGCAGGCATATTCAAAGTCGATCAGGCGCAGCGTCGTACCGCGAATCATATTTGCAGCAATCAGGTCGTTGTGACAGCAGCGGCGTTCACGAGGCCGTGGCGTTGCAACGATGATGTCGAGGCAATGTTGCGCAATTGACGAATCGGGTAAGTCCTCACCGAGTTCCGCCAGGTAATCATCAGCGGCTGCTGACGGATCAAAGTTGACTCCGCACAACGGCAAAGCGTGTAGCTGGCGCAGCAATTCACCGAGCTCCCTGAGCATGTCCGGTGCTGCAAGCTCTGTTGGTGTCAACACCTGGCCGTGCAGGTACTCCATCAATATCAGGCCACGCCGCGTATCGCTGAAAAGAACCGGAGCCGCCAGCCCCTGGCCTGCCGCCTGTTGTTGCAGGTAGCACTCGAGCTCGCGACTGCCCCCGCCTGCTGCAACGACTTCACTCGCGACTCGCAGGACGTATTTGTAGCCGATCGACTCTACGAGGTAGACATCGTGCTGCAGGCCACCGTGCAGCGGCGTCAGTTGTGCTGGACGCGCGCGCCAGCCCGGGATACTGGATAGCAACGCGCGCGCAGCTGACTGAGCGGCCGATGAGTTGGAAAACAAAGAATCAGTTGTCATGAAGCACGCAGCGCCACCACGCATTGTCGCTGAGTTTTCTTAACCAAAGTTCGACGGCTGTCCATCATCATGTTGTGACCTGCGCGCGATAGCTTTTCGTCCAGCTAACAAGACCAAACGGAATCATCACGAGGTATAACATGAACAGCACAGAGGTCAGCTGCAGGCCGCGATCCCAGTACAGAAAAACCGATACCGCATCGATTGCCAGCCAGTACCACCAGTTTTCCAGAGCCTTGCGCGCGACAAGGAATGTCGTCCAGATCGCAGCCCAGGTCGTCAGGGAATCGATATACGGGTATGCCGCTTCGCTGTGCGTCGCCAGCAGGTAGCCGCTGCCTAGCGCCAGTGCAAGGATAATGAGCAGGGCGCGAAGATGAATGCGCAGCGTAAAAGTTTTGACAGGCAGGGTGTGTTCGGGCCCGCCGGCGTAACTCCATGAATACCAGCCATAAAATGCCATGCCGAGGTAGAAGATGTTCAGCACTGACTCCATGTAGAGTCGTGCATCGAAGAACAGGTAGACGTAGCAGGCGGTACTGACCACTGCACAGGGCCAGCACCAGGTGCTCTGCCGGATTGCGAGCAGCAGGTAAAAAATGGCCAGCACTACAGCAAGGACTTCAATCCCTGACAGGGCTGCCGCCTGGTTGCTAATGGTTTGGAACAGGGAACTCACGAGTGGCGTTTAGTCGCCAAGCGGGTTATTGAGAATCTTGATCGCAAATACGGCCTTCGGCAGATTGCGAAACGTGGTTTCGATTTCCTGCTGCAAGGCCGGCATGACCACCTCGAACTCGCCGCGCAGCTGCGTACTCATCGAGTTGGTAACCACGTCTATCGCTGCATGTGCCTTAAGGCGCGCAATGACGTCCTTGATCGGCGGAACAAAATTCTCGTCAAGCGGGTACAGGCTGATATCAACGGCAATGCGCATGTCAGAACCTCATGTCAAAAGTTAAACCGATCTGCCGCGGGTCGCCCTGGCGAATGTAGAGCGATTCCGGGAAATCAGGTGGCTCGTTGCCAAAATAAAAACCGCGAACGGCGTAACGTTCGTCCAGTACATTGCGTGCCCAGAGTTGCAACTGCCAGCGCTCGTGATCGTAGCCCAGGCGGGCGTTTACCAG
>JBATFU010000017.1:0-5925 GCA_049665065.1 Woeseia sp. | reverse complement strand
GTACCTCCTCAACAAAGCCCGCCGCGAGCATCTCGTCCAGCCGTTTTTTGATGCGTGCATGCAGGGTTGCGCGCGACGCCGGCAGCAGGGCGAGCTTCACGTAGCGATGATTCGCCGCCGGCGCCGTCTGTATTTGCCATTCGGTCAAAGGTTTGCCGCTGAGCCGGAACACCTCAAGTGCGCGCTGGATGCGCTGACTGTCGTTCGGGTTGATGCGCGCGGCCGCGGCCGGATCGTGCCGCGCGAGTTCGGCATGCAGGGCCGGCCAGCCTGCCCTCGCCGCCTCGGCATCGAGTTCGGCGCGCAGCTCCGGGGAGGCTTCCGGCAATTCCGCGATTCCCTGGGTCAGCGCGCGGAAATACAGCATCGTGCCGCCAACGAGTAGCGGGATGCGGCCTTGCGCCAGAATTTCGTCAATGGCCGCCAGCGCGTCGCGCACGAACGTGCCGGCGGAATAGGCGTCCTCCGGCTCGCAAATATCGATCAGGCGATGCGGCACCTGTGCAAGCGTCGCCGCGTCAGGTTTGGCGGTGCCGATATCCATGCCGCGATAAACGAGCGCAGAGTCAACACTGATGACGTCTACCGGAAATTGCTCGGCAAGCCGCAGCGCAATGCCGGTCTTGCCGGAGGCAGTCGGCCCCATCAGGCAAATGACGGGTGCCTGCTGCAAATCTACTGCCCCCGCAGGAACAGGCGATCGAGTTCGGCGAGGCTCAGCGCTGTCCACGTGGGACGACCGTGATTGCACTGGTCGGCACGTTGGGTGGTTTCCATTTCGCGCAACAGCGCATTCATTTCCGGCAGGGTCAGTAAACGGTTGGCACGAATCGAGTGATGACAGGCCATCGTCGCCAGCATCTCGTCGCACAGGTCATCGACCCGATTGCTGCTGCCGCTGTCAGCAAGATCGGCCAGTACGTCGCGCACCAGGGCTTCAGCATCTGCCTGCTTTAAAAGCGCCGGCATCTCGCGCACGACCAGGCGCGTGGGACCGCTGCGATCAAGGACCAGACCGAGCCGCAGGAACACGTCGACATATTCTTCAGCCAGCGTTGCTTCGCGCTCCGACACACTGATCGACGTGGGCACCAGCAAAGGCTGGCGCGTCAGTTCGCGAGCTTCAAAGGATTTTTTCAGACGCTCGTACAGAATGCGTTCGTGTGCCGCGTGCATGTCGACGACTATTAGTCCGTCCGCGTTCTCCGCCAGGATGTAGATGCCAGCGAGCTGCGCAACGGCGAATCCCAAAGGCGGCGTGTCGCCGGCCGGATGCTGCGGGATCGGGCGCGGATGCGGATTGGATGATGTGACAGGCGTCGGCGGCGCTGACAAGGTTTGATACGCGGCAAGCGCATCGGCCACGTGATGACTGTGATTGCCTGGCCCACCCGGCCGCATGGCATGCTGCGAGCTTTGCGCGGCCGGTGCGGCGACGCGCGTCGGGCTGTGACTGTGCCCGCCGGGGCGGGTACCGGCGAGCGCCTGCTCAAGTGTCTGCGACACAATACCGTGCAGCCGCCGACCATCGCGAAACCGCACCTCGTGTTTTGCCGGGTGCGCGTTCGCGTCAACTCCCGCAGGGTCCATGCTGAGAAACAGCACGTACGCAGGATAGCGGCCGTGAAACATGACATCGCGATACGCGTGGCGCGCGGCATGACTCAGCGTCTTGTCAGCGATGCTGCGGCCATTGACAAACCAGTGTTGCAAGTCGGGCTGACTGCGGTTGAACGTTGGCAACGCCAGCCAGCCACGCAGTGCAATGTCTTCTGTCTCGCGGCTGACGAACAGCGCCTGCTCTGCAAACGTCTCGCCAACGATCTTGCCGATCCGCGCAAGCTCTTCTTCTGCCGTTGCCGCAGCAGGTAAATTCAAAACGGCGCGCCGGTTGTGAGTCACCGTAAACGCGACGTCGGCGCGCGCCATCGCCAGGCGTCGAATCCATTTGTCGATGTGGCCAAACTCGGTGCGCTCGGTCCGCAGGAACTTGCGGCGCGCCGGCGTGTTGTAGAAAAGATCTGCAACTTCAACGGTAGTGCCCACGGGATGTGCAGCGGGTTTAGGTTCGGACAGTCGCCCGTTGTCAGCGAGAAGCTGCCAGGCGTTTTCCTGTTCGGCCGTACGTGAGGTCAGCGTGAGGCGCGCCACACTGCCGATGCTCGGCAATGCTTCGCCGCGAAAACCCAGCGACGCGACCGCCTCCAGATCCTCGAGGCTCGCGATCTTGCTGGTTGCATGGCGTGACAGCGCTAGCGCCAGTTCATCTTGCGGAATGCCCTGCCCGTCATCGCGCACTCGCAGCAGCTTGGCGCCACCTGCCACGATATCGACAACAATCGACCGGGCGCCGGCATCCAGGCTGTTCTCAATCAGTTCCTTGACGACCGATGACGGGCGCTCGACGACCTCGCCGGCAGCGATTTGATTGATCAGATGACCGGGAAGCTGGCGGATGGGCATTTGGGACAACGGCACAAGCTAGAGAGCGCGCATTCTTTCAAATGCGCGGCCGTTTGGGTAGCGCGTGGTATCAGGAGCCGGAGATAACCGGGATACTCAGGGTCTGACCAACCTTGACGCGATTGCTCGACAGCTTATTGGTCGCCTTCAATGCGCTCATGCTGACGTTGTAGCGCTCGGCGATCTCGGACAGCGTGTCACCCGACACGATGACGTACTGCAGTTGCGGCGACGGTGAGCGCTTCATGTTCATTGCAATGCGCGTGTCCGGCGGCGGATTCGCATGGAAATAGTTGCTGATTCCCGTGAGAATCGCATCGGCAAGACGCCGCTGATGCGCCTCGCTGCGCAGCTTCTTTTCCTCGGCCGGGTTCGAGATGAAGGCTGTCTCAACCAGGATCGACGGCACATCCGGTGACTTCAGCACGAGCAGGCCCGCCTGCTGAACTTTGCGCCGATGCACAGGGCCGATGCGCGCAAGCTCGTCTATTACCTTGTCACCCACATCGAGACTCGCGCTGAGTGCCGCGTTCTGCGACAAATCGAGCAGCACCGATGCGAGCACCTTGTCCTTATCTGCAAGCGATACGCCACCGACGAGCGCCGATGCGTTCTCGCGCTCCGCGAGTCGCTTCGCGGCTTCGTCACTTGCGCCTTTCAGCGACAGCACGTAGACGGAGGCGCCTTTTGGTTTCGGATCATCGACCGCGTCTGCGTGCACGGAGATGAACAGGTCAGCCTTGTTACGACGTGCGATCTCAGAGCGTTCGCGATGATCGATGTACACATCGCGGTCGCGAGTCAGGATAGCGCGCATGCC
This sequence comes from Woeseia sp., assembly GCA_049665065.1. Taxonomy (GTDB): domain Bacteria; phylum Pseudomonadota; class Gammaproteobacteria; order Steroidobacterales; family Woeseiaceae; genus Woeseia. The sequence continues at coordinate 2,642 of JBATFU010000017.1, read as the reverse complement.
GGGCTGTGCATTGATGCGGTCTGCGAGCAGCCTGCTAACTGACAACGCGACGTTTTTTTCACGCGTGCGGCCACGACCGATTGCGCCGGGATCGTGCCCGCCGTGACCCGGATCGACAGCAATAACGATATCGCGGCCGCTTTCGTAGTTGTCAGCCGCGCGTTTGACGGCCTGCATCGGACCACGCCCCTGCAAATCGATAACCAGCCGATCGCCATAGGTACCGTTTGGTCCCGCCGTGAAACTGCGCGAACGAACCGATTCTGCAAGATCCAGCACGACGCGCAATTGCCCGTTCGTGCGCAGGCCACTGCGAATCGAACGAATCGCGCCGTTGCCGGCGGGCATTTGTTGCAGGGATTCCGCAAGGCGGCTGTTATGCAGGTCGACAACGAGGCGATCGGGGCCGCGCAAGGTAAAGATTTTATGAGCAACCGGCGCGCTCAGATCGAGCACGACACGGGTTCGTCCATTCTCCGTCCAGACACGGATATTCTCGACGGTCGCCGCCGCGTAGCTTGCGCTCGTGGCGAACAACAGAATCAGAACGAGACAGGTGTGACGCAACAACATCGTGATATTTGGACCCGGCAAAGCACCGCAGGTCCGGCCAGTATACAAATCTGGTGACAAAAGCCAATATTTTTTCTTTCAATATTAGAAAGATAGGGCTGATACTTAACGGACTATGGGACTACCGCCGTGGCGAGTTCCGGGGCCAGTGACAGGGCCGCTTGCCACGCAATCGCGCGCTCGCTCTGCGCTTCCATGGTGATCGACCGGCCATCCCCGTCGTAGGCAAGCTGCAGGCGAAGGTCCGCCTGCGTGAGCAGTTCAGGCACACGCTCCGGCCATTCGACCAGCAACAGGCCATCACCGAGCTCATCCCAGCCGAGGAATTCGAGTTCGTCCGCAGAACCGATCCGATACAGGTCGACGTGGTAAACGAGTCGCTCTGTAAATTCATACGGCTCAACGAGTGTGTATGTCGGACTGGGTACCGGGCCTTCATGACCGAGGCCACGAATGAGTGCGCGCGCAAGTGTTGATTTGCCGGCACCCAGCTCACCCTGCAACAGAAACAGCCAGCCGGCGGTGTTCTCGGGCAAGTGCTTCGCGAGTGTTGTGCCCAGCTGGATCGTTGCCGCTTCATCGGCAAGCGCGAGGCGCTGCCTCATGGATTAACCCACGGTCGCAGCTCTTCGAGTACATCGGTGGCCAGCATGCCGCGCTCACCGAACGTGGCGGCAGCATCCGCAGCGGACGCGTGTACATCGACCGCCACAGCCGCCGCAGTTTCGAGCGGCAAGCCCTGTGCAAGCATGGCCGCGACGATGCCGGTCAGCACGTCACCCATCCCGGCAGTGGCCATGCCGGGATTGCCCGCTGTGCACATCAGGGGCGGCAGATTGCGACGCGATACAAGGGTGCCATGTCCTTTCAGGATCACGCAGCCGCCGAACTTCTTCTGTAACGCGGCGACAGCCGCGAGTCGGTCGCGCTGCACCGTTGCCGCGTTGCCGCCAAGCAGGCGACCCGCTTCACCCGGGTGCGGCGTCAGGATGCGCTGGTGGTTTTTGTCAGGCTTCGCCGCCAACAGATTAATTGCGTCAGCGTCAAAAACCATCGGTACTGTCGCTTTGCGCACAGCAGAAAACATTGCACGAGCCCATTCGTCCTGCCCCAGTCCAGGACCCAGCGCAATCACGGTCGCATTCGCCAGCAGTCCTGCAAGGCCGTCCGCGTTTACGCCGTGGCACATGATCTCCGGGCGCGATGCAGGCACAACAGCGGCGTTTTCCGGGTGCGTCGCAACGCTGACCCGGCCGGCACCAGCGCGCAATGCGGCTTCGGCGGCCAGCCTTGCAGCGCCCGGCATGCCGCGACCACCCGCGACAATCACGACATGGCCGAAGTCGCCTTTGTGAGCATCACGCGCCCGCGCCGGCAACGCCGCGCGAGTGAGCGTCGGCGTAATGAACTCCATCAAGGGAACGATGCTGTCAAATGCTTCCGGCGGCGCGCCGAGATCGGAAAAATAAACGCGACCCGCGTGCGCGAGGCCATCGTTGAAATACAGCCCCGCCTTGCGGCCGACGAAAGTTGCAGTAACGTCCGCCTGCACGGCGATACCAAGTTTCATGCCGGTATCGCCATGGACGCCGGTCGGAATATCGAGCGCCAGGCACGGCGCCGAGTGCAGACTGATTGCGGCGACTGCCGCTGCGTAGTCGCCGTCAATGGCACGGCTCAATCCGCTGCCGAGCAATGCATCGACAATCAATTCAGCGCGCTCATTCAGCTCATGATTGAACGGCGCTATCGTGACACCGGCCTTGACCGCTTCGTCCCAGGCGCGGCGCGCATCACCTGTCAGCGCGTCGGGCGGAGTGACATGCAGAACTTCCACGCGTTTGCCGATCGCCGAGGCCAGATTCGCCAGCATATAGCCGTCCCCGGCATTGTTGCCACTGCCGCAAAGCACGATCCAGTGTTTTGCATTTGGAAACTCGTCCAATGCGATATCGAGGGCGAAATGGGCTGCGCGCTTCATCAATTCGAAGCTGCCGACACCGCCGTCGATGGTGCGCCGGTCGATCGCGCGAACATCTGCGACCGAATAAACTGCGTTGTCAGTGGAG
>JBATFU010000016.1:0-7126 GCA_049665065.1 Woeseia sp. | reverse complement strand
GTGATGCCCCGTTCGCGCTCCAGGTCGTTGGAATCCATGATCCGGTCCGGCATCGCGGCCCGTGCATTCAGGGTGCCTGATTGCCGCAGAAGCTGGTCAACGAGCGTGGTTTTGCCATGATCGACGTGGGCGATAATGGCGATATTGCGAAGTTTTTCTAGTTTGGACATGGGGGGCGCACGGCTTTGAGAGGGCGCGGATTATAGAGACCGGACGTGCCAATTGATATCAGAACAGGCGGAAAAACCGCATCTTGCGTTAAGCTTGCGCTCCAGCTACCAGGAAACACGACTTAGACTGCCAATTCGACCCCGCCCACTGTCCACGGGCAAATCACCCGCGAAATCGACCGTGCCCCTTCAGGGCCCGGCTCTATCGCGTTTTTTGACTTTGACGGGACGCTGATCTTCGGTTTTTCGATCGCCAGTGTATTCCGCGAGCGCATCGTCAGCGGCAAGGTCAGCCCACGCGACGCAATTGTGCAGTTCCTCGGCCTGATTACTCATGGGATAAATGGCAGCGACTACGGTCTGCTGCTGGAGGAGGCCGCGGAGAAGCTGGCTGACGTTCCCGAGCAGGAATTTATTGATCTTGGTGAACGCGTCTTTGAGAAACACATCGCGGGTTCGGTGTATCCGGAGTCACGTGCGTTGTTACGGGCACACCAGGCAAAGGGGCACACGGTCGCGGTGTTGTCTTCGGCAACGCCTTATCAAATTAACCCGGCAGCACGTGAACTCGAAATCGAGCATGTGTTGTGCAATCACTTCGAAGTTGAAAACGGCTTGTTTACCGGCGAGATCCGTGAGCCCATTGTGTTTGCGAAAGGCAAACTCGATGCGGCGCGCGCGTTCGCTGCCGAACGTGGCGTAGATCTTGCCGACTGCTGGTTTTACAGCGACGGGTTTGAAGATCTGCCGTTACTGGAAGCGGTCGGCAAACCGCGGCCGCTGAATCCGGACGACACACTGCGCGAAGTTGCCAATCGCCGCGATTGGCCGGTGCGCGACTTCCACAGTCGCGGCTTGCCTGGCGTTAAGGAGTTTGTGCGCACGGGGCTTGTTTATGGCGCGTTTTTCTCCGCTGCATTGCAGATTATTCCAACCTGGATTCTTAACCAGTCTCGTCGCGAAGCCGTAAACCTTGCCGTAACGACATGGGGCGAGTTTGGCAGCGCACTCGCCGGAATCGACGTGCGGATCCGCGGCGAGAATTACGTGTGGGAGCAGCGGCCGGCCGTATTTCTGTTCAATCACCAGAGCGCCATCGACGTGCTGATCATCGCGAAACTGTTGCGACGCGACTTCAACGCAATTGCGAAGCAGGAGATTGCCCTGAACCCGCTCGTCGGCCCGGTGTTTCGCGTTGCCGATACGGTGTTTATTGATCGGCGCAATCATGACAAGGCGATCGAGGCATTGCGGCCAGTTGTTGAGTCTTTGCGCTCGGGTATGTCTCTGGCGATTGCACCGGAAGGTACCCGCAGTAACAGCGATAGGCTCGGGCCTTTCAAGAAGGGCCCGTTTCATATAGCAATGCAGGCCGGCGTGCCCATCGTGCCTATCGTTATTCACAATGCGAGCGACGTGCTGCCGAAGGGCGGTTTTTTCGTACGCCCATCGAAGGTACATGTTGACGTGCTGCCGCCGGTTGCAACCGATAACTGGACGCCGGCAACCGTTGATGAGCATGTGGCGGAAGTGCGCGACATGTTTCTGAGGGCGCTCGGCCAGGGACGGGTCCAGGCCGCGCCCGCCCTGCAGCGCGTCAAGTAGCTGCCGAGGCCCTTCAGGTCCCGCGTACGTCGCTCTGCGCTCGACTACCGCGAGATTGACTCGCGAGGACGACGGCGAGCCGGTATTCTTCGCATAATTTTTCGCGCCGCGGCGACTGGGTTGCCCGTGGCACCTTACACAATCCGCCTGGAATTTTTCCTTATGTTTCGTACAGCTCGTCTGCTACAAATTCTTGCACTTTGCACTTTTCCGTTTTTAGCGGCCTGCAGCCAGGACGCCAAGACGAATGTTTATACGGATGAAGATGGACCGTTGCGCTACGTGTCTGCCGACACGCCGTACCTGCTTGCCTCGCTCACTCCGTTACCGGACGACGTATACGACAAGCTGGAGCCGCGGATAGACCGCCTGATGAAGTCATATCAGGCAATCATCCGACTGTCCGTGCAACAGGGCATGCAGCAAGCTGCCGAAGGCGAGGCGTTGCCAGAGGCGCAACGCGAACACATGAACGGCGTGATTGATCGCCTGATCGGGCTCATGTCGGCCGACGGCATGCACGCCGCAGGTTTCGACCGGAATGCAAAAGTCCTGTTGTACGGCAATGGCCTGTTGCCGGTGTTGCGTGTGTCTTTGAATGATGCAGCGGCCTTCGAGAAAACCTTGAAGAGCATCGAGGAAGAAGCCGGCAACGAGATGGAGCTTGCTACGCTCGACAAGCTCAGCTACCGCTTCGTCGGTGATGACAAGGCTCGCGTGGTCTTGGCCATCATCGACGGGCAGTTAGTCGCATCGATTGTTCCGGTTGGTTTGAGCGATGACAGTCTACGAAGCGTGTTCGGGCTAACGTTGCCTGCGCAGGCGATTTCGAAGTCGGGCCGCCTCCAGCAGCTCGCCGAGACCTACGGGTACACGAGTCACGGAGCTGGGTTTATCGATTTTGAAAAATTGGTGCATACCTTCACCGACGCACAGTCCGGGATAAACGCAGAACTGTTGCAGCTCGGTGAGTTTGACGCAGCGCAGCTTAGTGATGTGTGCAAAGCGGAAATTCGCAGCATGGCAACGATTGCGCCACGCCTTGTTACCGGCTACACCGAAATTTCAGAAGAGCGCATGTCGTCGAAAACCGTTCTTGAGTTTCGCCGTGATATTGCTGACGGCCTGGCAACACTCCCGGCTGTCGTGCCCGGACTCGGAACCGATCACGGCGGGCTGGTTTCGTTCGGCATGAGCATCGATCTGTTGGCTGCGCGCGAATTTTATTCGGCACGCCTCGACGCGATGGAAGACGATCCATACAAGTGTGAGTTGTTTGCGGAACTGCAGGGTAACGTCGCGCAGGGGCGTGCCGCGATGAATCAGCCGATCCCGCCCATCGTGTACGGATTGAAAGGCTTTCTTGCCGTTATCGACAATGTCGAAGGACTGGATGTTGCGACGAAGCAGCCGCCAACCGCCATCGATATGCGCTTCCTCCTCGCGACCGAGAATGCGCCCGGGCTGCTTGCGATGGGCTCGATGTTCAGCCCGGAACTCGCGATGCTGAACCTGAAGAACGACGGCAAACCGCAGCGTTTCGAATCGCCGCAAATGCAAGGGCCGATCGACGAGGCTTGGCTGGCCATGAACGATAACGCCATTGCGCTCGCCGTTGGCAATGGTGCTGAGGACGAAGTGGGCGGCATGCTGACGGCGGCGACGAGCAGTCCGGCGCCGTTCATGGCCATGCACATGGACGCATCCCGGTATTATTCATTTGTCGGCGACGCGATGTCGCTGCAGGACAAGGAAGACATGTCGCCGGAGCTGGGCGCTGCTGTGCGCGAACTCATGCAAAGTCTTGCGGCGCTGATCGATCGCGTGTCGGTGACGCTGAACTTTACCGATCGCGGCATGGAAATGCCGGCTGTCACCACACTGAAGGATTGAAGGCGTGGCATGGCCTGAAGTCGTTTGGCGGGGCTCATTGATAGCTGCAGTATGGTTGCTGCATGGCTGCGCCACATCGAACCCGGCATCCGTAAGCTACATGCCGGCCAGCGAAATTGAGTCGGCCGGCGCAAGTTTACCGACTACGGGCTACCTGTCATCAGGCCAACCGAATGCTGCCGCACTCAGTGCCATTGCAGCGGCCGGTTATGCCGGGGTCGTTGATTTGCGCACAGAGGGCGAGCCGCGCGGGTTCGATGAGGCGCAGACAGCAGAGGCGCTTGGCCTGGGCTACCGCGCACTGCCAATTGCCGGTCCGGATGACGTTACATTCGAGAATGCGGCGAAGCTTGATGCACTACTCGCAGAATTTGCTGGGCCGGTGCTATTGCATTGTGGGAGTGGCAACCGCGTAGGCGCCTTGTTTGCGCTACGCGCGAAAGCGGCGGGTGCGAGCGACGACGAGGCTATTGCCGTAGGTCGTGCCGCAGGACTGACACAGTTGGAAGAGACCGTTCGGCGCACGTTGGCAGAAGCCAACTGATGGTTTGAGCTGGCAATTTTTGTGGGGTATTCGGTTCGATTCAGCGCGCCATTTTCAGCGCACGCATGGCGCCGCTGAGAGCCGTCTGGCCAGTGAGAGCGCTCAATTGTTGCCCCGTACAAGGTTCTGGTCTGCCAGGGCCTCACGAACACCTTCAAGGCGCCGTCGATTGGTTCCGAGGTCGGAGTAACCCACCCGTGAGGCCGAACGCATGGCTATCCGCTTGTCCGCCGGCCGCAGCTTGAATTCGACATCGTCGACAAAGCGCAGCAGGCGGGTTCGCGCTTCAACGCGCAGGTAAGACGGCTCGCTGACCTTGAGAGTCCACCGCGGTTGCGTCTCTATGTACGTCAACAAGGCGGTCCAGGTCTGCTCAGCGCTGCTGATAATTTCGAGTGGCGCAATCGCATGGTTGCCGTCTTTGACGTCGCTCGAGACGCAGTTTGGCGACGCGGGACACGGCGTGAGTTTGCCATCCATCGTAAGACCCAGTTCCTCGCCGCTCGTATGCGCGCAGCCCGTTGTCATCGACAGCATGAGCAGGACCGGCAATGCTTTCAGCAGGTGTTTCATCGACCGATCGTAGTCGCTATTCGCTTGCACGACAACGTTGAGCTCAGGCAGGTAAGGAAAGCGTGGTGTCGCTCTGCAATGAGGATTCGACCTCAGCGCGCAGTAAGATCCAGCCGATTCTACGGTTTGCCGATGCGGTACCGAAAACCCGCGCCAACCACGTACACTTCAGGGCTGTAGGGCAACGCGCCCAGCGTCAGTACGGCGGGAATCGTTGCCGGCCCGACACCCTCAAGCGCCCAGTCCTCAGCGCGGAACCGCTGATAGCGCAGGTTCAGGTCGATGGTCAGCTTTTCGGATCGCCGGTAATTCAGCGCGACGCGCAGGAAATCCAGATTGGTTTCAAGCTTCGGAAACGCGCTGCTGCCAGCAAAGGCCGAGTTGACGTTGATCTCCGATTCGCCGCGCGATTGCGTGTAGTCGGCTTGCAGGTCGAACTTGTCGCGAATGTTGCGAATGCGCAGCCCGGCACCAAGGGTCATGAAGTCGTCGTTGAAACCGGCGCCCCAGTCCAGTCCGTTCGGCAGTTGGCCACCCGCCTGCTGCGACTCGATATTCTCGATGCCGCCGCTCAGGTAGGCGGTGGTTCTCTCGGAAACAGTCCAGCTCAAATCAGTGGCGAAACGGGTTTCGTCGGCACGGGTCATGCCGAGCTGCGATTTTGTGTAGCTGTCGTCAGCGCGGTAGCCCGTTACGGTGATCGCAATCGGCAGGGCCGTTGGCGCATAGTTCAGTCCCAGCTCGCCGTATTCGCGATACCGGTAAGCGAGGTTGTACTTGCGCAGCAGCGGGTTCTGACCGAAGGAGACGGCGAGTACTTCGTTGTAGCGGTCGATGTCGCGTTTCGCCCTGCCACCTTTCAACGTGAGCTCGAGTGTTTCTCGCGGACGCCAGCGCAAACGACCCCAACTATCGTCTTCTGTTTGCTCGGCAACTTCCTGAAAGTCGCGGTCCGTTTGCCTGCGGTCGTAACCGGCGGAAGCGCGCAGTGTATTCATCACGTCGTAGTCGCCGCTTAGCGTCAATGCCGTGCGCTGGTAGCTGTACGGCGTATTCAGTTCCAGCTCGCCGCTGATAAACGTGTCCGTCAGTACTCGATTCCAGGTGTCCCGCGGCGTGCCGCTGTCGCGCTCGTCATAGCGGTACGAAAGTTTCACACGACTCCTGGCAATCGGTTTGGCGCTTGCGCTGAACGCCAGTCTGGTCGTATCGACGCTGCCAGCAAAATTGCTGCGAGGTAAGGCGGCAGTCGCAAGGTTCAGGTTCGTCGTGTATGGCAGGAACGCTTCATCCTGTTCGATCTCACCGACAGCGGCCGAAAAGCTCAGGAACGTACTGTAGAGCGGCAGCGCATAACTCCCGGACAATGACAGCTGCTGGAACCTGTTCCCCGGCGGCTGCGCCAGCGCAGCAAATTCGGCGCCCGGCACAGTGGTGAACGGGTGTTGCCACGCGAATGACTGCTGGCCGTTGTCGAATTCGGACAGGTACCAGCCGAGCGCGACCGCCCAGCGGCTGCCGGCATAGCGAATACCAAGATCGACCTCGTCGGTGACGTAGTCGATCGGTGCGGGCAATAGTGCCGCACTCGTGTAGTAGGAGCCGCCGATAATTTTTACGCCGTCCTGCTGCTGGCGCCGGTAGTCTGCCGATACGCTCCAGCGCGTAGCTGGCAGGTAGCGTCCGCCAATCGCGAAGGTATTCCGGTCACTCGCTATGTCCTGCCGCGCGAGACTGGAACCAAGCGCTGAGAGGCCGCCGGTGGTCGGTGAGCGCGTCCATCCGGACGGCAGGGTCAGTACGCCGTTTACGTCGCGAAATGCGGTCACGGTGGTATCAAACTGCCGGCGCGGCAGCTCCCGGTAGGTAAGCAGGTAGTCGAACGTACCTGGCATCCCGCCCTCAAGGCCGATGGCGCGTGTATCCAGTCCGAGGTTTTCGACGTTCCAGCGAGCGCGATGCCGGTCACTCGCATACCAACCCTGGCCGTCGAGGTTCAGGTAAACGCCTTCCTCGTCGTAGCCACTGGCGTCGCCGAAATAGGCGGAGTCATCGCTCACGTTCGCTGCGCCGACGCTGACATCGGCACGATAGCCTTCCTCAAAAGGACAAAATTCGCAGGTCCAGTCGCTGGTATCGACGCGCTGCGCCGACGCGGCGGAGAAAACCAGCAGGGAGGTAGCGCAAACCGTGATCGCGGCATGGGCAGCGCTGCGCCTGCGCGGTATCCCTGCGGCAAGGGTGCGACTCTGATTCGCTTTTCGCATTGGCTTCACCATTAGCGCATCAGCCTGGAGCCGGAAGGGTGATTGGAACCGTGCACCTGCGAGTGACAGTTCAT
>JBATFU010000015.1:0-20448 GCA_049665065.1 Woeseia sp. | reverse complement strand
GCTGACGGCTTTACGACCGCCGTGGGTCGAATTTCAGACACTGGCACAAGCTTTGCCGCGATTCTGAATGCCCTCGAAGGTGATGCAGACACCAACATCATTTCCACCCCGACGCTTGTCACCACCGACAACGAGGAAGCAAGCATCAAGGTGGGCAAGGAAGTGCCGTTTGTAACGGGCTCGTTCTCGAACGCAGGCGGCAATACGGGCGGCATCAATCCGTTCCAGACCATTCAGCGCGAACAGGTTGGCGTCAAGCTGACCATCACGCCGCAAATCAACGAAGGCAACGCCATCCTGCTCAAAATATCGCAGGAGATTTCCAGCATTGCGGAATCCGCGACAGCAGGCGCTGCCGACCTTATTACCAATGAGCGCACGATTGATACCACCGTGATTGTGGAAGACGGCGGCATACTCGTGCTGGGCGGGCTGATCGAAGATTCCCTGCGCGAGAACACGCAGCGGGTGCCGATACTTGGCAGGATTCCGGTCATGGGCGCCCTGTTTCGCAATCGCAGTGTGTCGAAAGTCAAAACCAACCTGATGGTATTTATTCGACCAAAAATCCTGCGCGACGCTTCTCAGACCGCCATCGAGACCGGCGCAAAGTACAACTACATTCGTGACATGCAACGCAGTGGCTCGGTGCCGCAGATGCGCGGCGTGCAACGCCCGGTTATCCCCGAGCTGGAACCGATGGACTTCGGGGCAGAGTCAGAAGACGACCTGCCCGAAAAGAAGAATTGATTGGCAACCATGGAAGATCTGCCGCAGCTCGTTCCCGAAGATGCAATCGCACTGGTTGATGACCCTGTCGTCCCGCAGCAAGGCGATCAGCGGGTGTTGCCCTTCTCCTTCGCCAAACGCCATGGCGTCCTGATTCGTCCTGCCGAGGACGGCAGTCTCGAAGCGGTCTATCGCAGCACGGCCACCCCACTTAGCCTTGCCGAAGCGCGGCGCTTTGCTGGGCGCAGAATGAAAATGACGCGTGTCACGCCAGACGAGTTCGATGCGTTGCTGCAGCAGGCGTACGAGCAAGGCAGCCACAAGGCCATGCAGATGGTTGGCGATCTCGACGAGCACACAGACCTGCTGCAGGTCGCGCAGGAAATGCCGGAGCCATCGGACCTGCTCGAGAGCGATGACGATGCGCCTATTATTCGCTTTATCAATGCGGTGCTGACGGAGGCCGTCAAAGACAATGCCTCTGACGTGCACATTGAGCCTTACGAAAACCGCCTCGGCGTGCGTTTCCGCATCGACGGTGTTTTGCAGGAAGTCCTGCAAACGCGGCGCGCGCTGGCGCCGCTCGTCGTTTCCCGCATCAAGGTCATGTCCAAGCTCGACATCGCCGAGAAACGCCTGCCACAGGATGGCCGTATTTCCTTGCGGATTGCCGGACGTGCCGTCGACGTGCGTGTTTCAACCATGCCCTCCGGTCACGGTGAACGTGTCGTACTGCGACTGCTGGACAAGCAGGCGGGTCGCCTCGACCTGACTTCGCTTGGCATGGCCGACGCGTCGATGCACCTGATGGACGAGCTGATTCACAAGCCACACGGCATCATTCTCGTCACCGGCCCAACCGGTTCTGGCAAGACCACTACGCTGTACGCTGCGCTCGAGCGCATCAACGACCATAGCCGCAACATCATGACGGTCGAAGATCCTATCGAGTACTTCATCGATGGCATCGGCCAGTCGCAGGTGAATACCAAGGTCAACATGACCTTTGCAAAAGGCCTCCGCGCCATTTTGCGCCAGGACCCTGACGTGGTGATGGTCGGCGAGATTCGTGACCTTGAAACGGCAGAAATCGCGGTCCAGGCGAGCCTGACAGGCCACCTCGTGTTATCGACGCTGCATACGAATACCGCGGTCGGCGCGGTCACGCGATTGCGCGACATGGGCGTTGAACCGTTCCTGTTGTCCTCCAGCCTTATCGGCGTGGTTGCACAACGGCTGGTACGCGTTATGGACCCCGCCAGCCGCGTTCCCTACACCGCGCGGGAATACGAATGCAGCGCGCTGCACGTGGATCCGGCGCAGCCGCCAACCTTGTATCGACCTGGCGAAGACGGCGGCACCGGGTTTCACGGTCGCACCGGCATCTACGAAGTGATCGCCGTCAACGATGAAATGCGCACGATGATCCACGACGGTGCCAGCGAACAACAGCTCGAACGCTATGCGCGCACCATGACGCCGAGCATTCGCGACGATGGCCATCGCCGCGTGCTTGAGGGTGACACCACGCTGGAAGAAGTGTCACGTGTTACGCGTGCAGACTAGATCTCGCGGTAAGAACTGATGGGTGCCTTTGAATTTGTCGCGATGGACACAACCGGCAAGGAGTCCCGCGGACTTCTTGAAGGTGACACACCGAAGCACGTACGCCAGCTGTTGCGCGAACGCGGGTTGTTGCCCGTCCAGGTTACGGAAGTCGTTCGCAAGGAAAGCAAGAAATCTACGTCTTTTGCGCTGCGTCGCGGCATCTCTGCGTCAGAACTTGCTTTGCTGACACGACAACTCGCTACGCTAACCCAGTCCGGCCTGCCTCTCGAGGAGGCGCTGCTGGCGGTCAGCCAGCAAAATGAGAACCCGCGCGTGAAGAGCATCCTGCTTGGCGTGCGCTCGCGTGTCATGGAAGGCCACAGCCTGGCCGACGGCTTCGGCGATTTTCCGCACGCGTTTCCCGAGCTGTACCGCGCTACTGTTTCTGCAGGTGAACAGTCCGGCCATCTTGATGCGGTACTTGAACGCCTCGCGGAGTTCACCGAAGCGCGGCAGATTCTGCAACAGCAGGTTCGCAATGCGATGATTTACCCTATCGCACTTGTCGTCACAGCAGTTGGCATCATCAGTTTTATGCTCGCCTACGTGGTACCGAAAGTCGTTTACGTGTTCGAAAGCTATAACCAGCAGCTGCCGTTACTGACGCGCATCATGATCAGCTCCAGCGATTTCCTGCGGGATCACTGGCTGCTGCTTATCGTCAGCATCATTGCGGTCATCTACGGACTGCGCAAATTGCTCGAGAAAGAAGGGCCTAAACGCCGCTATCATCACCTGCTGCTGAATCTGCCTATTGTCAGCCGGCTGACGCGCGGCATAAACACCGCACGCTTCACCCAGACTCTCAGCATCCTTGCCGGCAGCGGCGTGCCGATTCTTGAGTCCCTGCGCATCGCCGCGCAGGTTGTCGCCAATGTACCGATGCGCGAAGCCGTCGAGGAAGCCTCGTTGCGGATTCGCGAAGGGGCGATGATCAGCAAATCGCTTGCCGCCAGCCGCCTGTTCCCGCCGATGACCACTCACCTGATTGCGAGTGGTGAAGCCGGTGGCAGGCTCGAGGAAATGCTCGGTCGTGCCGCGGCCAACCAGGAACGGGAAGTCGATAGCCTGATTGCAACGCTGCTGGGTATCATGCAGCCGCTGCTGGTCATCGTGATGGCTGCCGTCGTGCTGCTGATTGTACTGGCCATTCTGCTGCCAATTTTCGAGATCAATAACCTGATCGGGTGATTGATCAGCATCTGCGATGCTGAAATTTTCGCTATTTTATCGACTGAATCCTGTCGTTTTCAAAATTGCAGATTGTGCAGTTGCGTGCCTGTGGCATTAGGGGTATACAGGCAGACATCGTCAGTTTGACGGTGTGCCTTAAGGGCGTTTCGTGCAACAGAGTTACGTTGAGGATTGCGTTGATGCCGACAAAACCGCCAGAGAAAGATCTCGAAGACGAGGTCGATGATGACGTCGAGGAGTTTTCCGGCGACGAGACCATTGTCATGGATAGCGACGACGATGACGATGACGAACTGGATGTCTCCATGGAGGTCAATGTCGAGAAACTGATGGCCGAGATGGACAAGACGAAAAAAAGTGACATCGAGCGCAAGAAGGAGATTCGCCGGCGTCTCGAGGAAATCCAGGAACAGCGCAACATCGAAGACACCTATTCATTCGACATGTTTGGAGAGGACTAGCCTCTACTCCTCAGCGAAAGTCCCGCGAGCGGACTCGCAACTCACCCAGCAAGGCACTGTAATCGAGCAAGCGATGCGCGATTACGTGGATCACTTTCCCTTCCTTCTGCAGTTCACCTTCAACGCCCATCAGCTGCGCATTCAACAAGACGCTACGCTGCGTTTCGGCAGTTTTCTTCCAGACCACGAGGTTCGCGTGGCCGAACTCATCCTCCAGCGTGACAAACGTGACGCCGCTGGCCGTACCGGGCCGCTGCTTGGTAATGACGAGGCCGGCAATCCGAATCCGCCGCCCGCTGGCGAGCCCGGGCAGGTCACGGGTCTGCAGGAATTGCTGGCTGGTCAGCGTGTCGCGCAGTAATGCCAGTGGATGCCGCCCCAGGGTCAGCCCCAGGCTCCGGTAGTCCGCGACGATATCCTGGCCTTCCGTCGGTTTTTTCAGCAACGGTGCCGGCTCGTAGCGTTCCATCGACGTAAACAGCGGTGTCGGCGTCTCGACACCTGCCACGTGCCAGCGAGCCTTGTGGCGGTGACCATCGATCGTTGCGAGTGCACCCGCCGCCGCGAGTGCGGATAAATCGGTTCTATTGAGACCCGCGCGTTCACTGAGTTGCTGTACGTTCGCGAAGCAACCCGCCGTGCGTTCTGCAACGAGTCGCTTGCCGGCGGCTTCCGCGAGGCCCTTGATCTGTCGCAAGCCAATACGCATCGCGGCGGCGCCGTCATCCGCGCGTTCCAGCGAGTTGTCCCAGTTGCTTCTGTTGACATCGACCGGACGAATTTCGACATTGTGACGGCGCAGGTCCTGCGTGAGCTGTGCGGCAGAATAAAAACCCATCGGCTGGCTGTTCAGCAAGGCGCAGCAGAATGCCGCCGGCTCGTGGCACTTCAGCCAGCACGACACGTACACCAGCAAGGCAAAGCTCGCGGAATGCGATTCCGGAAAGCCGTACTCACCGAAGCCTTTAATCTGCCGGAAGATTTTTTGCGCGAACTCGTCTTCGTAACCGCGGGCGCGCATCCCGGCCGTCAGTTTTTCCTCGAACGGGCCGAGACCACCGCGGCGTTTCCACGCCGCCATCGCGCGACGCAGCTGATCGGCTTCACCCGGCGTGAAGCCGGCGGCGGCCACCGCCAGCGCCATGACCTGCTCCTGGAAGATCGGTACGCCGAGCGTTCGCTCCAGCACTGCACGCACTTCCTCGCTCGGGTACTCGACCGCTTCTTCGCCGCTGCGGCGCCGCAGGTAGGGATGCACCATGTCGCCCTGGATGGGTCCGGGGCGGATAAGCGCGACTTCAATAACGAGATCGTAGTAACAGCGCGGCTTCAGGCGCGGCAGCATCGCCATCTGTGCGCGTGACTCGATCTGGAACACGCCCATCGTGTCACCCTCGCAAATCATGTCGTACACGCGCGGATCTTCGGCCGGCACGCTGGCGAGCGTGTAGTCGCGGCCGTCGAATTCGCGGATCAGGTCAAAGCTGCGGCGAATCGCGGTCAGCATGCCGAGCCCGAGCACGTCGACCTTTAACAGGCCGAGGTCTTCAAGATCGTTCTTCTCCCATTGAATAACGGTGCGATCCGGCATCGAGGCATTCTCGATTGCGGTCAGCTCGGACAAGGGTCCGTTCGAGATCACGAAGCCGCCGACGTGCTGCGACAGGTGGCGCGGGAAGCCTAAGAGCTGCCGCGTGAGCCACAGCAGACGCTGAATGACCGGGCTGTGCGGATCGAGCCCGGCCTCGCGGACGCGGCTGTCATCGACCTGCTGGCCGTCCCACCACTGCATCGAGCGCGCGAGACGATCGACCTGCAGCCCGGATAAACCAAGCACCTTGCCGACGTCGCGCAGCGCGCTGCGTGAGCGATAGGTGATGACGGTAGCCGCCAGCGCGGCACGTTCACGCCCGTACTTGCGGTAAATGTACTGGATGACTTCCTCGCGGCGCTCGTGTTCGAAGTCGACGTCTATATCCGGCGGTTCGTTACGTTCCTTCGAGATGAAACGCTCGACCAGCGTTGCCATGCGGTCGGGATCGACTTCGGTAATGCCGAGGCAAAAACACACGGCCGAATTCGCCGCCGAGCCACGTCCCTGGCACAGGATGTGCTGCGAGCGTGCGTACGCGACAATGTCCTGCACGGTCAGGAAGTAGAACTCGTAGTTCAGTTCGCGGATAAGTTGCAGCTCGTGCTCGACGAGCACGCTGACTTTCTCCGGCACGCCGCCGGGCCAGCGACGCTGCATGCCCTGCTCCGTCAACTGCCGCAGATAGCTCGCGGGTGTCGCACCGGCCGGCACGAGTTCGTGCGGGTATTCGTACTTCAGCTCATCCAGTGAAAAATCGATCCGGCCGGCAATGTCCAGCGTCGCGTCAAGCAGTGCGGCGGGATACAGGTCGTGCAGCACGGCGCACGAGCGCAGGTGACGTTCACCGTTCGGGTACAGCGCGTAGCCGGCGCGCTCGAGTACCACGTTCATGCGAATGGCGGTGACCGTATCCTGCAGCGCGCGTCGTGCGCGGCAGTGCATGTGCACATCGCCGCTGGCAATGAGTGGCAACTGTAATTGCCTGCCCAGTTGCTGCAGGCGCAGCAGGCGCGAGCGCTCGAGGCCATCGGCGTGCAGTTCCACGGCAATCCACAAACGGCCGGCGAACGCGTCCTGAATCCACTGCTGGTGTTCGGCCAGTTGCAGGCGGTTGTCGGGTATCCACAGCAGCAGGCAATCCGGCAGACCGTCCTGAAAATCGTTTTTGCTCAGCCAGTAGCTGCCTTTTTCCGCCGCACGCCGGCCCTTCGTGATCAGGCGACACAAGGCGGCGTAACCCTGCCGGTTCTGTACCAGCGCGACGAGCTTTAAGCCGTCATCCAGTACGAACTCGGCACCGATGATGAGCTTCAGCCCACAGTCTTTTGCCGCCGTGTGCGCGCGGACGATGCCGGAAATGGAACATTCGTCGGTAATCGCGAGCGCGCTGTAGCCGAGTTCCGCGGCCGTCTCGACAAGCTCTTCCGGGTGCGATGCGCCGCGTAAAAAGGTGAAGTTGCTGAGCGCATGCAGTTCCGCGTAGGCGCGCACTTCACCCGAACCTGCCGTGCAGGTACCAGTTGCCGCTGGCGCGTTCACAAAAGATCCACAGGTAGGCACCGTGCTGGCTTTTCGCGACGTAGTAATCGCGTGCCACGCCTTTGTCGTCCCACCAGCCGGTCTCGATGCGTTCCGGGCCGTTCTGGAACGCGAGCGGCCCCTGGTAGTACGGCCGGCCTTCGCGACTCTTAAGCGGTTCCGGCTGTTCGAGTAACCACAGCGGTCGTCGCAGTAACAAACGCCGGGTGCGTTGCATGTCGGCCAGTAGCTCCGGCATGCGCGGGTTGGGCGTAACGTCGGGCATGGCAGCGCACTGCGGATTGATTTCGAACGCGCGCTGCCGCTGCCAGGCCCGATCCGGGCGGTGTTCGGCAACCGTGCCGACACCGTGTATCGCCTGTGCACCGATGCGTGCCGCCAGGCGTTCGACCAGCGGTGCGATCGATGTGTCGCTGCTGCCCTGCTCGCTGAACCCGAGCGCCGCTGTCGTTGCGGTCAGCGGCTGGCCATCCGCGGCATGCAGGCGAATCGCGATAACCGGTGCCGGCAATTCGACACGCTCAAAACGGATACGCAGCAAGGCCAGCCAGCGCGCCGCATTGTTGCCGGCCTGCAAACAGGCGAGCGTTAACGGCGTGGCCGGGTGTTGCAGGTGATAAAAACTGAACGACAGCCGCTGCGCCGCAAGTTGCCGTGCGAGCAGGAAGCGTTCGAGCTTTACGAGTAACTGCGCGCACACGTCGAGCAGCCATTCGCTGTTATCGTGCTCGCCGTCGAGATCGGCATCCGCGCAAAACGCCACCGGCGAACGAAAATGTTCACGCGGATCCGGCAGGCGGCCGAGTGCCCGATCAAGCGCCAGCAAACGTTTAACACCGAAGCGTTTCGCGAAACCGTCGCGCGGCAGGCGTAACAATTCACCGACGCAATCGATGCCCATGCCCTGCAATGCCGCGATCACCTTGTCAGGCCACGCAAGGCAGTGCAGCGGCAGCGCACTTAAGGTGCTGTTGAGGTGCTCGCTGCCCACGATGCAGCGCCGCGTGCCTGCACGCGCCAGCCAGGTTGCTGCCAGCGGTGTCGGTGCTATCGCGGGCAAGGCACTAAACCCCTGCTCTGCGAGTTCCGTCACGATTTGCTGGCGTAACTCCTTGAGCCCTGCAAACAGGCGCAGGCTGGCGGCAATCTCGAGCAACAGCACAGCCGGCGGCTCGAGCGTGACGAATGACGTGAAGCGCTCCGCCCACACAGCCAGTGATTGCAGCACCTCTTCTTCATGCTGCACATCACGCTCTGCCAACAACAAATCCGGTTGCAATGCGAGCGCTGCGTTAACGGACAGACCGGCATGAATGCCGGCTGCATGCGCTGCTGCTGATGCCTGCAACACCTGGCGCACACCCTGCTGCTCATCGAACACCGCGTACACCTCGGCCTCTTCGGCCACGTCCGCAGCTTCGAGTGGCAGATTCGGCAGGTACAGGCACAGCCACAATGCCTGCGATCGCGTGTTGCGCTGTGGTGCACTGTCGCGTGGCGCCTCTGTGAGGGGCTCCCGGGTAGTGCCTTGCGGGGTGCTGTCACGCGGTACTTCACTGACGGGCAGCTGCGCAGTCTCTTGTGGTAGGCCGTTGCGTGGCATTTCACTGCCCGGCAGCTGTGAGTGCCTGGCATCCTGTGACTCATTCGCAGGCGGTGTTTTGCTCCGTGGGGTCAGCGCCAGTGATTGCTGTGCCGGCCTGCGCGTAACAACCGGAGTCGGGACCGCATCCCGCAGCGGCGCGGGCGTGTTATCGGCGGACCCCATGACCTAACTGCCCGGCAGCGACGCGTAGTCGTGGATGACTCCGGACACGGCGGCCGGCCGGCCGCCACGGCTTTTGAGAATGTGCAGATCGGTGCCCTGCGTGCCTTGCTGCAAGGCGATGCGCAATGCCGCAGCCGAGTGCTGGCGTTGCTGCCGCAACGGCCGGAACGCAACGGCCCAGCTATTGCCCTGCTCCGCTGCCAGCTGCAGGCGCCGGCTCGCGGCATGATCCAGCGTGGCACTCCACAACAACACGGCCGCGCAGTTGCCACTCGTTAAGGCCTGCTCTGCCGCCCACAGGATTTCCTCGGGCTGGCGTGGACGTACGATCAGCACGCGTGACAACTCGATACCCCATTGCGTCAGCGCGGGCGGGTACGGTTGAAACGGCGGCGCGATCCACGCGAGCCAGCCGGCATCGTGACCGGCCTCTGTACCCTGGCTAAGACGCGCGAGCGCCGGCATCAGCAGTTTTAACTCACCGCTGCCGTAATGCTCGAGCAGGATTTCAGTCAGTGCGTGCTTCGGCCAGCCGCCGCCCGGCAGGTGCTCGTCAAGGCGTGGGTACCCGGTGACAAGCCCCTGCCAGGCTTTGCCCTGTGCCTGCCCGCGCCAGAGACGTGGACTTTGCAGCAGTTGCTCCAGTGCATCGCTCATGCCGACGGTGGCCGCAGGGAACCGTATCGAGTCAGTGCAGCGGCATGCCGTCGCGAATCACGCCGACGACCACGCCTTCAATCACCATGGCCTGCGTCAGCAGGTCAACGCAGATCGGTTGGAAATCTTCGTTCTCCGGCAGCAACCACACGAGCTTGCCGTCCTGGCGATAACGTTTCACGGTGACTTCGTCGTCGACGCGTGCGACCACGATCTGCCGGCTGCGCACTTCCGGTGTGCGGTGCACGGCGACGAGATCGCCGTCGAGGATGCCGGCATTCTTCATGCTCATGCCCTGCACCCTTAACAGGTAATGTGGCTTCGGGTTAAAGAACGCCGGGTCGAGGCGGTAATGCGCCTCGATGTGTTCCTGCGCCAGGATCGGGCTGCCCGCTGCGACCCGGCCGACCAGTGGCAGGCCGAGCTGATCGCGCAGCGAATCCTTCAGCTGGATTCCGCGGGACGCGCCCGGCATCAGGTCCAGCACGCCCTTCCTTTGCAGCGCCTTCAGGTGGTCTTCAGCCGAGTTGACGGATTTGAAACCGAGCTCGCGGGCAATCTCCGCACGCGTTGGCGGCAGGCCGTGCTCTGCGATAAAGTCTTGAATCATTTCAAGAATTTCTTGTTGCCTGGGGGTCAGCTGCTGCATCTTCATGTCCTGTATAAATAAACAGTAGCTGTGAGTATATACAGTTCTTTTCGACGCGCCAGCTTTTTTTCTTATGAGTGAAAGTGGCTACAGAATCACCGCGCACCGGACCCGGTATCGCATCCTGCTTGCCAGGTGCCGCAAATCGAAGCCACCAGGCGTTGCCTGAAACTCCTGCTCAACACCGCTGAACTC
Source organism: Woeseia sp. (assembly GCA_049665065.1). Lineage (GTDB taxonomy): Bacteria > Pseudomonadota > Gammaproteobacteria > Steroidobacterales > Woeseiaceae > Woeseia. The sequence goes on along the minus strand of JBATFU010000015.1, from coordinate 10,054 downwards.
ATCCGCAGCAAACAATCGCTCGAAGCGATCCTGGGACCGGCTGACGAACCGGTGTCGCACTAGCCCGTCGCGGTATTCTTGCCTTCCTCGTCGACTGGGTGCAGCGCGAGCCACGCCTTCACACTGCTGCAGTAGTGACTCGACGACACGTTGATCTCGAAGATCGGCGCGTACTCAATGACCTTTTCGAATGCCAGCGTAATGAGTTGCACGCAGTAATTGCGCTGCGGCACGACACTGGCTGCAAAACGCTCCAGTACCGCGTCCAGCTGATAGTCGATGAGTGTCGCATCATCCTGTTGCAGTGCCTCGCAAAGGCAATTCGCCATCACGGCTATATCCCGCAGCTTGGTCGCATCATCATTTGGTGCAACGACCTCCCCTGCCGGCATGCCGCGAATGGAATGCACGATCGACTTGGGCAGGTTCCAGACCTTGGCAACCGCCGCGCCGAGCTCCGCGTAGCTTACGCCGAGCACGCCCCGCGATGCCGCCGTCTTGTCGAGTTTCCGGGTGCGCTGCAGCTCGACAATATCGTCAAAGTCCTCGGCGAAATAATACATCACGAGATTTTCACCAAGGTTCTGGCACATCGCGCAAATGAACGCCTCTTCGGGATCCGGCAGGCGCTCGAGCTTTGCCAGGTGGCGCGCAATCATGCCGCTCAGGAACGAGCGCGTCATGCTGTCCTTTAATGCTTCCGAATCACCGCGCAAATGCCCGAAGAACGACAGGCTGTTCGCCGTCATGCGGACCTGTCGTACGCCAAGAATCACGACGGCTTGTGAAATACTCGTCACCTCTACAGCGCGTGCGCCGTAGTAGGCTGAATTGACAAGCTTCAGCAATTTACTGGTCAAAGAAAAATCTCTGAGGATGACTTCAGCAAGCTTGTCGGCTGATGCGGTAGACCCTTCGCTGGTCAGGCGATTTATATCGGTCAGGGTTTGCGAAATCGACGGAAAATCCTTCTTGCGACTCATGCGCCGCATCAGGAACTCGATGGTGCTGTGCGCCGCCGCTTCGTCTTTGCCGCTTTCGCTGAGCCCGGAGTCCGCCAGGAACAGCTCAAAAGCCTCCCGCATTGCCGAGGCATCTGCGTAGCGCCCTTCCCGATTGCGCTCCAATGCCCCTGCCAGGAACCGCGCAAAACTTTCGCCGTGCGGCAACGCGTGAATCGGCGCCATGTCTACCTTGGCCGCTGCAATCTTTAATTGAATCTCGCGCGTCTGAATTCCGTCGAACGGCCGAACGCCGGAGACAAGTTCGTAGAACGTAATCCCGAGCGCAAAGACGTCAGTCCAGGTACCTAGCGGTTTTTGCAGCATGTGTTCCGGCGCCATGTAGCGCAGCGTGCCGCTTGCCATATCGCTCGGTTCACGCGTGAAGTTGACGTATTGTGCAAGCCCAAAATCCATCACCCGCGGAACCTGGTCCTCACCGATCAGAATATTTCGGGGACTCAGGTCAAGGTGCAGTATCTCGGAACTGTGGGCATGCGCCATGGCATCCAGCACCGACCTTATGAGCGGTATCGCTTTTTCGATGGAAAACTTCTTTTCCGACGCCAGAACAGCTGCAAGCGGCACACCCTCGACGTACTCGAACACGAGATACGGACCATCTGCAGTGCGCCCGGCATCGAAGATCGGAATAATATTCGGGTGTTTCAGTTTACTTGAGGTGCGGGCTTCAACCGGCGTGCCATCGTCATCCTGCACATTAAGTTCCGTTGCTTTCGCACTGAGCAGTTTGATGGCGACGAACCTGTCAAGCGTGGGGTCCCTCGCGAGCACCACGGAGCCTTGCGATCCCTTGCCCAGAACCCTGATGTTTTCGTAGCGTCCGATGTGCTTGGTATTGCTGTCCGATTGCATGCTCTGTTACCGCGAAGTCGAAAACGCCCCTCGCCCGCCATCAGTGGCCGCGAACGACTGTCCCTGCAATTGCTGTAGCGGCAGACTTGCTGAAATCTTTAGCTGTCCCGGCGTCCAGAGATGCGCCTGCCGCCTGCTCATGTTGAACCTCGAGCCAGCTTCTTACCGCCTGGCAGAACGCGCTTTTCTCTACACTGATTTCGAACATCGGCGCGAATTCCAGCAGCTTCTGAAAGCCGCCGGCGACTAGCTGTACACAGTAATCGCGATCCACACCGACGCTGAGCTCGTATTGCTTTAGCAAGCAATGCACTTCGGACTTCAGTTCTTCCGGACTCCTGCTCAGGAAAAGATCGCAAAGTTCGTTCGCGAACACGGCAACGTCGCGCGCTGCATCGTCGTTGTTGGCCGGAGTCTGCACAGGACCAGGCGGCAGTCCGCGGATCGCGGCAATAATGGATTCGGGCAGATTCCAGCTGCGCGCGACCGCGGCACCGAGCTCGGAATAACTGACGCCAAGGACGCTGCGTGAGGCCGCGGTCTTGCTGAGATGCTGTGCAGTGCGCATTTCCTCGATGTCACAGTAGTCATCGGCAAAATAATAAATCGTAAGGTTCTCACCGAGGTTCTGGCACAGCCCGCTGATGAATGCCTCTTCTGCCTGCGGCAAACGCAGTCGTGTCACGAGATGACGCGCGATCAGGCCACTAAGAAACGAGCGCGCCAGCGAATCTTTCAATGCACGGGAGTCGCCTTTGAGAGAACCAAAAAACATCAGGCTGTTGGCAGTCATACGCACTTGTTCAAGACCGAGGAAAACGACGGCCTGTGACACGCTCGTAATCTCTGCAGCGCGCGTACCATAGAATGCGGAGTTCACAAGCCGCAGCAACTTACTCGTCAGCGCAAAATCCCGCAGTATTACGTTTGACAGTTTGTCGGCCGAGGCATCCGAATCACTGCCGGTTAGCCGATTAATATCTGCCAGTGTTTTCGACACGGTGGGGAAGTCTGCTTTCCTTGCCATGCGGCGCATCAGGAACTCGATAGTGCTGTGTGTGGAATCTGCCGCCTGCAGTTCTGCATCCAGGCCCGTCTCTTTCAGGAATGCCGCAAAGGCCTCAGCCATTACCGCTGCATCGTTGTAGCGACCCTGCGCGTCACGCTCCAGCGCGCCTTGCAAAAACCGCACAAAAGCCGGTCCGTGCTCGAGCTGCTGAAAGTCCGTGAAATCGATCGCGGCCGAGACAATATGAAACTGAATTTGCTCCGGGGTCTGGCCTTTAATGGCGCGTTTATTGGTGACCAGTTCGTAAAACGTACAGCCGAGCGCAAACACATCGGTCCACGGACCCATCGGCTTGCCCAGTATGTGTTCCGGCGACATGTAAGCGAGTGTGCCGGAGATCATGTCGTCGTCAGCAGACTGGCAATTGACGTATTGGGCAAGTCCAAAATCCATCACGCGCGGCACACCTTCGGTGTCAATCAACAGGTTGCGTGGATTCAGATCGAGATGCAGGATCTGTCGTTTGTGTGCATCGCACATGCCCTGCAGCACTGCGTGGATGACGGGCACAAGTTGTGAGATCGTCATTGCGCCCTGTTTTTTTAAACGCTGCGCCAGCGTCGTGCCTTCGACATATTCGAAAACGAGATACGGTTCGTTGGCGGTTTCGCCGGCATCGAATATCGCGACAATGTTGGGGTGTTTAAGCTGGCTGGCGATGCGCGCTTCGATCGGCGTACCGTCGTCCGCAAGCGTATTGAGTTCAGGGTTGATGCAGTTAAGCGTCTTGATAGCAACGAATCGATCAAGTACCGGATCGCGCGCTTTGACGACACTGCCCTGTGATCCCCGCCCGAGTTGGCTGATCACCTCGTAACGCCCGATTTTCTGTCCGCCCTCTGCCTGCATGCTGGATTGCCGTCCTTGCGCTGCCGCGGCCCGGAGCGCGCCGCCTCAATAATCGTTAGCGGCTGGCAGCGCAGAAACTTGAGTCTATGCCGGCACTGGACCGATAAGTCGTTGACCTGCCTAGCAAATTGATGAAGTATCTACACCAAGGGCAGGCGCCAGAGCGAGCGGCATCTGGCATAACAAAACGACCCGAAAACGAACGACGGGGGAACACCATGAACGACATGATAAGAGATGAACCGACGCGCAGTTACTGGATTATCAGCATTGTTGCCTTGCTGTGGAACCTGCTTGGCGTCATGGCCTACATGATGCACGTCAGCATGACTGCTGAAGATTTTGCGGCCATGAGCGATGCCGAGCGTGCTTTGTACACCGGCGCCCCGGCATGGGTGACCGGTGCCTATGCGATTGCCGTGTTCGGCGGTGTACTTGGTTGCATTGCCTTGTTATTGCGCAAGAGCTTTGCGGTCCCGGTTTTTGCGGTATCGCTGATCGCGATTCTGGCGCAGATGGGTTACTCGTTGCTATTGACTGATGTCATCGCGGTGATGGGCGCAGGATCGGTTGTGATGCCGCTTGTCGTAATTGCCATTGGCGTCTACCTTTTGATGTATGCGAATAGCGCGAAGAAGCGCGGCGTTCTCGACTAAAAATAAAAGCGGAGCCGATGCAGGTACATCGACTCCGCTTGCGAACCGCGACGATTACAGGCGAATCGGCAGATTGCGTGCCCGAATACCACTTGCTGCAAAAATCGCGTTGCCAATCGCCGGCGGCACCGGAATTAACGGCGGCTCGCCGAGCCCGACTGGCATCTCCGTGCTTTCCATGAAACGTATATCCAGCTCCGGCACGTCACTCATGCGCAGCGGCGTGTAGGCGTTCAGGTTTCTTTCCTTGACCTGGCCATTCTCGAAGGTCGCACCTTCGTGCAGCGCAAGGCTGACTCCCCACAAAGCGGCGCCTTCGGCCTGCGCCAGCGCGCCATCCGGATGGACGACCGTCCCGCAATCGATGGTCTGCCAGATTTTCTTGACGGTAACCGCTTTGCTATCAGGATCAACTGCAACGTGGGCAACGCAGGCTACCCAGGTCGGCATCGTGCGCTCTTGCCCGTGACAGACGGCGACGCCCATGCCCTCGCCCTGCGGCAGGTCGCGGCCCCAGCCGCTGCGTTCGCGCACGTCGCGCAGCACTGCAGCAAGTCGCGAGGCACCGCCGACAGCTTCTGGCGCTTTGCCGGCGTTCTTGCCGCTCGCATCGAGCATTGCAAGACGAAACTCGATGGGATCCTGCCCGGCACGTTGCGCCAGTTCGTCCATGAAGCTTTCAACGCCCCAGCCGATCCAGCCCGGCCCTACCGCGCGCAACCAGCCCGGCAGAAACGTGCGCTGTGCCAGGTCATTGTTGATGGCACGCACGCGGTGCGCCGGCAACGTGTACCAGTGATCGGCACCGCTGATTGAGAAGGAATCGAACTTGCCGTTGCCATCGACTCCGTCGCCGAGGAAACCGGGCGCCATGGTCAGCGTTGGCCAACCGGCCGCGGCAGCATGCTCAATGCCGGTGATGTTGCCGTCCGCATCGAACGACGCATCGAAGCGCGCCACCGAGGCCGAGCGCGCGCAGTCAAAGCGGCTGTCATCTGGCCGTTGGAACACGAGCTTCACGGGCTTGCCGACTGCCCGCGCCGCCAGTGCCGCCGGGATCATTTGATCGCCGTACAGGCGCCGACCGAAACCGCCACCGAGGTAGTACTGGTGCAGCACGATGTCCGTCTCGGGAATTTCCAGCGCTTTGGCAAGATCGGGAATGATCAGCGACTGCCACTGGTTGCCGGCATGTACGTGGCATACGCCGTCCTTGAACTCGACCAATGCGTTCTGTGGCTCGAGCGTAAAGTGCAGCGCCGTTGACGTGCGGTAGGTTCCGGTCATGGTCGCCGCCGCGGACTTGCGTGCGGCATCGACGTCGCCGTCGTTTACAAACAGCGTGCCGGCGCTCTTGTCGGCGGTAAGTTTTTCGCCCTCCGCCAGGATGTCGGCTTCGCTGACCTCAGCCGTTGGGCCGGCTTGCCACGTCACCTTGACCGCATCGGCCGCTTTCATCGCGCTGGGAAACGATTCTGCGACAACGACGGCCCAACCCTGAATCTTGTTGCTGGGATCAGTGAGCTTCAGCGTTTGCAGGTAGCCCGGGATATTTTTCGCGGCGCTGTCATCGATCGACTGTATAGAACTGCCGTAGCGCGTGGGCGGAATCAGCGGATGCGCATACACCATGCCAGGCAATTCAGCATCGAGGCCGTAGACCGCAGCGCCTGTTGTTTTCGCCGGTATGTCGCGGGCATGGGCTGGTTTGCCGATCAGCGTGCGAGCGGACGCCGGCTTGATCGGCATGGCCGCAAGCTCTTCTTCGGTGAACGTGCGGCTGATGTCACCTTTTTGCACGATCTCTGCGTAGCTGACGCTGCGATTACCCGCGCGAATCTCGCCGTTTACGGCCTCACATTCACTCGCATCGACGTCGAGCAATTTCGCACCGGCGTCTATCAACACGGTGCGCCCTGCTGCACCCGCCTGCGACAACATGTTCCAGGTTGTGAAGACAGACCAGGAACCGCCGGTCACCATATAACCCCAGCGCGGATCGGAGTCGACGTACTTGATGGTTACCTTGCTCCAGTCGGCGCCAAGCTCGTCCGCGACGACGCGCGCCAGCGCGGTGCCGACATGCTGACCCATCTCGGCTTTGGCGATGTTCACAAGGGTGCCGCCGTTGGCATCGATCTCGAACCAGACGCTTGGCGAGAAGCTGCGTGTCATGTCGCCTGCCATCATGTCGCTGGCGGCCTGTTCCTTGCTGCAGCCGGGCAGCACGCTGCCGAGTGACATGACGAGGCCAACGTTTGCGCTGCCGACCAGGAAGCTGCGTCGACTAACGGCAGCCTGCTGTAGATTTTTCGCCGTTTTAATACTCATGACGATGCCCCCGTGCCGCCGGCGGCGGATTTGATGGCTTTCTTGATGCGGGTGTAGGCCATGCAGCGACACAGGTTGCCGTTCATGGCGGCGGAGATTTCTGCATCGGACGGATTCGCGTTTTGGGAGAGCAAACTGGCCGCCTGCATGATCTGCCCGGACTGGCAATAGCCGCACTGCGGTACCTGCTCATCGACCCAGGCGCTTTGCAATGCTTTGCCGGCAGACGTATCCAGACCCTCGATCGTCGTGATGGATTTGCCGCCCGCAGCGCTGACAGGGGTCACGCAGGACCGAATCGCCGCACCCTCAAGGTGCACGGTACAGGCACCGCACATGGCAATGCCGCAGCCAAACTTCGTGCCTTTGAGTTTCAGTTCGTCCCGGATAACCCAGAGTAGCGGTGTATCCGCAGGACTGTCCGAGGACACGGCCTTGCCGTTTAGTTGAAATTCGATCACTTCGATTCCCCTTGCAAATAATTGCGACATTTCTGGATTGCGCTGGTAACACTAACTATAGCAATGATCTTGGCACTTCGTATTACTTTGCGGTAATCCTCACGCAGTATTTTGTGCGCCTGGCGGTGCGCATCTACGTGCACGGAAATCGTTGTTTTCAGCAGAAAAATCTGGCCGCGGACAATGCCGTTAGCTGGATGTTTGGGCTGGTCAAAATCGTTGCTGCGCTGCGGACAGCCCGATACCGGCCCAACGCGGAATACCGCATAACTGTTGTGAGCGGATGCGGGTAATCAATCGGCGACCGGAGGCGGTAGTTTGAGAATGGAGCGGGCGAAGGGAATCGAACCCTCGTCTCTAGCTTGGGAAGCTAGGGTAATACCATTATACGACGCCCGCACATGCAGTTATTCGCTATCCCGATCGGTCGCCATTCACGAGCCAGAAAGTACTCCATTCTGCCTGGCGCGCCGCAATACTTCTTCGATTGCGAATTCTATTGCGAAGCGTATCAGCCGATCACGATCTGAAGCACGCATTCACAGCGACCCGCGAGAACCTTAATCCGGATAATTGACGACAGCCGTAATGATCCATCACCCGACGGGCGGTCTTTCCGATATCCGCCGGCCGATGCTGCAAGCTTGATCTCGCGCATTCTGCCATCTTTGCATCGAAAAAGGATCTGCCGGCGTTTCCAGGGACTCATAGGAATCCCGTGATCGGGGAGATGTACCGCTGCACACGCGAGAAACGCACCGAAATTTCAAATCATTTCGGAAGCAGGAAAAAACCCTGCTTGTGTGAAGTGCGTCACGCTTTATGGCCTCAGCAAATATGGAGAAGTGTGATTCTCTACCTGACTGTAAGGCCCCTAAACACATAGACTTTTACCTAATTTAAGCGGTTCTCGGGTCGATCATGCCGCCTCCGGATTGCTGCCAGAAGTTGGCGGAATTCGCGCGGAGTCGCCTGCAGCATAATATGGGCAAATCCGGCATTTATCTGGTTCTCATTATTCTTGGAGCGGGACTCCTTGATTCGGCTGTTGCTGCGCCAGATTCGTCCGCGTGGTCCCGCGAACAGGCCATAGAAGCGGCGCGCAATGGGGATTTTGAAAATGCGCTTAGCCAGCTCGCACGACTTCGCGAAGGAGACCCTGGCGACATGGCAATTCTTCACGATGAAACCGTAGTGCTGTCATGGGCGGGGCGAGACAAACTGGTCGTCAAGAATGCAGCAACACTCAATGCCGCAGCCGCGCCGGACTATGTTTTGAATGCCGTAGCACGATCCGCACGGAATGTCGGCGCGTATGGTACGGCAGCTGACTGGTACCGAATCCTGCTGGAACGCAATGCGCTCAATCTTGATGCACGTCGCGGTCTTGCGATGACACATGCCGATGCAGGAGATTTTTCGCAGGCCTGGCAAGTACTTGACGCCCTGCCCGATTCGCAAATGCGCGGCACTTCCATTTGTCTGACCGAAGCCTACGTCTACGAACGCCAAGGTCGACTGCTTGATGCATTGTCACGCTATCAGCTGGCCGCGGAACTTGACCCGGACAGTGCCGAAGCGTTACGCGGCGCGGCGTTAATAATGCGAAAGATGTTGCTACCCGCGGAAGCTCTGGCGCTGGCACGTGAACACCCGGGCATTCTGACTGATGCAGAAATCGACAACCTGATGGCCGACCTTGCTGCTGTGCAACTCCGCTTTGGGACCATGGCGTATCGACCGCAAGACGAACGCCATGCGGGTATCGACGCAGCACTTGAGATGATCGATACCGTACTTGCAGAACCCGGCCTTGATCCCAGCGCCGCCAAACGGCTGCGCTACGACCGCATTGCTGCACTCAACAATCGTAAACGTACAGCAGATGCAGTACGGGAGTTTGAAGCACTCGAAGACGACCCTGCCTCTGTTCCGCTCTCCGTCCTGATGGCGGCCGGCGGTGCTTACCTCGCAGAGCGACGCCCTGAAACCGCGCGGGATTTGTTCAAGCTGGCCCTGGAGCGCGATCCGGCGAATTCCCGTATCAAGTTTGAACTTTTCTTTGCGTACACAGAGTTGGGGGAAGCACAGCGCGCGCTTGATCTGGCAGAGGATTTGCTGGCGTCGCAGCCGAAGACCCGTCGTGTGCCAGGGTCGCGAGTAGTCAAGGCAAATCCAGCTTACGTACGAGCGGCGGTGTTGTATGGACTGGCGCAGGCCTACTTCGATCAACTTGCCGGCGCGCAATCGCATTTGAAAGACCTGCTGGCCAAGGCACCGAACAACACTGACGTCAGGCACGAACTGGCGAACGTTTACAGGTGGCGCGGTTGGCTGGATAAATCCCTTTACGAGTATGACCAGGTTCTGACGATTGAACCTGATCTGGTTGCCGCCCGAGTCGGCCGCGCCCACGCCACACTGGACAACCAAGACTATGCAATGGTTCAACGTGAGCTCGAGTTGCTAACTCCGGCATTCCATGACGAGCCCATGGTCAGGAGTCTCGCCGAACGCTGGCGCATTCACAACGATCAGGAGATCTCCACCTCGGTTGAGTTTGGCAAAAGCAGCGGGACGACCTTTGGCAGTGACCAATACACTATCAATGCCTCATGGTATTCAAGCCCGCTCGCACGACGCTATCGCTTACTCGCGTTTACCAGAAACGACTTCGCCGATTTTCCGGAAGGCTCGCTACACCGTGACCGGGTTGGCGCCGGAGTAGAGTTTCGACACAAGCGCTGGCTGGCGGCAGCCCGCCTTGCAGGATTGACGACAGGAGGCGGACTCGGCATGCGCGGCAACGTG
>JBATFU010000014.1:0-14801 GCA_049665065.1 Woeseia sp. | reverse complement strand
ACGATCATGCCCTTGTACAGCGCGCCCATGACCTTGCCACCGTCCGAGGTGCTGACAAAGAAGGTGCCGATGATCGAGGCGATGATCGATACTGCGCCCAGCACGAGCGGGTAGATGATGGCTTCCGGACCGAACGTCGATGCGACCAGGCTGCCGAGCAGCATCGTCGCAATAATCGTTACCGCGTAGGTTTCGAACAGATCAGCGGCCATGCCGGCGCAGTCACCGACGTTGTCGCCAACGTTGTCCGCAATTACGCCCGGGTTGCGGGGATCGTCTTCCGGAATACCGGCTTCGACCTTACCGACGAGATCCGCACCAACGTCGGCACCCTTCGTAAAGATGCCGCCGCCGAGACGCGCGAAGATCGAGATCAGCGAGCCGCCGAATGCAAGACCGATGAGCGCGTGTATGGCGTGATCCGTCGTTTCGCCCATCGACGTCAGGATCAGGTAATAGGCCGCAACACCGACGAGGCCAAGGCCTACGACGAGCAGGCCTGTGATCGCACCGCCGCGGAACGCAACGTTCAGCGCCGCGTTAACGCCAACGGTGGCCGCCTGCGCGGTGCGCACGTTTGCGCGTACCGACACAAACATGCCGATGTAGCCGGCCAGCCCCGAAAAGACCGCACCGATCGCGAAGCCTATGGCGGTCAGCCAGTCGAGCGCGAAGCCCAGCACCACGAACAGCACCACACCGACGATACCGATCGTCTGGTACTGGCGATTCATGTAGGCGCCTGCCCCTTCCTGAATAGCCTGTGCAATCTGTTGCATCCGGTCGTTACCGGCGGGCTGTTTCAAAATCCATTGGGTGGATATCAGGCCGTACAAAATGGCGGCAATACCTGCCCCTATTGCCAGCCAAAGTGCCAACTCATTACTCATTCGATCTACTCCTGGTCTTTAAGTCCCCACCACAGCCCGAATGCGCTGCGGTTTGTTTCTTTTTGTGATTTGCCGTCAGGCAGCGTGCACCCGACCTGGCTTGTGCGTGGCTGCCACTGCTGACAGTCCTGCACACAGCCAAAGCTGCACACGGCAGCGCCGCGCGGCTAGTCCTCATTAAATGGCGTTATTGTCTTCGATAACGGGGCGAAAACGCCCCGATCTGGCCGAGCTGCCGGCCGCGAAAGCGCGGCATCATACCACAAATTTATCGTTCAGCAGCTTCTTGACCGGCAAGCCCTTCAAGCTCACGTACTTCGGTAAGCCATTGATATATGGAGGATAATCTTCCCCCTTGATCAGCGGCGCGAGGTAGCGGCGGGCGGCCTCTGTGATGCCGAAGCCGTCCTTCGTGATGTAGTGGCGGGGCAGCATTTTTTCCTTGTTGGCGATTTTCGACAGCGGCGCCTCGGCGATCTTCCAGCGATACGGTTTGTCCGAGACCCGCTTGATCACCGGCATTACCGCGGTCTGACCCGCCAGCGCAAACTTTACAGCAGCGCGGCCGACCGCGTAGGCCTGCTCGACATCGACCTTCGAGGCGATATGCCGGGCCGAGCGCTGCAGGTAATCCGCTACGGCGTAGTGATACTTGTAGCCGAGCGCTTCGCGCACCATGTTTGCAACGACCGGCGCGACACCGCCGAGCTGGGCGTGGCCGAACGCATCGCGGGTGCCGGCTTCGGCGAGGAACTTGCCGTCTTTGTAGCTGGCCCCCTCGCTGACAACGATCACGCAGTAGTCGTATTTTTCGACACAGCTTTTTACTTTCGCGAGGAATGCGGATTTGTCGAAGGGGATTTCCGGGAACAGGATGATGTGGGGTGCATCACCGGGCGCCGAGCCCGCGAGGCCACCAGCCGCAGCGATCCAGCCGGCATGGCGGCCCATGACTTCGAGGATGAACACCTTCGTCGAGGTCTTGGCCATCGACAGCACGTCCAGCGCGGCTTCGCGTGTTGATACCGCAACGTACTTGGCTACCGAGCCGAAACCGGGGCAGTTGTCCGTGATCGGCAGGTCGTTGTCGACGGTTTTTGGAATGCCCAGGCATTGGATGGGGTAATCCATGCGCTTCGCGATCTCCGACACCTTGTGCGCCGTGTCCATGGAATCGTTGCCGCCGTTGTAGAAGAAATAGCCGATGTCGTGCGCGCGAAAGACATTGATCAGGCGCTCGTATTCGGCGCGGTTCTCATCCAGGCCTTTCAACTTGTAGCGCGCTGAGCCGAACGCGCCGCCAGGCGTGTGGCGCAGCGCCGCGATCGTAGCCGCTGATTCGCGGTTCGTGTCGATCATGTCTTCGGTCAGCGCGCCGATAATGCCGTTGCGGCCCGCGTAAACGTTGCCAATCTTGTTGCGATGCTGGCGCGCGGTCTCGATGACGCCGCAGGCGCTCGCGTTGATGACGGCGGTAACCCCGCCGGACTGGGCATAAAACGCATTCTTTTTGGACATGAGCTACGAAGACCTTTGCAAAAGTGGCAAAACGGACCTGAGAATAGCCGAATCGGCGCGCTGCTTCACGGGCAGGCGCAACGGAGCAGAAACAGCCAGGTGTCAGCGTGCCACCCGGTTTGACCCGCCTGCCGATTGTGGGTAGCTTAGCCCGCCCCGCAGCCCGGCCAGACCGGCCTGGCAGCGGCGGCCCTTTAAACACAGTGCTAAAGAGTAAGTTTTATGCGTATCGTCCTGTTGGGTGCACCCGGTTCCGGCAAAGGCACTCAGGCCAAGCTGTTGATGGCCAAGCGAAAGATTCCCCAGATTTCAACGGGCGACATGCTGCGTGCCGCGGTTGCCGCCGGCACGCGCTTCGGCCAGCAGGCAAAGAAGGTTATGGATGCCGGTGAACTGGTCTCCGACGCCATCGTTCTCGGCATTATCAGTGAACGACTGAAGGAAGATGACGTAGAGAATGGTTTCATCCTCGATGGCTTTCCGCGCACCGAACAGCAGGCGCTTGACCTCGACGAGTTGCTGGCCGACCTCGACATGCCGCTTGATGCGGCCGTGCTGATGGACGTCGATTTCGATATTTTGATGAAACGCCTGACCGGTCGCCGCACCTGTTCCGCCACCGGCAAGTTGCTCAACGTGCATTTCTCGACGCCGGAAGAGTTTGAAGAATGCCGCAAGGCGGGCGGCGAGCTGATCCAGCGCGAGGACGATAACGAAGCAACGATCGGCAATCGTCTGAGCGTCTACCGCGAACAAACCGAGCCGCTGGTCGATTTCTACCGCAAGCGCAAACTGCTGAAAACCGTCCAGGCGGAAGGCAGTATCGACGAGGTCTACGAGCGCCTGCTGGCGGCACTCTGAGCGCCGGTCTGGCAGCGCCCTGGCCAGGCAGCAGCAAATAACGAAGCCTGAAATTTAGTTGCCGCTATCTGCGCACTGCTCGCAGGGCGCGCTGCAACGACGCCTACGCTTCCAGCAATTCCAGCAGCTCAAGGCCTATGACGTCGCGGCGCCAGCCACGCAAGACGCGCTCTTCGCGTGCGCCGTCGATCGCCGCGAGCAGTTCGCGGCGCGGTGCCAGCACTTCTGCGGCGATGCCAAGTTCCTGTGCACATGCCGTGACTTTCTTCTGCAGCATCTTCAACAGTTTTTTCTGCGCCTCGTCGGGCCGTGCAGGCGCTGTGTAGGGTTCGTCGTCCGCCGCATCCGCGTCGCGCAGCAGCTCTAGCAACTCGTCGCCGGCGCGGCGAACCGTGCCCGCCTGCATCCCGTCGATCTGGCCAAGTGCAGCGCTGCTGCGCGGATTGCTCACCGCCATTTCCAGCAGAACGGCATCGCGCAACACCCACTGTCGCGGTTTATCGCTTTGCTCCGCTCGGCGCTCGCGCCATTCCGCGAGGCGTACAGCGGCACGGCGTGCGCGGCCCTGCAAATTGCGCGCGCCTTTCACGCGGTCGATTGCGGTGCCCGCGGCGGTCACGTACAGCGTCGGGTCTAGCAGATCGGCGCTGTCCTGTTCTGCCCATGACAAGCGGTCGCGCTCCGCAAGCCGGCTTCGTAATTCCTCGTATGCCGGCAACAGCCAGGCTACATCTTCGGCGGCGTATTTCAGTTCTGCTGCTGACAAGGGGCGTCGGCTCCAGTCGGCACGGGTGTGAGACTTTTCAAGTTGCACGTTGAACAGTTCGGCAACGAGGTTCGCGTAGCCCATTTGCGGCGCGTGGCCGAGCAGCGCGGCGGCAACCTGGGTATCGAACACCTGGGTCGGCAGGCGGCCAGCCGACTGCACAACCACTTCGAAATCCTGGCGGCCCGAGTGCAGGACCCAGCCTGGCGCGAGGAGTGCATCCCAGAACGCGCTCAAGTCCTCAGCGCCGAGCGGATCGGCACACCACAGATCTTCGCCAACTGAGAACTGCACGAGGCATAGCTGCGCGTAATAGGTTTTCTCGCGCATAAATTCCGTGTCCACGCCGATTTGCGCAGCGCCTGCGAGCGCCTGACAGGCCGGTTGTGGCTGTGCGAGATCAATAAACTGGTGTGCGACCATGAGTTTCGTCAGTGGGGTTCGAATCGGGAGATTAACATGCGATGATTTCGACCACGCGACTAAAACAGCCGGTTGACTTGCTGCTACTTTTTAAAACTTTTGTCGATATCCTCGCCTTGCGCAAAGGGCCGCAGCATGTCCCGCCGTCAGGTGTCGTGTTGCTTATCGCCATTGCCATGTTGCTTTTCTCTTCGTACGCCGCTGCGACACTGGTCGGCGTGCGCGAAGGGCACAGCTATGCGCTTGCGTTTCTTGCGTACTTGCTCGGCATTGCGTTTTATGCCGCCATTATTTTTGTATCCGGTCATGCTGCCCGCATGATGTCGGCCATTTCCAGCATCATCGCCTGCGGCGCCTTGATCACCCTGTCCTTCGTTGCTGCGTTCGTGCTGCTCGGCCCTTTGCTCGGACCCAATGTCGCAGGACTCATCGCGACATTAATAATTTTCTGGTCAGTACCTGTCGAGGGACACATTATGGCCGTGACGATCAACCAGCACTGGTTTGTTGGTATCGGAATTGCCATGATCGCCTTCGTTCTGCAGTACGGTTTGCAGACAGCCATTGGCGCCTGACGGGACTGGAGCCTTGATGCACATTCACATTCTCGGTATCTGCGGCACGTTTATGGGCGGGGTTGCCGCGCTGGCGCGAGCGGCCGGCCACACGGTCACCGGCAGCGACGCGAACGTTTATCCGCCGATGAGCACGCAGCTCGAGACGCTTGGCATCGACGTGCATGAGGGTTACGACGAGACGGTGCTCGCGGTGCAGCCGGATTGCGTTGTCATCGGCAATGCATTGAGCCGTGGCAATGCGAGCGTCGAGGCGGTGCTCGATTCGGGGCTGCCATATTTTTCCGGGCCTGAGTGGCTTTCGCAGAACGTGTTGAAAGGCCGGCACGTCATGGCAGTTGCGGGCACGCACGGCAAGACCACGACATCCAGCATGCTTGCGTGGATACTCGAGTTTGCCGGCAAGTCACCGGGATTCTTGATCGGCGGCGTGCCGGGCAATTTTGGCGAGACTGCGCGTTACGGTGAATCAGAATATTTTGTTGTGGAAGCAGACGAATACGACACCGCGTTTTTCGACAAACGTGCGAAGTTCGTGCACTACCGGCCACGCACCGCGATCCTGAACAATCTCGAATTCGATCACGCCGATATTTACAAAGACCTTGACGCTATTTTGTGGCAGTTCCACCAGCTCGTGCGCAGCGTACCGCGCAACGGCAGACTGATCATCAATCGTGCAGACGAGCAGCTGCAATCGCTGCTGCGCATGGGCTACTGGACGCCTGTCGAGACTTTTAGTCTGAACCGAGACGGCGACTGGTGCGCCGAGTTCGGCGATACGGATGAGCATCAGATCCGGTTGGAGTACGACAACCTGGGGGTCGCCGGCAGCTGGCAGCTCGGTGGCAGCTATAACCTGGAGAACGCGATTGCAGCGGCAGCGGCAGCACAGTCTGCGGGCGTTGATCTTGCGACCGCGGTTGCCGCACTCGCGGAGTTCAAGGGTGTAAAGCGGCGACTTGAGCAAACCGCACTGGTCGGTGGCATCCATATCTACGATGATTTCGCACACCATCCGACGGCAATTCGCAGAACCCTGGAAGGCATGCGGCGCCGTTTCCCGAACGACCGCCTGATCGTCGTGCTCGAGCCGCGTTCGAACACGATGAAACTCGGCGTACACGACGATGTGCTGGGCACCGCGCTGAGCGGGGCCGACCAGGTCATCATGTACTGTCCGGAACAAATGCAGCAGCTTGAAGCCGCGACCCGCAAGCTGCTGCGCGAGCGTTTTCGCAGTTTCCCGGACTACGGCGAACTGGTGCTTGGCGTTCGCGACCTGCTGCAGGATGGCGATCACGTGATCTTCATGAGCAATGGCGGGTTTGGCGGTGCCCGGCAACAATTGACCCATATGTTGCAAAGCCGCGAGAGCTCCGTTCCGGACGCGTTGTAGCGACCTATACTGAAGACTACCAGTGTTGACGGCCCGGTCCTGCGCCAGGAAGTTCCCGCATGCACATACCGTTATTTCCGTTGCGAACCGTGCTCTACCCGGGCGGCCCACTGCCATTGCGCATTTTCGAGGCCCGTTACCTCGACATGATCAGTGCCTGCGTGCGGAACGACGCGCCATTCGGAGTCGTGCAGATCAGGAGTGGCAGCGAAACCGGACCGGCCGACACTTTCACCGTTGGGACGCTTGCCAAAATCGTTGACTGGTACCAGGGCAGCGACGGAATTCTCGGCGTCACAGCCATGGGCGATCAGCGCTTTCGCGTGCATTCGCGGGAAACCGGCAGCGACGGTCTGCTGCGCGGCACTGTCGATTTGCTGCCGACTGCCGAGCCCGTCGCGCTGCCTGAGGAATACCTGGCGCTGGCGCAGATTCTCGACGGCGTGCTTGCAGACCTCGGCAAGTTGTACGCGGACCTGCCGCGCGAGTACGACAATGCCGTCTGGATCAGCTATCGGTTTGCAGAAATTTTGCCGTTCACGCCGGAGCAGAAACAGAGCTGCCTCGAGATCGACGATCCGCTGGAGCGTTTGCAGCTGATCACTGCGGCCCTGCACGATGTGCGCGCCATCGAGTTAGGCTGAAGCAGGTGTTCAGACCAGCGTTGGCATTACCCTAGCTGCAGCCCGCAGCGTTTTTTCAATTTCATCTGCACCGTGTCTGGCCGAAACAAAACCGGCTTCAAACGCAGAGGGTGCGAGATAGATGCCCTGCTGCAACATGCCGTGGAAGAACCGTTTGAAACGTTTGACGTTGGCAGCGGCGACCTGCGCATAGCTGCGCACCGGCGCTTCCTCGGTGAACACAAAACCGAACATGCCGCCCGCGCACTCGGTCGCAAGCGGCACGCCGTGCTGCTGCGCCAGGTCTGACAGACCGTCAACGAGCTGCTTTGTGCGGGCCGCGAGATCGCGGTAGAAGCCGTCGGCCTGCAACGCCTTGAGCGTAGCGATCCCTGCTGCCATTGCCAGCGGATTGCCGGACAGCGTGCCGGCCTGGTAGACGGGGCCATCCGGTGCAAGGCTCGCCATGATCTGCGCGCGACCACCAAATGCCGCGGCGGGCATGCCGCCGCCGACGATCTTGCCGAGCGTCGTAAGGTCAGGCGTGATGCCGTAAAGCGCCTGCGCTCCGCCATGCGCGACACGAAAGCCGGTCATGACTTCGTCGAATATCAGTAAGGCGCCAGCCGCGGTGCAACATTGTCGTAAAGCTTCCAGGAAGCCATCGAGCGGCGGCACCATGTTCATATTGCCGGCAATCGGCTCCACGATGATGCACGCGATTTTATCGCCGAGTTCTGCAAACGCCGCATGGACGGCGGCGATGTCGTTGAACGGCAGGGTGATCGTGTGTGCCGCGAGCGCTGCGGGTACGCCGGGCGAGCTTGGTACGCCCAGCGTCAATGCGCCGGAACCTGCCTTGATCAGCAGCGAATCCGAATGACCGTGATAGCAGCCTTCGAACTTGATGATCTTGTCCCGCCCGGTAAAGCCGCGCGCCAGGCGGATTGCGCTCATCGTCGCCTCCGTACCCGAGCTCACCATGCGGACGCGCTCGATAGACGGCATCGTTTCGCAAATCATCCTGGCGATTTCCGTTTCCAGTACGCAGGGCGCGCCAAAACTCAGCCCGTTTTCTGCCGTGCGCTGCACGCTGGCAATGACATCAGGATGCGCATGGCCGAGAATCATGGGTCCCCAGGAGCCGACGTAATCGATCAGGCGACGGCCGTCTTCGGTTTCAACCCAGGCGCCGCTTGCGCGCTTGAAAAAAACCGGTTCGCCACCGACGCCGGCGAAGGCGCGTACCGGCGAGTTAACGCCTCCGGCAATGTATTTTTTCGCATCCGCGAACAGTGTCATTTGCAATCCTTGATCGGTTTCATTTGCGGCAGGTGATGCATGCTACTGGAGCCTGCGTTGTGCCGAAAGTCTGCACACAGGCGGGTGGTTGACAGCGTTCCGCCGAGCCGCCACAGTCGCTGTCCTATGAAAACTTACATGTGCCTCATTTGCGGCTTTATTTACGACGAAGAGGAAGGCGACCCGGAGGGCGGCCTGCCCGCCGGTACGCGCTGGGATGACGTGCCCCTGTCATGGCGTTGCCCCGACTGCGGCGCCGGCAAAGAAGATTTCGAAATGGTTGAGGTCTGATCGGGTCCGCGCAGTGCCCGCTCAGCGGCCCGGGGCGGTCGCGCTGCGCATTTGTGAAACCTTGAAACCGCGCCTTTCCAGCAGGCCCGGTACACCGTCGTCACCAACGAGGTGCAGGGCCCCGACAATGACGAGATAGTCATCCTCTTGCTGCAGCAGTTCGCTGATTTGCGTTACCCAGTTGCGATTGCGCCTGACAACAAGCTCGCGATACAAGAGCGGTTCTTCACGCATGTCAGCCAGTACGGTTCTTGCCAGCTCGTCTGCGTCGCCGCGCCGCCAGGCGCTCAGCAACTCGTCCATTACGGATTCAATATCAACACCTTCTTCGAGCGTCTGCAGCAAGAGCCGGCGCTGCACGGCAAGCGGCAGGCGATCGAGAATTTCGAGTTGTTCTCGTAACGTCTCGAGTCCCCGGATTTCCTTGCCGTCGGCTACGGCGCGCTTCATCAGTTGTTGCTCGAGTCCGAGCGATGACTCGAAGCCGAGGCGAGTCAGCAGTATTTCCTCGGTGGTGATGGCGGCAAGCCACGGTTCAGCGCCGGCAAATGCCTCGAGCGGAATCGCTGCCTTGTTGGCAAGCTGTGTTGCGCGCGCAAAGTCGGCGGTGCCCATCAGCATTGCGAGGTTCCGGCCGTCCTTGATTTCACCGAGTTCACTGACGAGTGTTGCCGCCTCGGCCTGGTCCAGGTCATCCATGTCGAGTTCCATGACCAGCGTTTCCGCATCGTCATAGGCAATGTCGATACCGACCGGCAGGGGATAATCGCTGGGGCGCAGCAGGTGGACCGAAGCCAGCAGGTACACGTCATTGTGTGCACCGGAGACGCGCCACAGCGGCAGGGCGTTGTCACTGTCCGCGATTGCTGCGGTCGCTAACAGGACGCTCGCGAAAATCGTCAGCAAACGCGGTATCACGCGATTTTCTCCTGGCTCTTCGCGGGAACCCAGAGCAGCTCTTCTGCAATGCTGCCGTCGGGGCGCAGTTCTACGCGGCGGTAGGCTGGCGGGCGGTCATCCAGAGCAAAATTGTCGCTGCCTGGCAGGAACTGCCGGCAGGTCGACGGCGTGCCGAGGATGCGCATGCCGTCGTGGACATGATCGAAGTTCTGGTGCACATGTCCGAACAGGCAGCCTCGGACTTTTTTCATTGCGGCCAACGCGTCGAGGAACGCTTCGCCGTTTTCGAGTCCGACGGTATCCAGCCAGGCGGTGCCGACGAGCAGCGGCGGATGATGCAGGCAGACGAGCACGTGCTGCGCATCGGTATTCTCGACGAGGTTTCTGAGACGATCGAGTTCCGCGGCACTGACGGCGCCACCGGCGCTGCCCTTTTTGCAGCTGTCGATACCGACAATGAACCAGTCATGCTGGCGATGCGTGCCGCAGTAGCGATAGGGAGCTGCACTGAGCGCCTCCCGCATCAGGTTGCGAATGTCGTGGTTGCCCGGTACGCACAACACCGGCAGCCCCAGTGATCCGAAATGCTGGCAAAAGTTCTGATAGGCGCCGCGCGTGTCGTCCTGAATCAGGTCGCCGGTCATCGCGATGAGCTCGGCCGGCCAGCGGGCCGCACGCAGGTGTTGCAGGACCGCGGTAAGGGTTGTGTTGGTATTGGTGCCCCGCAGGCTGCCATCCGCTTCAGCAAACAGATGCGTGTCCGTAATGTGCAATACGCGAACGGTTTCGGCGGCGGTGGTGATGACGGCTGCTCTCGTGGAGCGCGCGGCGCGCGGGCTGAAGCATCATAGCCTGCGCCCAAGTTACAGGCCAGCGCCCGAACGGGCGCTGGCCATCACTTAAAAACTCTTAGTAGCGGTAGTGCTCCGGCTTGAACGGTCCTTCCGTCGCAACGCCGATGTACTTCGCCTGTTCCTTGCTGAGTTCGGTCAGGCGTGCACCGATGCGTTCCAGATGCAGTCGTGCAACCTTCTCGTCCAAATGTTTCGGCAAAACGTAAACGCCGATCGGGTACTTGTCAGAGTGATTCCATAACTCGATCTGCGCGAGTACCTGGTTCGTGAACGAGTTCGACATGACGAAGCTCGGGTGACCGGTACCGCAACCTAAGTTAACGAGACGACCTTCGGCCAGCAGGATGATGCGCTTGCCGTCCGGGAAGATCACATGATCAACCTGCGGCTTGATGTTTTCCCATTCGTATTTCTTCAGATGGGCGACATCGATCTCGTTGTCGAAATGGCCAATGTTGCAAACAATTGCCTGGTCACGCATGCGCTCCAGGTGCTTGCCTTCGATGATGTGATAGTTGCCGGTCGCGGTGACGAAGATGTCTACCTGGTCGACCACGTCATCGAGACGCACGACGCGATAGCCTTCCATCGCCGCCTGCAGCGCACAGATCGGATCGACTTCCGTGATCATCACCGTGGCGCCGAGCCCGCGCAGCGACTGTGCGGAGCCTTTGCCGACATCGCCGTAACCGCAAACGAGTGCGACCTTGCCGGCAATCATGACGTCGGTAGCGCGCTTGATCGCGTCAACGAGCGACTCGCGGCAGCCGTACAGGTTGTCGAACTTGCTCTTCGTGACCGAGTCATTCACGTTGAACGCCGGGCACTTCAGGCTGGCTTCTTTTTGCATGTCATACAGGCGTTTGACGCCTGTTGTCGTTTCTTCGGATACGCCGCGCACGCCTTCCATGATCTCCGGGTACTTGTCGTGCATCAGCTGCGTCAGGTCACCGCCGTCATCCAGCAGCATGTTGGGCTGCCAGCCATCCGGACCATTGATGGTCTGTTCAACGCACCACCAGTATTCGTCTTCAGTTTCACCCTTCCATGCGAACACCGGTACACCCGTCGCTGCAATCGCGGCAGCGGCATGATCCTGCGTGGAGAAAATATTGCACGACGACCAGCGCACTTCGGCGCCCAGTGCGGTCAGCGTTTCAATCAGAACAGCCGTCTGGATGGTCATGTGCAGGCAGCCGGCAATGCGCGCCCCTTTGAGTGGCTGCTGCTTGCCGTACTCTGAGCGCAATGCAACGAGGCCTGGCATTTCGGTTTCGGCAATCGCCATTTCCTGCCGACCCCAGCGGGCCAGCGCGATATCGGCGACTTTGTAATCTTCCTTTTGCAAGGCAACGGCTTCGCTGCTCATGAACTTCTCCTGAATAATTTTCTGTTGAGTTTTTTGAAAAGGGTGCAGGGCGGCGCCTTAGGCGGCTGCAGCGCCCCGTAATGCGTCGGCGCGATCAGTGCGCTCCCAGCTGAGATCGATGTCTTCGCGACCAAAGTGGCCATACGCCGCCGTCGCTTTATAGATGGGCTGGATCAGGTCCAGCATTTTCAGGATGCCATAAGGGCGCAGGTCGAAATGCTTGCGGATCAGCGCAGTCAGGCGCTCTTCGCTGATCTTGCCGGTGCCGAATGTTTGCACGCTGATCGAGGTCGGTTCGGCAACGCCAATCGCATAGGACACCTGGATTTCGCAGCGATCGGCAAGACCTGCCGCGACGATATTTTTTGCAACGTAACGACAGGCGTACGCGGCAGAACGATCGACCTTGGACGGGTCCTTGCCGGAGAACGCGCCACCACCGTGGCGTGCTGAGCCGCCGTAGGTGTCAACGATGATCTTGCGACCGGTCAAGCCGCAGTCGCCCATCGGGCCGCCGATCTCGAAGCGACCGGTCGGGTTAATGTGGTACTGCGTATCGTTGCTGAGCCATTCGGCAGGCAGCACCGGCTTGATAATTTCTTCCAGCACGGCTTCTTTCAGGTCTTTCATGCTGATGTCGGCATGATGCTGGGTGGACAACACAACCGCATCGATGCTGACCGGCTTGTCGTTTTCGTAACGGAACGTGACCTGGCTTTTTGCGTCCGGGCGGAGCCACGGCAGTGTGCCATTCTTGCGCACTTCAGCCTGCCGCTTGACGAGGCGATGCGCGAACGTGATTGGCGCCGGCATCAGCACATTGGTTTCGTTGGTCGCGTAGCCGAACATCAGGCCCTGGTCACCCGCGCCCTGGTTCTCCGGGTCTTCGCGGTCAACGCCCTGCGCGATATCGGGCGATTGCTTGCCAAGCGCGTTAATGACAGCGCAGGAAGCGCCGTCGAAACCCATGTCCGAATCGGTGTAACCGATTTCCAGAACGGTCTTGCGCACGAGCTCCTCGATATCCACCCAGGCGCTCGTCGTGACTTCGCCGGCGACCAGCACCATGCCGGTTTTGACGAGGGTTTCGCAGGCGACGCGGGCGCTCTTGTCCTGCTCGAGGATAGCGTCCAGCACTGCGTCAGAAATCTGGTCGGAGACCTTGTCGGGGTGGCCCTCGGAAACCGATTCCGAGGTAAACAGGTAGGAGTTGCTCATTAATTAATCACACAAGTCGGCGAAAACAGTCGCGAATTGTACCTATTAGCCGCAGGAAGTACCACGCGGCCAGTGTAACCCTCTGTATCTGCCGCATTCGCCGCCTGTGCTTGCTCCCCTGCCGTGAAACAGCCAAAATGCCCGGGCTCTCTCCCGCGCCAGATCTTTTCATTTGACAATAACGCCGGCAAAACGGCCCAGATTCTATTCCTATGTCTGAACAAGCAAGCCGCACGACCCCCGCCGGGCGCCCCAGCCGCCGACAACTGGCCAATGCGATTCGCGCGCTCAGCATGGACGCGGTCCAGGCGGCGAATTCCGGTCACCCCGGGGCGCCGATGGGCATGGCGGATATCGCCGAAGTGCTGTGGAACGACTTTCTGAAACACAACCCGGGCAACCCCGAGTGGCTGGACCGCGACCGCTTCGTGCTGTCGAACGGCCACGGCTCCATGTTGCTGTACAGCCTGCTGCACCTGTCGGGCTATCCGCTGACGATGGATGAAATTCGCCATTTCCGGCAGTTCGGATACCGCACGGCAGGGCACCCCGAGCGTGAAGTTGACCTCGGTATTGAGACGACGACAGGACCGCTCGGCCAGGGCGTCAGCAACGCGGTGGGCATGGCGCTCGCCGAAAAAATGCTGGCTGCGCAGTTCAATCGCCCCGGACACGACATCGTCGATCATCGTACCTGGGTGTTCCTTGGCGATGGCTGCATGATGGAGGGCATCTCCCATGAGGCCTGCTCGCTGGCCGGCACCTTGCGGCTTGGCAAACTGATTTGTCTCTACGACGACAATGGCATCTCGATCGACGGTGAAGTGCATGGCTGGTTTACCGACGACACTGCCGCACGCTTCCGCGCCTACGGCTGGCAGGTCATCGAGGGTGTTGACGGACACGACAGCGCTGCAGTGGCTGCCGCGATTGAAACAGCAACCGCCGAGAGTGAGCGCCCGTCGCTGATCTGCTGCAAAACCGTCATCGGTTTTGGTGCGCCCAACAAGCAGGGCACAGCGAGCACTCACGGTGCGCCGCTCGGTGCTGACGAAATTGCCGCAGCACGGAAAGTGCTGGACTGGCCTTATGCACCGTTCGAGGTCCCCGCGGAATACCTGGAGGCATGGAAC
The DNA here is from genome assembly GCA_049665065.1 of Woeseia sp. GTDB lineage: Bacteria > Pseudomonadota > Gammaproteobacteria > Steroidobacterales > Woeseiaceae > Woeseia. The sequence continues at coordinate 679 of JBATFU010000014.1, read as the reverse complement.
GCACGCGACGCGGGGCAGGCGCGAGAGCAGGACTGGCAACAGCGTTTTGCGGCATACAAGGCGCAACATCCAGAACTCGCGAAAGAGTTTTTGCGCCGTCAGCACAATAAACTTCCTGCCGATTGGCCACAGTTTTCAGCGCAGAAAATCGCCGCGATTGCGGAGGCGGGCGCTACGATGGCAACACGCAAGGCATCGCTCGTTGCATTGAATGCATTTGCGCCAGCCTTGCCCGAACTAGCTGGCGGATCAGCCGACCTTACCGGCTCCAACCTGACGCAGCACGAAGGCTCTACGACCATTACCGGCGACGATGCCTCTGGCAACTACCTGTTCTTCGGTGTGCGCGAGTTCGGCATGTCCGCGATCTGCAATGGCATGGGGCTGCACGGCGGCATCATTCCTTATTCAGGCACTTTCCTCACATTTTCCGACTACGCACGCAACGCGCTGCGCATGGCGGCGCTGATGAAGCTGCAGAACATTTTCGTCTACACACACGATTCGATTGGCCTCGGTGAAGACGGTCCTACCCACCAGCCGGTCGAGCACGTTGCCAGTTTGCGCCTGATGCCGAACATGCAGGTCTGGCGCCCGTGCGACACTGTTGAGACCGCGGTCGCCTGGCGTGCTGCTATCGAGCGCCGCGATGGCCCGACCTGTCTCGTGCTGACGCGGC
>JBATFU010000013.1:0-21205 GCA_049665065.1 Woeseia sp. | reverse complement strand
ACACTTTCGGGTTGGTTGTCTGGAACGGGAAGGCGCCGAGCTTGGCGACGCGCACGCGATTGTTCGGCAACAGCTCGATGTTGTGATCGGCGAACCAGCTCGGCGGGTTCGGGCGAAAGCCGAAAGCAATGACTACGGCATCGGCGGGCAGAATTTCTTCTGTACCTGGAATCGGTTCCGGGCTGCGCCGACCGCCCGCGTCGGGTGCACCGAGTTGCGTTTGAATGAGCCGCACACCGGTTACATGTTCGTGGCCCAGAATCTCCAGCGGCTGGCGATTGAACAGGAATTCCACACCTTCTTCGCGACTGTTCTCGACCTCGCGGCGCGAGCCCGGCATGTTCGCTTCGTCACGACGGTAGGCGCAGGTCACAGACGCTGCCTGCTGGCGCAGCGCGGTGCGATTGCAGTCCATGCCGGTGTCGCCGCCGCCGAGTACGACGACACGCTTGCCGCGCAGGTTGGTAAACGGGTAGCGCTCGTCATCCACGCCGAGTTGTTGATTGATGTTGCCAATCAGGTACGGCAGGGCTTCGATAACGCCGGCCATGTCTTCGCCGGGGAAGCCGCCGCGTACCGAGGTATAGGTACCCATGCCAAGGAAAACGGCGTCGTATTCTTCCAGCAGTGTTTCGAACGGCACATCAACGCCGATGCGTGTGTTCAGTTTGAACGTCACACCCATGCCCTGCAGGATGTCGCGACGTGTGCGCACGACCTTTTTTTCGAGCTTGAACGGCGGAATTCCGAAGGTCAGCAAACCGCCAATTTCCGGGTACGCATCGTACACCACCGGGCCAATGCCGTTGCGCGCGAGCACGTCCGCGGCAGCGAGCCCTGCCGGACCGGCACCAACAATCGCAACACGCTTGCCGGTGTTGATCACGTGCGACATGTCCGGGCGCCAGCCCTGCTTCAGCGCTTCATCCGTAATGTATTTTTCGATGTTGCCAATGCTGACGGCGCCGAGTCCGTCGTTCAGCGTGCACGCGCCTTCGCAAAGGCGGTCCTGCGGACAAATACGGCCGCAGATTTCCGGCAATGAGTTGGTCTGGTGCGATAACTCGGCCGCTTCGAACAGGCGGCCCTCTTCGATCAGTTTCAGCCAGTTAGGAATGTAGTTGTGTACCGGGCATTTCCATTCGCAGTACGGATTACCGCAGGAAATACAGCGCCCGGCCTGCGCGGCAGCATTGGCGCCATCGAACTGACCATAGATTTCGTCGTAGTGCAGGATGCGCTGTTCGGCCGGGTGTTTATCCGGATCGCGGCGCGGCACTTCGAGAAATTGCAGTGGGTGTTTCGACATCAGTTTTCCCTAGGCCGCGCGACGCAGTGATTCGATCAATGAACCGAGCTCTGCCGCCTTCGGTTTGACGAGCCAGAATTTCGGCAAGTAGCTGCGGAAATCTTCAAGCAACTCGGTCGCCCAGGCACTGTTCGTGTATTCGGCATGCGCGTTAATCAGTGTGCGCAGATGATGCAGGTGCGCTTCCATACTTTCCGGCGTAACGCGATGAATATCGATCAGTTCATGGTTGTAGCGATCAACAAAATCCCGATCGAGATCGAGCACATAGGCAAAGCCGCCGGTCAGGCCCGCACCGAAGTTGACGCCGGTACGGCCGAGCACGACGACCACACCGCCCGTCATGTATTCGCAGCAATGGTCGCCGGTGCCTTCCACAACGGTTGTCGCGCCGGAGTTACGCACTGCGAATCGTTCACCGGCGAGCCCGGCAGCAAACAGCTCACCGCCCGTAGCGCCGTACAGGCAGGTGTTGCCGATAATGCTGGTTTCATGCGCCGCGTAAGTTACGTCGGCCGGCGGCCGAATCACGACGCGGCCGCCCGTCATGCCCTTGCCTACGTAGTCGTTCGCATCGCCAGTCAATGTCAGGTTCAGCCCATCGACATTCCACGCCGCCAGGCTTTGCCCGGCCGTGCCGGTCAGCGCAATATTCAGCGGCGCGTCCTGCATGCCGTGATTGCCGTAGCGGCGCGCAATCTCGCCGGCGATGCGTGCGCCAATCGTGCGATTGTAGTTGTGCACAAAAAATTCAAACTCGCCGCCGCTTTTCGCTTCGATGGCCGGCATAACTTTCTGCAACATCAGCTCGGCGAGGTCACCGCGATCAAACGGCTCGTTACGTTTATCGTGACAAAAGCGCGGCGCATCAGCGCGCACGCCCGCACTCGAAACGATGCGACTCAGATCGAGCTGTCGCTGGCGCGGTGTTTCACCGGGCAGTTGCTGCAGCTGCTCGGACATGCCGATGATCTCGTCGAGACTGCGCGCGCCCAGTTCCGCGAGGCGCTGGCGCACGTCCTCGGCGACGAACCGGAAAAAGTTTACGACCATCTCTGGCAAGCCCACAAAGTGATTGCTGCGCAGCACCTTGTTCTGCGTCGCCACACCGGTTGCACAATTGTTCAGGTGACAGATGCGCAGGTACTTGCAACCAAGCGCCACCATCGGTGCGGTACCGAAACCGAAACTTTCGGCACCCAGCATTGCCGCTTTGATGATGTCGAGGCCGGTTTTCAGACCGCCATCGGTTTGCAGCCGCACGCGATGCCGCAGGCCGTTGGCACGTAACACCTGCTGCGCTTCCGACAGGCCCAGCTCCCACGGACTGCCCGCATACTTCACCGAGCTTAAGGGGCTGGCGCCGGTGCCGCCGTCGTAGCCCGAGATCGTGATCAGGTCGGCGTAGGCTTTAACGACGCCCGCTGCGATCGTACCGACGCCCGGCTCGGAAACGAGCTTGACCGACACGAGCGCCTGCGGATTGACCTGCTTCAGATCAAAGATGAGCTGGGCGAGGTCTTCAATCGAATAGATATCGTGATGCGGCGGCGGCGAGATCAGGCCGACGCCGGGCTTCGCGTACCGCAGTCGCGCGATCGTTGCGTCCACTTTGTGGCCCGGCAGCTGGCCGCCTTCGCCGGGCTTCGCGCCCTGCGCAATCTTGATCTGGATGACCTCAGCATTGACGAGGTACTCGGCGGTCACGCCAAAGCGCCCGGATGCCACCTGCTTGATCTTCGAGACGCGCTCGGTGCCAAAGCGCGCCGGGTCTTCGCCGCCCTCGCCGGAGTTGGAACGTGCCCCCAGGCGGTTCATCGCTATCGCGAGCGCCTCGTGAGCCTCCGGCGACAGCGCGCCGAGTGACATGCCGGCGCTGTCAAAGCGGTGCAGAATTTTTTCGGCTGGCTCGACTTCATCGAGCGGCACCGGCGGCCCGATGGGCTGCGGTGCCAGCAGGTCGCGCAGGGTCGCAACGGGACGCTCGTCGACCAGTCGCGCGTACTCGCGGTAGCGTTCGTAATCGCCCGAGCGCACCGCGGCCTGCAGTGTCGCAATGACGTCCGGGTTGTAGCAGTGGTATTCGCCGTTGTGCATGTACTTCAGCAGGCCGCCCTGGTTCAGCGGTGTGCGTGGCTCCCACGCGGCCCGCGCCAGCAAGCGCTGGTCGTCGTGCAGGTCGGCAAACGTCGCGCCCTGGATTCTGCTGACGGTGCCGCGGAAACAGCGCGCGACAATCTCGTCGTGCAAGCCGATGATTTCGAAAAGCTGCGCGCCGCGATAACTCGAGATCGACGCGATGCCCATCTTCGACATGATCTTGAACAGTCCTTTGCGAATACCGCGCCGATAGCTGCGACCGAGCTGCTGCTGGCGATCGACGTTACCGCGCTGCGCAAGATCGTGCAGGCTCTGGTAAACGAGGTACGGGTAAACAGCAGTCGCGCCGCAGCCGATGAGGCAGGCAAAATGATGCGGATCTCGTGCGACGCCCGTTTCGACAACGATGTTGACGCGGCAGCGCAGTCCTTTCGCCACCAGCCGGTGATGCACGGCGCCGGTCGCGAGCAGGGCGTGCACCGGCAGCAGGCCGGGCTTCAGGTAGCGGTCGCTCAGCATGATGATGAGCTTGTCATCGAGCGCCGCCTGTTCCGCTTCGGTGCAGATACGTTCAAGCGCGTCAGGCAGACTCTCGGTATCCGCTGCGTTCAGGTCGATGAACGCCTGGCTGTCGGCGAACATGTCGGGGCCCAGCAGCTGGCGCAGCTTGCGTTGCGACAGCACCGGCGAGTTCATAACGACCTGGCGCGCGCTCTCCGGGCCGATATCGAACACGGAGCCTTCGCGACCAATATTGGTTTGCAGCGACATGACAATGCGTTCACGCAGCGAATCGATTGGCGGATTCGTTACCTGCGCAAACTGCTGGCGGAAATGATCGAATACCGAGCGTACTTTGCGCGACAGCACCGACATCGGCGTGTCGTCGCCCATTGAGCCAACCGCTTCCAGCTCGGTTTGCGCGAGCACCGCAACGATGTCGGTCAGCTCCTCGCGGCTCAGGTTAAACATTTTCTGGTAGGTGCTGAGCGTCTCCGCGTTCATCGGCTCGGCCGCCATGTGCCGGTCGACGAGTTCCGAATCAAGGTAGCGCACGCCCTGCTTCAACCACTTCTTGTACGGCGCGCGCTCCTTCAGCATGTCATTGATGTCGCTGTTGTACAGCAGGCGTCCGCCGCGCAGGTCGACTGCCAGCATTTCGCCCGGGCCCAGCCGGCCTTTCGCAACAACATCCTTGCTGTCGTAGTCGTAAACGCCGATCTCCGAGGCGATCGTGATATGCCGGTCGCGCGTGATGACGTAACGCGCCGGTCGCAGACCGTTGCGATCGAGACAGCAGGCTGCGTAGCGGCCATCCGTCAGGACGATGCCGGCCGGCCCGTCCCAGGGCTCCAGGTGACAGTCCCAGAATTCATAGAACGCACGCACGTCGGGATCAATCGTATCGACGGTATGCCACGCGGGTGGAATCAAGATTCGCATCGCCTGCAGCACGTCCATGCCGCCGGCGCGCAGCACTTCGAGCATGTTGTCGAGGCTGGAGGAGTCGGAGCCCGTCAGCGAAATGATCGGGTGCAGCTCGCTTAATTCCTCGAGCTTGTCGGAAACAAAGTTGTCTGCACGCGCCAGTGCCCAGTTGCGGTTGCCGGAGATCGTGTTGATCTCGCCGTTGTGGGCGAGAAAGCGGAACGGCTGCGCAAGCCGCCATTCGGGGAGCGTGTTGGTTGAAAAACGCTGGTGGAACAGGCACACCGATGTCGCCAGGCGCTCGTCCTGCAGATCGAGGTAAAACTGCGGCAGCACCTCGGGCATTACCATGCCCTTGTAGCTCAGCGTTACCGACGACAGGCTCGCGATGTAGGCCGTCGGGTCGATCTCAAAGAAGCGTTGTTCGGCACGGCGGCGCGCCATGAACAGGCTGCGATTAAACGTTGCGCGCTGCATGCCATCCGGCGCATTCACGAACACCTGTTCAATACGCGGCAGCGTGCGTAATGCGAGTTCGCCGCAGGTCGAGGGATCGACAGGTACGTCACGCCAGCCTGCAAGCAGCAGGCCGCTTTCCTCAATTCCGGTTTCGATGGCAGCGCGAGTTGCGGCAGCGACATCTTCATCCTGGCTCAGGAACACGCAACCGGCGGCAAAGCGCTCGGCAAGCTGCATGCTGCATTCCCTGCCAACGGCGCGCAGGTAGCTTTCGGGAAAACCGATCAGTAGTCCGCAACCGTCACCGGTCTTGCCGTCCGCGGCGACGGCGCCGCGATGCGTCAGGCGCGCGAGCGCCTTGATCGCGGTGTCGAGTACCCAGTGGCTCGGTTCGTTGTCGATATTGGCAATCAGGCCGAAGCCGCAACTGTCCCGATCAAAGGATTTATCGTAAAGACCGTTTGCGGAACTGCTCGCCATACTTACTCCGGGAAACACCGGGGTGTTTCCCTGTTGCGTCGTGACAGGATATGGCGGCCGGCTGGTTGCGGGTCGCAAAGACGTGGACAGAGGTCAGCGGGCTGCGCAGTACTTCAGCGGATCTTCGCGCGCACCGGCGCGCCATGCGCTCTGAGTATAGGCACAGACGATTGCCGGGAACCAGCAATGTCTTTGTTTATATTGAAACTTATAAGAAAAACGCTGATGCAATGCGATCTGCCGGCGGTTATTGCACCACGATGGTGCCTTCGCGCGCGAAGTTCAGCGGCTTCGTAAACGGCAGTGCTATCGCGAGACTGCCCTGCAGCTCGTACGCCAGCGGCTTGCTGACACCGCCGCGCAGCAACGACGACAGGGTCGAGGCCGATTTCATCAGGTCCAGGTTGACGCTGACATCGAAACTCGTCGCGCCATTGGCCGGAACGGTGAACCTGCCGCCGGTCTCGCCGCCGGCAAACTGCATTTTCTCCAGGAACACCTTGTACCGCACGCTGCTGATCGGCAATGGAAACGGGTTCGGGTTGTCGACATTGAAACGCAACTGAAACGTCTGCTCTCTGAAGTTTAGCTGCTGCAGCGCAATGCCTTCCAGCAGTACCACGGGCGTCTCGATGACGCGGCCGCTGCTCGCGCAGCCTGTGAGAATGCCGAGACATAGCAGCAAAATTACGCTGTGTAGCGACTTGCACTGAATGCGTTGTGCAAACTGCTGTGTTGAATTCATTCCAACTCCCCTCCAATCTCGCCCCAGCGCGCGGCGATCAATGCCCAGTCATCATCACTCAACACCATGTCGAGCTCAAAGCGATACGCGTCGGCGCTGAGGCCGAGTACGTTGTTATTGGTCGCGGCCATGCCAACCGTCAGCTGCAGCCTGGCTGCAGTGTCGTTGTAGACCTCGATGCTGTCGATCTTGGTCAGCAGCGCAATCGTGTTCTGTCGCAGAAACCAGATTCGCAACAGTCGATCGATAGCCGGGCGATCGTTGCCGCGCGCATCGACATAGTCAGGCGAAATCATGTCGAGTAAAGCGCTGCGATCCTTCTCTTCCGCAGCCAGCTCCGCCGCGGCGACCCACTGGCGCAGTGCTTCCTCAGGCGGAGTGCGCTCCGCCGAACACGCGCACAGCAAGAGCAGCGCGGCGATCGGCAGCAGACTGCGGGAACTGGGTGGCAGGCGAGAGCCAGAGATAGAAGGAGTCACAGCCGCTATCCATACCGGACAAAGCAGGCGAGGTAAAGGCGAAATTCGTGACCTCGCGCGCCGATCAGGCTACGCTCCAGCCTTTGCACGCCGCCCCGGATTGCCTGCATGCCAAAACTTCTCAGCGAAAGCATGGACGCGACGATTACCGACGAAGACCGCCTGCGCATCGACGCGGTGCTCGAATTCTGGTTTCGCGACAAGGAAATGAGTGCGCCAAAAATCGACAGTCGCATGGACCTGTGGTTCGGTGAAGACCGGCTCTTCGATCAGGAAATTGCGGCAAATTTTGGTAGTGAGATTGATCTCGCCTCCAGCGGCCAGCTCGATCACTGGGGCAACGGTCCGCACGGCCGCCTCGCATTGATCCTCCTGCTCGACCAGTTTCGCCGCAACATATACCGCGGAACGGCCGACGCTTTCGCCATGGACAAGGTGGCGCTCAAGCTGTGCGTTGAAGGCGCCATGCAAAAACTCGACAAGGACCTGACCGCGATCGAGCGCGTTTTCTTTTATATGCCACTGCAACATGCAGAGTCGCCGCGAGTGCAGGAAAAATCGGTCGAGATCTACAATCGACTCGCGAAAGCCGTCACACCCACCTACCGCGAGACCTTCGAAACGATTGCCCAGTTTGCCGAGCTGCATCGCGACATCATCACGCGCTTCAAGCGCTTCCCGCATCGCAACAGACTGCTGGGGCGTATCAATACGCCGGAAGAAAAAGAATACCTTGCCGGCGACGACGCACCCGACTTCGGCCAGGGTTAGCCCGACAAAAGGGCCTGTGTCGACACGCGGTTGTAGCGCAGGCTGAGCAAAACCGCCGCAACGGTCAGGCCCAGTACAAAGCCGCCCCAGATATAGGACGGTGGCGATACCCAGACGACGGCCGCCATGTAAGCAAGCGGAAACGCCAGCACCCAGTACGCGAACATGTTGATTGCCATCGGGGTGCGCGTGTCCTTGTAGCCGCGCAGCGCGCCAGCTGCACCGACCTGCACGCCATCCGCCACCTGGAACACGGCAGCCATCAGCAACAGGCTTATCGCTATGCGCTGCACCGACGGGTCATTGGTGTAGAGATCGACAACGGCGTCGCGGAACACCAGCAGGAACGTTGCCGATGCCGTCATGAATACGCCACACATCAGGATGCCGACAATACCGCTCAACCGCGCCGCGTGCTGATCAAGTGCGCCGAGCGCGTGACCGATGCGGATCGTCGTCGCCGAACTGAGCGCCAGCGGCACCATGAACATGGTTGACGCAAAGTTAAGCGCGATCTGGTGCGCGGCGGTAATCTCGGCGCCGCGCGTACCCATCAGCACTGACACCGCCGAAAACAAGCCGGCTTCGGCGGTAATCGTGATCGAAATCGGCCAGCCCAGCACAATGATCTCGCGGAAGACGGCCGGGTGCAGCCGGTGAAATCGCGTAAAGATATCGAGCGACTTGTAAAAGGGGTGCAGCCACATGTAGCTGCCTAGAATAAAAAATATCAGCCACATCGTAATGGCACTGGCGTAACCCGCACCGACCGCGCCCAGCGCCGGCGCGCCGAGATTGCCGAACATCAGCACCCAGTTCAGGAAGACGTTCGATACCAGTGCAAAGATCGACGTGTACATGATCGGCCGCGTGTGGCCGATGCCTTCCGTCGTAAAACGAAACGCAAGAAAGCCACAGATCGCAGGCGCGCCGATCATGATTGCATGAATGTAAGCGACCGTTGTGTCGCGAAACCCGGTGTCCACACCGATGGCTGCCAGCGCCGGCCCGGCAAAGAGTTTCGCCAGCGCATACAGCGTTACACCGAGGACCATCGCCAGCCACAAGCCGTGGCGGGTGTAGCGACCGATCAGCGCCTTGTTGCCCGCGCCAAAGTGCCGGGCGGCAATGGGCGAGATCGCCATCATCAGGCCAAGCATCACGGTGAAGCCGAGAAACCAGACGCTGGCCCCCACGGCAACCGAGGCCAGCGATTTTGCACCGAGCTGGCCGGCCATCACTGCGTCGGCAAACTGCATGCCGGCAATCGCGAGGTTGTTGACGATCAGCGGTCCGGCGATGCGCAGCATCGCAACGGATTCCCCGGGCCAACTTTTGCGCGCAGTTGAAGTTGAGTTGCTCATGTCGGCGCGACTCTAGCACGGGCCTGTGACGTTGCTCCTGCCATTGGTGTAAAGTGCCGGTTCGCTGTTTGTGAAAAATAACGGAGCAAACAATGCTTCATGATGGCAAGGCACGACGCGTCGCGATACTGGGCGGTCAGCGTATTCCGTTCTGTCGATCGCACACCGCCTACGCAAAGCAATCGAACCAGGACATGATGACTGCGGCACTTGCCGCGGTCGTCGAGAGGTACGACCTGCAGAAGCAGGTGCTTGGTGATGTCGCACTGGGTGCCGTGATCAAGCACTCACGCGACTGGAATCTCGCACGCGAATCCGTAATGAGTTCCGGCCTTTCGCTGCGCACGCCTGGCGTGGACCTGCAGCGCGCCTGCGGTACCGGCCTTGAAGCCTGCATCATGATTGGCAACAAGATCGCGCTGGGCCAGATCGAATCCGGCATCGCCGGCGGCACCGATACCGTCAGCGATGCGCCGATCGTTTATCCGACAGCCTATCGCCGAATCCTGCTGGAGGCACATCGCGCGCGTTCGCTCGGCGGACGAATAAAGCCTTTCCTGAAGTTGCGCCCGCGACATTTCAAACCCGAATTGCCGGGCGTCGTTGAGCCGCGCACGAAGCTGTCGATGGGCGAAAGCACCGAGATTATCGCCAAGGAGTTTGGTGTCAGTCGCGAAGCGCAGGACAAACTCGCGCTGACAAGCCACCAGCGCGCTGCAGCAGCGTACGAAGAAGGCTTCTTCAAGGACCTTGTCGTACCGTTTGCAGGTGTCGACCGCGACAACAATGTGCGTACCGACACGAGCATGGAACAGCTCGCGAAACTGAAGCCCGTTTATGATCGCTCGGCGGCCGGCACCATGACCGCCGGCAACAGTACCCCGCTAACGGACGGCGCATCGGCGGTGCTGCTGGCATCTGCAGAATGGGCGCAACAGAAAAACCTGCCGGTGCTTGCCTACCTCACGTACTGCAAGGTAGCGGCCGTTAACTTCATCAATGAAGACGGTCTGCTGATGGCGCCGGCCTATGCCGTATCAGAAATGCTGAAGGACGCCGGCCTTTCCCTGCAGGATTTCGATTTCTACGAGATTCATGAAGCGTTCGCAGCACAAACACTCGCCACTCTGACAGCCTGGGAATCTGCAGAGTTTTGTCGCGACCGTCTGAAGCGCGACGAGCCGATGGGCACCATTGATCGTAGTCGTCTGAATGTGAAAGGTGGCAGCATCGCGATTGGCCATCCGTTTGCAGCAACCGGCGGCCGCATAGTCGCAACGCTGGCGAAACTGCTGCATGAAAAAGGCTCGGGTCGCGGCCTGATTTCTGTTTGTACTGCGGGCGGCATGGGCGTCACCGCAATTCTGGAAGCCGCCTGACACTCGAAAACAAGAACGAGGGGCAACGCCCCGGGGGAACGACATGGGTGATCTCAGCCAGATACTGGCATCGATTAACGCGGTGCTGTGGAACGAAACCTGGCTGTTCATCATCGCCGGCACCGGGTTGCTGTTTACGGTCTGGAGCGGCTTCTGCCAGTACCGCGCACTGACACACGCGCCCGCCGTCATTCGCGGTGTTTACGACGATCCGAACGATCCCGGCGCGATCAATCATTTCCAGGCGTTGACCGCCGCGCTCTCCGGCACCCTCGGCCTCGGCAACATCGGCGGTGTAGCGCTCGCCATTGCACTCGGCGGGCCCGGCGCGATTTTCTGGATGTGGGTCATCGGCGTGCTCGGCATGGCGATCAAGTTCACCGAAGTCACGCTGTCGATGCTGTATCGCAATACCGACGACCCTGACAATCCGCACGGCGGACCGATGTGGGTCGCCGACCTCGCCCTGAAAAAAATGCGGCCGGACCTCGACTGGCTGGGTAAAACGCTGGCAGTCATTTTCTCGCTGTGCATCGCGCTGTCGGCCTGCACGGGCGCCAACATGGTCCAGGCCTGGAACGTGGCCGACGTAACTTTCGAGTACTTCGGCGTGGAGGGCTGGATCAGCGGCGTAATTCTGACGACGCTGGTGGCGGCCGTCCTGCTCGGCGGTATCAAGCGCATCGGCATGGTCACCGGCGTACTGGTGCCGGTCATGGTGCTGTTCTATATCGTCGCGGGAATCTGGGTGCTGGCAACCAACGTCGGCGAGATTCCGGCCATGCTGATGCTGATCATCAAATCGGCATTCACCGCAACCGAAGCCAGCGGCGCATTTGTCGGCGGCACGGTGGGTTCGGCATTCCTGTTCGGCATGAAGCGCGCCATTTTCTCGAACGAGGCCGGCCAGGGCTCATCGGCCATCGCGCACTCCGCCGTCAAAACCGATGAGCCGGTCCGCGAAGGCCTGGTTGCCGGCCTGGAACCGTTTATCGACACAATCGTGGTGTGCACATTTACCGCGCTGATCATCCTGTCTACGGGCGTCTGGAATCGCGCCCCGGACGACATGTTCGACAAGGCGCCGCAGGTCGAAAGGACAGACTCGGGCTGGCAGTTTGCCGAAACCGCGATGCCGGGCAGCAACTGGCGCAACGATGAATCGGTGATGATGATCATCGCGGCGGATAACAATGAATCGAGCAATCAGCAGTTGCATCGCCTGCCGGGCAAGGTGCGTGAAACCGCGCAGGGGTTTGTGGTCACGTGGGATGCGTACGAGGGCGAGACACGGCCCCGCAATCTCGACGGCGGCATGTACCGTGATTACGTCGGCGCCACGCTGACCGCCAAGGCATTTGATTCGGTGACACCGGGCCTCGGCAAATGGCTCATCACCATCGGCTCATGGCTGTTCGCAATCTCGACAATCATTGCCTGGGGTTACTACGGCGAGCAGGGTGCGGTGTACATCCTGGGTGATCGCGCGGTGGTGCCGTACCGCATCTTCTATTGCCTGGTCGCGTTCGTCGCAACGCTGGGCCACATCTCCACGAGCTCGGATCTCGACAACCTGACCGGGATCGGGCTCGGCGTCATCATCTACGCGAACCTGCCGATAATCTGGATTTTCGGCTTCCAGGCGATGCGTGCCTACAAAGAGTACATCGGTCGTTTGAAGGCCGGCCAGATGGGGCCGGACCATCCGCCACCGTCGATCGATGACCTGATCAGCGGTCGCGACATTCGTCGCTAGGAATCGGCGTGGCGCTTTGCCGCATCGCGCAGCCGCGTGATGGACTTCTCGAGTTTCTCGCGTGCCTGGCTGCTTAAGTGCCCGTGGCGGTATTCGTCAACGATGAACGTTTCTACCCGTTGCACCATCCGATCTATGTCGTCGCCGCTGGCCGCGCTGTCTATCCTGTCGTCGTTTTCGATCGCGCCAAACAGGTTTATCCACTGCTCGCTGCGCTTGCCGAGCCGCAGCAGCTCGTAAAAACTGTTGTCGCTCCTGTCCGCGCTGCCCAGCAGGCTGAGCAAGCCGAGCACAAGTGACGCCGGCACCAGCAGCAGGTCGCGGAAGCCATCGACCAGCAGCTTGACCTGCAACGTCGCAATGTCACGCAGCAGGCGCATGCGATTGCCGGCCGTTGCCGCGGCCGTCGGTAGCTCGTCCGTCATGTAAAGATCTCCTCTGCAGGCCGCACATGGTAGGCGATCAGTGGCGCGTTTGGCAGTTTGTTAGTAAGGTCGCGCATTATTGAATCACGTGGGATTTTTGCCGCATGTCGCGCTTTGCATCATCACCGCGCTTCGCGCATGGCACGGCCGAATCGCTGGGCGTGCTGCTCGTCAATCTTGGCACGCCGGATGCGCCAACTCCCGCGGCAGTGCGCCGCTACCTGCGGCAGTTCCTGTGGGACCGCCGCGTTGTTGAGTTGCCGCGCCCGCTGTGGTGGCTGATCCTGAACCTCGTCATTCTCAGTATTCGACCAGCCCGCAGTGCCCGTGCCTATAAAAAGATCTGGACCGAGCGCGGCTCGCCGCTGTTGCTCATATCGCAGGAAATTACCGTTGGCGTTGCAGAACAACTGGCCTCGCGATTGTCCGGAAACGTGCATGTCGAACTGGCGATGTCCTATGGCCAGCCAGCGATCGATGCAGCGCTGGCCAGACTCTACGAGAAGCAGGCCAGGCGCATCGTGCTGTTGCCGCTTTACCCGCAGTACTCAAACACCACGACCGGCTCAGTGTTTGCTGACGTCACTGCGCAGCTGGTGAAACGCCGCTGGATTCCCGAACTGCGCTTTATCAATCACTACCATGATGCGCCTCCTTACATTGCGGCCCTGGTCGCCAGCATCCGCGAGTATCGCGAAAGGAACGGCAGCGGCGAGCGCCTGCTGTTCTCGTTCCACGGGCTGCCGCGGAAGATGCTGGAAGACGGCGATCCCTATCACTGCCAGTGTCAGAAGACGGCGCGACTTGTCGCCGAGGCCCTGCAACTCGACGATGCGGACTGGGCCTTGAGTTTTCAGTCACGCGTTGGTCGCGACCCCTGGCTGCAACCCTATACTGACGAACTGCTGACGCAATGGGGCAAGGACAAGGTCGGCGATATCGATGTCGTCTGCCCCGGCTTCGCGGCAGACTGTCTCGAAACGCTCGAAGAAATCCAGATGCAGAACGCCGAGTTTTTCAGCGAGGCCGGTGGCGGCAGGCTGCGCTACATACCGGCTCTGAATGCGCGCAAGGACCACGTCACGTTCCTGTCGCGGCTGATCGAAAAACACGTGTCCGGCTGGCCCGAGGCATCGCCGGACTGGAACCAAGCGCTGGTTGCAGCAGACCTCGAGAAGAGCCGCGCCCGGGCACAGGCGATGGGCGCGGAGAACTGACATGCTGGGCAAATGGCTCGAGTTCAGCGTGCAGTCAGAGGATCTTCTCGATTCGCTGCGCTTTTATCGTGCCCTCGGTTTCAGGGAGCTTTCGACGGGCGACGTCTGGTCGCACGGTTATGCCGTCGTCAGTGACGGTGACCTGTGCATCGGCCTGCACAATCTCGATTTCGATTCGCCGGCATTGACGTTTGTGCAACCGAACCTCGGCAAGCGCGCGCGCAGTATGCAGCGCCACGGTTACGAATTCACCGAAATGAGGCTTGATGAAGACGTCTTCAATGAGCTGCAGTTCAAGAGTCTCAACGGCCACACGATATCGATGATCGAAGCGCGCACGTTTTCACTGCCTCCGGAAGCTACTGAAAACTCCCTGTGCGGCACATTTTTCGAACTCACGCTGCCGGCAGAAGATGTGGTGCAGTCCGCGCGCTTCTGGGCGCCACTCGCGCCGCACGTCACGGATTTTCGTGAAGAACCGACGACGCACTTGCGTTTCGATGCAGAAGGCGTGCCGCTCGGCCTGAGTGAAAGCATTGCACTCAGCGGGCCCGCATTGTGCTTCAAGTGCCACGATCGCAAGGCGCTCGAGGCTGCGATCGAACAACACGGGCTGCGCAAGCAGAAGTTCCCCGGCTTCGAAGGCGCGTTCGCCGTGCTCGCCGCACCGGAAGGCACACGGCTGTACCTGTTCGACGAAGATTTTCTCGGCGAGTCTTACGAAGTGTCGGAAGAGCCGGCCAGCTAGCGCTCGATGAAACCGCGCAGTTTCCGCAACAGACCCAGCGCGCTGCCCTCGTAGCTACCGCCGAACAAATTTAAATGATTCAGCACGTGGTAGAGCTGGTACAGCGCTACGCGTTCGGCCGCGCCTGACGTCAGCGGCCAGCTCGCTTCATAGGCCTCATAAAACGCAGCTGGGAATCCGCCGAAGAGACGCGTCATGGCCAGGTCGGTTTCGCGGTCGCCGTAGTAGGCGGCCGGATCGAACATCACGGGCTCGCCGGCAGAGGCCGCCCAGTTGCCTCCCCACAGGTCGCCGTGCAGCAGTGACGGCTGCGGCTCGTATCCCGCAAACAGCGTTGCCAGGTTGGCGCACAGCCAGGCGCCAAGCGATTGCAGCTCGCCGCCATAACCTTTTTGCGCCGCCAGTTCGAGCTGGTATTCGAGCCGGCACTCACGAAAGAACGTCTGCCAGTTGTCGCGGCGCGTATTGCGCTGCGGAGTGCGGCCGATAAAGTTGTCGCGATGCCAGCCAAAGTCCGCTGCGGTTTGGCGATGCAGCAGAGCGAGCTGTTGACCGAAGCGGCGGCTCGCCGCCCTGGTGGCAGATTCGAGGTCCAGCCACTCCAGTGCCAGCAGGCTCGTCCTGCCGTCGGTACCCAGCGCCAGCGCTGCCGGCACCTGCACCGTCTGCGTTGCAGCGAGTGCGGCCAGCGCATCACGTTCTGCACAAAACATTTCGATGTCGGCTGCCGTACCGGTTTTCAGGAAGACCGCGCCGCTGTCTGTTGGCGCGCGCCACGCAGCACTGATGTCGCCGCCGGCAACCGCAACAGGCTTGTTCGCCTGATCAAGCCGAATGCCGGCGGCCGCCAGCACCGTTGCAACGCTGTCCCAGTTCGGCATGCGACTCAGCGCAGGTCGGCGACGCGCTCCGCCTGGCGACGCAGTGCCGTGCCGAAGTTGGCCCGGTCGAACAGCGCGTTCACGGCGCCGAGCTTTGGCGCCTGCGGACGCAGGCCGATATCGAGTTCCTCGATTGGTGCATCGCAGGCAATGCCTGTCAGCCTGCGCGCCAGCATTGCCGCCTCGCGATGCGTGTCGAGCTTGGCGCCGAGGGTTTTTGCACCGCGCACGGTGACTTCGTGGACGGTGTCGAGGTTCGCGTAGATTTTTTCCAGCGAGCCAAAATGCTGCAGCAAGGCCGCAGCGGTTTTTTTGCCCACGCCGGGCACGCCCGGAATGTTGTCGACGCTGTCACCGGCCAGCGCGAGGAAATCCGCGATCTGTTCCGGCCACACGCCGAACACTTCGGGGACGCCCTCGTAGCGGATCTGGCCTTTGCCCGCGAAGTCCCAGAACACGTCAGCCTTCGACAGCAGCTGTGCCAGATCCTTGTCGCGCGTAACGACCGTGGACGGGATACCGTTCGCGCGCCCACGTGAAACCAGCGTGCCGATCAGGTCATCGGCCTCGTACTGCGGATGCGAGCATTCCATGATGCCCATCGCGCGCGTGTATTCGCGGCACAGGCTGAACTGTTTTTTCAGTTCTTCCGGTGCCGGGTCGCGATTGGCTTTGTAGGCGGGATAGATTTCGTTGCGAAACGAGGTCGACAGGCTTTCGTCGAACAGCACCGCGACGTGCTCGGGTTTGACGCGCTCCATGAAGTCGCCGAGAAAGCGGGCGAAACCGTAAAACGCGTTAACCGGGTTGCCGTCGTGATCAAGCATGTCGTCAGGCATGGAAAACCAGGCCCGGAACACGTAAACGCTGCCATCAATCAGGTACTGCATGGCAACGGAGGATAAGGGATTTAGGCGGGCTCGTCGAAGATCGTGGTGCCGATCGTTAAATGCTCCGTCAGCCGCCGGTGCAGCGGGCTGGAACGCGGGATGTGCGCGAGCAGGTACTGCATCTGGTCCGCCAGTACCCGCCGCCCCTTGAGGTAGATGTATTCCGCATAGGTTGGCGTAAACGGCACCGCGATCAGCTGCAGGTGCGCCTGTTCCGGGGTGC
This sequence comes from Woeseia sp., assembly GCA_049665065.1. Taxonomy (GTDB): domain Bacteria; phylum Pseudomonadota; class Gammaproteobacteria; order Steroidobacterales; family Woeseiaceae; genus Woeseia. Next base: position 4,551 of record JBATFU010000013.1, on the reverse strand, counting down.
GTCCGCCTTTGTGATTGTTGCAGCGGCGGCAGGCAGTCGCGACATTGTTCCAGACATCCTTGCCGCCCTGCGACAGGGGCGTGATGTGATCGCGGGTCAGGTCGCGGGTCGGGAAACGCAAAGCGCAGTAGAGGCACAGGTTTGCATCGCGCTTGAACAGCGTGCGGTTGTTGAGCGGGGGCGTGTACTGCTCATGCACGTAGGCATGGCCCTGGCTGGTGCCGTAGGTGGCGATAATCGAGCTGACATCGATCTTGCTGCGGCGGCCGGTCAGCGCGCAGCTGCCGCCAAACAAGGTATAGAGACGGGTACCGCAGGCATAGGCAACCTGCTCGGTGTGATAGAGCCGCACCGCTTCGCGGTAGTCGATCCATTCGAGGGGCATACCCGACACGTCCGTTCTGAGGACCTGCTGGGATATCTCCGAGGCAACGCCAAACAACATTCGTTTCCACCTCTACTAGCCAAAAGGCCTGAGCCTAGTGTGCAACAGTCGGGGTAAAAATCAACGTTTTCCCGGCGAGTTTGCGAATGACGCAGGCTATGTCATTATGCCGCCTGCTTAATTACGCGCTGATTACCGGCAATCGCCACATTAATCAGTACCGTTTCGGAGGCCGCCTGGGCCTGTAAAGAACGAAGTCCGGATCCTCAAAATTCCACCGACATCAATGCGACGGAGAAATGCGATATGCCGCTTACGGTTGGCGTACTGAAAGAAGCACACGAGGGCGAAACCCGCGTTGCCCTGACGCCCGAGATTACTGCCAAGCTGCAGAAACTGGGTGTGTCAGTAATCATGGAGCGAGGCGCCGGCGGCGGCTCGAAGATCCTTGATGACGACTACAAGGATGTCAGTTTCACCGATGCCAACGGTGTTCTGCAGGGTTGCCAGTTATTGCTGACGGTACAGTCGCCCGCGACCAGTGCCGTCAACGGCCTGCAAGACGGCGCGACGGTTGCCGGCATCATGCACGGGCACCTGCATGCCGATCTGGTGCGTGCACTGCAAAACAAAAAACACACGGGCTTTGCGATGGAATTGATACCGCGCATCTCGCGCGCGCAAAGCATGGACGTACTGTCCTCGCAGGCAGCGGCCGCAGGCTATGAAGCGGTGCTGATCGGCGCGCTGACGCTCGACAAGTTCTTCCCGATGTTGACGACCGCGGCGGGCACGATCCGGCCGGCGCAGGTATTGATTATCGGCGCCGGCGTTGCGGGCTTGCAGGCGATCGCCACCGCGCGTCGCCTCGGTGCGATCGTGAAGGGTTACGACGTGCGCGGGGCAACGAAGGAACAGGTTGAATCGCTGGGCGCGAAGTTTGTCGAGACCGGCGTTTCCGCAGAAGGCGAAGGCGGCTACGCACGTGAACTGACCAACGAAGAAAAGGCGCAGCAGCAGGCAGCGCTCGATAAGGAAATTGCGCTATCCGATGTCGTGATTACAACGGCAGCCATTCCGGGCCGGCCCGCTCCGAAAATTATTTCCGCCGCAGCCGTAGCCGCGATGAAGCCCGGTGCCGTCATCGTCGACATTGCGGCCGAGACGGGTGGCAATTGCGAGCTCACGGTCGCCGGCGAAACGGTTGAGAGGCACAACGTGAAGATCGTCGGGCCGGTGAATCTCGCCGCACGACTCGGGCGGCACGCGAGCGAGATGTACGCGCGCAACCTCTTCAACTTTATTTCGCCGGCGATCAAAGACGGCGAGCTTGTGATCGACTGGGAGGACGAGGTGTTCGCAAAATCCGCGCTGACGCGCAACGGCGAGATCGTCCACATACCCACGCGGGAAAAGATTGAAGGGGGAGCAGCCTGATGATCGACGGATTCATTGCACTCTATATTTTCATGCTGGCCGCGTTTGTCGGTCACGAGGTCATCGGGCGCGTGCCGGTTATCCTGCATACACCTTTAATGTCCGGCTCGAACTTCGTGCACGGCATCGTGCTCGTTGGCGCGATGGTGGCGCTTGGCCGGGCTGACACCACTCTCGAAATTTCGATCGGTTTCATCGGCGTGATTCTCGCAGCCGGCAACGCGGTCGGCGGTTACGTCGTAACGGAGCGCATGCTCGAAATGTTCAAGAGCAGCAAGGGGAGTAAGAAATGAGCGAATTTCTGACCTTGCGCACGCTGATCGAAGCCAGCTACTTCCTCGCGGCGATCCTGTTTATCTTTGGCCTGAAACGCATGAGCTCGCCGGTTACGGCGCGCGGCGGCATCATCTGGGCCGGCGCCGGTATGCTGGTTGCGACGGTCGTAACCTTCCTCAACCCGGGCATGGGCAATTACCTGCTGATGATGGCGGGCATCGCCATCGGCGGTATCGCGGCTTACGTCAGCGGCAAGAAGGTCGCGATGACCGACATGCCGCAAATGATCGCGCTGTACAACGGCATGGGTGGCGGCGCTGCGGCAGCGATCGCAGCGGTCGAATTGTTCAGCGGTGCGGATCATGGCCTGACGTTCAGCATTCTCGCCGTGCTCGGCGGCCTGATTGGCGCCGTGTCATTCAGCGGCAGCCTCATCGCGTTCGCGAAACTGCAGGGCCTGATGAAAACCACGGTTCGGTTCGGCGGTCAGCAGTTGCTGAACGTGCTGTTGCTGGTCGTGGCACTTGGTCTCGCCGGCATCATCGTCGTGCAGCATAGCGGCGCCAGTACCGTTACGGTGTTCTTCATTATCGCGCTGATCATCGGTGTCACGATGACGCTGCCCATCGGCGGCGCGGACATGCCGGTGGTTATCTCGCTGTACAACGCCTTGACCGGCCTTGCGGTCGCGTTCGAAGGCTTTGTGCTGCAGAACGCAGCAATGATCATTGCGGGCACGGTAGTCGGCGCTGCCGGCACGCTGTTGACGCAGTTAATGGCAAAAGCCATGAACCGCTCGCTCGGCAACGTGCTGTTTGCAGGCTTTGGCGATACCGGTGGCGAAGCCGTCGAAGGCCCTGGCGGCAGTATGAAAGCCATTGAAGCCACTGATGTCGGCGTCATGATGGCGTTCGCCAACAAAGTGCTGATCGTGCCGGGTTACGGCATGGCCGTGGCACAGGCGCAGCACAAGGTCTGGGAACTCGCGCAGATCCTGCGCGACCGCGATGTCGACGTGAAGTTTGCGATTCACCCGGTCGCGGGACGCATGCCGGGGCACATGAACGTATTGCTCGCCGAGGCCGGTGTGCCCTACGACATCATCTACGACGAGAACGAAATCAACTCGGAGTTTGCGACGGCAGATGTCGCGCTCGTCATCGGCGCGAACGATGTCGTCAACCCCAGCGCACGCAACGATCCGTCCAGCCCGATCTTCGGCATGCCGATCCTGAACGCTGACAAGGCGAAGAACTGCATCGTCATCAAGCGCGGCCAGGGCACCGGCTTCTCCGGCATCGAGAACGCGCTGTTCTTCCTCGACAACACGCGCATGCTGTACGGCGATGGCCAGGAGATGGCCGCGGAGCTCATCCAGGCGGTGAAGGCGCTGTAGGCGGAATCTATCCAGCCACAAAAAAAAACCGGCGCTTTTGGCCGGTTTTTTTTCGCTTCGTTCACTGCCGTTGTGGCCGGTCGCGCTGGCGTTGCTTGGCACGATCCCGCATGCGGTCACGCAGCCGTTGGCGTTGCTCCGGCGTCATCCGGCGGTAGCGATCACGCAGCGTCGCGCGCTGCTCCGGTGACATGCCACGAAAGCGCTTGTAGTTGTTGCGGATGCGCGCGCGCTCGTCAGCCGGCAAGTTGCGAAACTCCTGGTAGCGCTCACGGATCGCGGCGCGCTGCTCGTCCGACAACTGCCGCCACTGCTGGAATCGTGAACGCGCGGCCTGGCGTTCGTCGCGCGACATGCTCGCCCAGCGCGTGGCGCCGGCGGCAAGGTTTTCGCGCCGATCGGCATCGAGCGACGCCCAGCGTTCGGCAAACGGCGCGAGCACCTGCTGTTGCTCCTCCGTCAGCTCATGCCAGTCGGGAGCGCCATCCTGTGCCAGTGCGAGCGGCGCCATCGCCGTCAACACCAGCATGAGCAAACCCGTTTTCCAGTTAGCGTTCATCATCTGACTCCTGCGATTCAACGCTATCGCGGTTGGAATCGCCTTCTGCCTCTTCGTTTGCCGGGCGCTCGTCATCGTTTAGCAGCACCCAGTCTTCATCCGTGCCTTCCCAGCTGCCGAGGTATTCGAGCAGCGCCATGTCCGGCATATCCTCCGCAGCGATGGCCTGTGCCGGTAACGCCGCAACGCAGGCCGTCAGCAACGCCAGACAAACGCCGGTGATCGTTGCGGGGGTCTCAGCCGACATGCTCATCCATATTGCTGTCGTACAGTTCCTCGTCGAGATCGATCCAGCTGTAGAACTCGAGGTCTTCAAGCATCTCCAGCTCATCCTCGTCCAGCAGAATGTCGAAATCCGTTGCCATCGTTGGTGCCGTGAAATCCGCTGACGTGAACGCATCCGGCTGTTCCTTGGCGTTCCACATGACAACGGCAACCAGCGCAACTGCGGCAGCCGCGCCGAGGGGAAGCCAGTTGTTCCAGACGACGGCGCGACCC
>JBATFU010000012.1:0-1527 GCA_049665065.1 Woeseia sp. | reverse complement strand
CCAGAAAATGAGCTACCAGGCAGCTCATGATCCCCTGACCGGTCTGATCAACCGGCGCGAGTTCGAGCGCCGGATCGAGCAATCATTCTCGACGGTGCGTGACGATGGCGTGTCCCACATCCTTTGTTACCTGGATCTCGATCGCTTCAAGGCGGTGAATGACAGTTGCGGGCACCTTGCAGGCGACAACATGCTTCGCGAAGTGGCGACGCTGATAAAAGACCAGGTCCGTGATTCGGATTTCGTCGGGCGCCTCGGTGGCGACGAGTTCGGTACCTTGCTCGCGCGGTGTCCGCTCGACAAGGCGTCGCAGATTGCCGGTGATATCTGCAACGCGGTTTCTGACTACCGCTTCGTCTGGCAGGACAAGATTTTCAATATCGGTATTTCAATCGGCCTTGTGCAGATTACGCAGGCCAGCGGCAACCTGCAGGACGTTGTCAGTGCCGCCGATTCTGCGTGCTACGTTGCAAAGCAGCGCGGCCGCGGCCAGGTGCATGTTTATTCATCGCGTGACGAGGCGATTGCCCGCGAGCGCGGTGACATTCAGTGGTTGCGGCAAATGCAGACCGCGCTGCACGAGGACCGTTTCGAGCTCGCGCTGCAGTCGATAATTGCAATCAGCGGCCACGCTAACGGCCCGGCATTTGAAGTTCTGCTGCGCATGCCGGACGAACAGAACCGACTCTCGAATTCGGCAGACTTTCTGCGCCCTGCACAGCGCTACCAGCTGATGCCGCAGATTGATCGCTGGGTAGTATCGGCGACACTCGCGGCGCTTAATTCAGGTGAAATACGGTTGCCAAAAGGCCGTAGCTGCTCGATCAATATTTCGGGTCAAACGCTGAATGACGAGGGCTTCCTGAACTTCGTGGTCGATTCGCTCGATCGCAGCGGCGTCGCGCCGGGCAGTATTGCTTTCGAAGTGAATGAATCGGTCGTAACGAACGACGCGCAAAATATTCGCCGGTTTATCGAAGTGCTGCACGGTATCGGCTGCGAATTCGCGCTCGATGATTTCGGCTCAGGCCTTGGTGCTTTCTCGCGGCTCAAGGACCTGCCGGTTGACTACCTGAAAATAGACGGCGCCTACACACGGAACCTGCTGACTGACGAAATTAATCAGGAAACCGTGACGGCGATGATCAAGCTGGCGCGCACGATGCAGTTTCGGGTTATTGCCGAGCAAGTCGAACAGCAACAGGATTTCGACTGGCTGCGCGAGAACGGCATCGATTTCGTGCAGGGCAACTTTATCGACGTACCTGCAACGCTAGGTAGCATCACCTCGACGACGGGGCGATTCAGGGCGCTGTCACGCTAAACGCTGCGCGCGGCGTGCTGCTTGAGACAGAGTAGCGCCGGCTTGCTTCAGTTGGCAGAGGCGCTCTAATCGACCGCCGACGACCTGGTCTAAAAGTCTTGAATAACCCGTGGTCGCAGCCCTGGCCGCAAATCGCCAGCAGCCTTGCAAATATCGGGCGCAAAAAACGGCCGGCCAGAGCAAGGGTGTCAGAGTACGTACTC
>JBATFU010000011.1:0-7437 GCA_049665065.1 Woeseia sp. | reverse complement strand
ACATTAGGTAGTGCTGGTGTTTCGTTCTGCGGAGAGAAAACGTATGGAATGGGCTAAGGAGAATATGCCGCTTCTGGCTATGCGCGGTGACGAAGAGGTACGTCGAATCGTTCGCTTGGCCGTAGAGAAATCGCGCGCCCTCCAGTTTGGGTTGGCGACGATCGGGGCGGTTCTAGGTTCATTCGCCGTTGGTTGGCTTCGACGCTCCTACATCGATGAAGCGATTGAGAAGGGTGAGCTTTACATCGTTGTGGGGGCCATAGGTGGATTCTTGGCGTGGCTTTCTTGGTATTTGGCCGAGCTGTACTTTCGGCATAGCGTAAGGAAAATCGCAAATGCCGCCTAACAATGCGCTGCTCTCGTCACATGTTTACTCAGCCCAGCTTGCGCTGCCGCTACAGGCGAGCTTCGTCAAGTGCGTGTGAGCCTAGCCGTCAGGTGGCCTAAAGCGGCGTCATGGAATTAAGCGAAAGCACCAAATCCAGATGGGCGACATACTTTGGCGGTGTAACCGTTGTTGCGTCTCGCTGCCGCTCCGCTCGGCCGCCGACAAGCGCCGGGTAGCTCGGCGTGAGCCTTCCGAAGCGGCGAGCCGTGCAGTTCGGAGCGCCGATGATCTGCCAATTCACGAATGGTCTGGAGCGAAAAGCGTATAGGTCAACACCCTTCAGGAGAGTCTATGTTTGATCACGTTAAATTCGGTGTCAGCGACTATGCAGCAAGCAAAGCATTCTTCCTCAAGGCACTCGAACCACTCCGTATTACTGACGTCACGGAGTGGCCGCCAAATGGTGTCGAGCTTAGCCAACCAAAGGGTAAGGTTTCGTTGTGCCTGTATCAGACCGAGGAGAAGCCAGCGCATCTCCACTTGGCTTTCGTTGCCGAGAGTCGGCAGCAGGTTGAAGCGTTTTATCGAGCAGCTCTCGAGGCAGGTGGCAAAGACAATGGTCCGCCTGGTCTGCGCCCGCACTATCATAAGAACTACTTTGCCGCTTTCGTCATTGACCCTGATGGGCACAATATCGAAGCGGTGTGCCATGAGCCCGAGGTTTAACTTCTCGCTATTGCGGAGCGCCAGCGACAGACCACCAGGCCCGGGCTAGCAAGCTACCGGCGGCGCCTGCTTTGCTTGAACGTTCGGCGCCGGAGCTACGCAGACAGCGACCAAGGACAAGAGTGCGCTATGAACGTACAAAGCCAAATCAAGAACTGCATCGCAGCTCAGCCAGAGCCAAAGCACAGTGATATGCAAGGGCTTCACGGCGTCATTCCGGGAACGATGCCGGTTTGCAAATTGTGGTTGGTTGATGGGGAGACTAGAGCGGCCGGGCGGTTTTAACCCGTACATCGGTAAAGGAGTGCAAACCATTGAGTATGTCGATAAAAAAATCCAGAGAATTCTATCAGATCGACATTAGTGCAAACACAACAGAAGTCTCGTTCTACATTATTGGAAGCAACGACAACAAGTACTTAGCCTAGACCTATGGCAAGAATGGGGCACGGCGAGCGTGACAGGGTATTGCATCAAGTTGCGAAAACCCGAAAATATCGACGTTGATACTCTTTCGGATGCAATACGATATGGGGTCGCACAAACTCCGGCCTAATAACCGGTTGCAGTGGGCGTCAGGCGGCACTATGGAGAATAGCCAAGTGAAACGGAGAATAGCCAAGTGAAACTTTTGCATGTTTTTACCCTGCTGAGTATTAGCTTTCTTACGATGATGTCTGGATGCGCATCGTATACAACACCGGGCGGCCCTGTCGATTTAGCCAGCATTGATTCAGAAGAAATAGCAGGCATTATGGCGCGGAAACCCGCGGCTCATTTCCCTGTTGTGCTGGCGTTTGCTCGAATACAGTCTCCAAGCTATAAATCCTATAGCGCAAATACCTACGGAACAGGCGCTTACTCTGTAGTGACTACTCGAGAGTTTATGAGCGACGCCGAAGCGTCAACGCTCGCTGGCTTTCCCGGCGTTCAGAGTGTTACACCGCTAAGCCGCCTATTGTTGCCGAGTCAGCTGGAAAGCCTTCGGGATCTACGAACCGCGGCGGCCAGCCTGAAATCGGACATACTGCTGGTGTTTACGATCGATACATCGTTTCGCGTGGATGGTAAAACGATCGGGCCACTCAGCCTTGTTTCATTGGGTATGCTTCGCGACAGGGAGACAGTTGTCACCAGTACAGCATCGGCAATTTTCGTCGATACTCGATCTGGGTATGTGTATGGTGTTTCTGAGGCATCTGCTACCGAAACGAAAACCACCAGCGCCTGGGGTAGCGCAAGCGCTGTCGATCAAAGTCGCCTGATAACAGAAAGAGAAGCATTCGGCGGATTGATGCGTGAGTTGAAGAACACTTGGCAGGGCATAGTCACTGAGTATGCAGACAATGCTGCCTGACAATGTAAACACCCGTTACTTGACCCAGCCCGCGTTGCGCTGCCGCTCCAGGCGGTCGGCGCCAAGTGCGCGGGAGCTTGGTCGCTACCCGACTGAAAACACGAGAGTCAGTCACCACTATCGGAGCAGCTATGGCTCATTACATCGACGGATTCGTCCTGCCTGTTAAGCGCGATCGACTAACCGAGTACCAGCGACTCGCCGAAGCGGTTGCCAAAATCTGGAAGGAACATGGCGCCCTCGACTACAGGGAATACGTCGGTGACGATTTGCATTTAGATGGAACGCGCTCATTCACTGATCTTGTAGCTGCAAAGGAGGGAGAAGTGATCGTGTTCGGCTGGGTAGTATTTGATTCTCGCGAGGCGCGCGATCTGGCAAACGAGAAGGTCGCGGCGGATGCCAGGATGGCGGATATGATCGATTCGTCGAACTCCGGTTTCGATGCTACACGAATGGCCTACGGTGGGTTCCATCCGCTCGTTTCATCACCAACGCAAACGGCTGATCGCATAGTTCCGCAGCGGCCGGATCATGAATAAAGTGGAAGCAAAGGGCAACGGCGGAACCGTCTATTTGCGACTGACAGAACTGCAATCGCCTCGAGCATGCCGATACGGCATTTCGACGGGATAGAAGCGTTTGCTGAGGTGTCCTGGGTACGAAGTTCGTGGGGTATTATTGGTGCAGTTAACATTGCGCTGCTAAGCTCGCGTACGCAGCGCCTGGTCGGGCAATTTTGCGCAGAGACGAAACCATCAAATATCAGCCGGAAAATCATCATCTGCTACAGGCGAACCGTTGGAGAGTTGCGCGCTGGAGCGTTGCTGTGTTGCTCTTGTTCCTGCCCGCCGTGGCGATGCAATTCACCAGCGAAGTGGCGTGGACAGCGGCCGATTTCATCGTCTTCGGCGTCATGCTGTTCGGCGCTTGCGGCATCTATGAGCTGATGACACGGCGTTCGCCGCATCGCGCCTATAAGCTTGCTTCCGGCGTTGCTGTCGTATCAGCCTTTTTTCTAATCTGGATCAATCTGGCGGTAGGCATGATTGGCGACCAGGACCATGCTGCGAATATGATGTACGTGGGCGTGCTTGGGATCGCGTTCATTGGCGTGTTTTTGGCACGCTTCAAGTCGCAGGGTATGGCGCAAGCGTTTGTGGCGACGGCATTCGCTCAGGCGCTGGTTGCTGTGACTACGCTGCTTATGGGTTTCGGTAAGGCGTTTATCGTGAGTGGAGTTTTCGCGGCCCTTTGGCTGTTGTCGGCAATGCTGTTTTACAAAGCTGCGCGTGAGACTGAGCGTGCGTCCGACTGATAAGATTGCACGCGCTTTGCCGGCCGTACTGCGCAACAGTTTTGTTAAGAACAGTCGTATCGCGTGTTTATCGGCAACTGGGTGCAGTCAGCGCTGCCAGGTTATTATCAGTTCAGCGGCTGTCTGAAAGGTAGTTCGATCCGAAGTGACTAAGCTGACCCACAGACTGGCGACTCCAGAGGACATTCCTGCGATTATCGAGCTGATGCGGCTTTCTATACTCGAGAACATGAAGTCGTACCTGTCGGCAGCGGAAATTGAAGCTGCGCATGAAACCATGGGTGTTGATCTGACGCTCATCGAAGACCGGACCTACTTCGTAATCGAAACGACGCAGCAAGGCCAGACGATACTCGTTGGTTGCGGTGGCTGGGGCAAGCGAAGAACGCTGTACGGCGGTGGTCACACCAAAGGGCGGGACGATTCCTACAGCGATCCCGCGACTGAGCCCGCGAGGATTCGGGCGATGTACACGCATCCATCCTGGATTCGCCACGGCGTTGGCACGCTGTTGTTAAGGCTCGGTGAGGCGGCGGCACGTGAGGCCGGCTTCACGAGCATTGAGCTGGGCTCCACGCTGGCCGGGGAGCCGTTGTACATCGCCAAAGGCTACGTGGAATTTGACCGCGAAACCCATGTCGCCGAAAACGGCGCTCAGAACGTGGTTATCAAAATGCGCAAAAGTCTGTGAATCCTGTTTGCAAGCGGGTTGTACATTCGGTCGTTCTGGCGGTTTCGTTTTGCAAGGCTTGCGATTCAGTCGTGCGTTATTAACCCGATCAGGGCGTCTTTGCAGGTTCGCGAGAATCTTTCCAAGACAGACCAATCGAACGAAGCGGATTCAGCGCTTGTTCAACAAACTATTTAAAATGACAGCCAGTATCTGTCAATTGCTCTTCAAGCCTGCTGCCCTGCCGCGGGAGTTTGTTAAGTCCAACGCAAAACTTGACGGGTTTACAGGCTTGCTTTGCATTTATTTCCAAGACTACGTTTTTGGCCGATGATCTGATGTTAAAATCGCGCACGCGTGCGGTGTTTTTCGCATCACGATATACGCTAACTTGCCTTAAAGGCTGCCTGTGACAGATTCCGATACAAGCATTGCGGGCAATTCAGCCGACCAGCGGCAACGCTTTCGCGAACTTGAGGCGCTGCATCGCGCAAGTACCTATCTGCATCGACTTCGCGATCCGGCCGCATTGGCGCGTGATGTCATAACCTTGCTCAAAGACGTTGTACATCACGATTTTGCGGCGGTCTATCTGATAGACGGCGACTCACTCAAGACTTTTGCGGTCAGCGATCGCGGTCTTGGGCAAGGCGTGCTTGAGTCTGATCTGGCTTACCTTGATTCACTGGCCTTGAAAGTTGGTGAGAACATAACCGGATGGGTTGCGCAGAGCGGTGAGAGTCTGCGCATCGACGACGTATCCACAGATAAACGTTACCTCGATTCGCAGACGAATATTGCGTCGGAACTGTGTGTTCCGATGTGGTCTGGTGATACGGTAATCGGGGTTGTAAACATTGAATCTACGCGCAAGCATGCCTATCGGGAATCGGACCAGCGAGTACTCGAGATCGTCGCCAACCAAATTGCTGTCGCGATCGAAAACGGGAAACTGCTGGCACGGAACGCCGAAGTAGAACGCCTGCAGGCACTGGCGGATATCACTGGCGGAATCGCACACGACATTGGCAATTTACTGGTTGCCATGTCGTTTCGATGCGACCTGATGAAGATTCGCGGGAATTTGCCGGATGCCCAGAAAGAAGAACTGTTGGCCATTCGCACGGTGTTAGACAAGACGCTCTCACTGTCGAGAAGTTTGCTGCAGATAGGTTTGCCGCAACAGGATGAGGCGACAGTTGTTGACCTGAACGACCACCTGCGCAATACGCAGCTGCTCATGGAAGCGCTCGGCAGCTCGCGTATGAAAGTAATGTTCGAAATTTGCGACGGTGAAGCGCGTGTCGCCGCGAGCCCGGGGCAGATCGATCAGGTTCTTATCAATCTGGCAGTGAATGCGCGTCAGGCGATCAATGACAGTGGCCACCTGATAATTCGTACCCGATTGATTTTTGAGCGAAAAGGCGACAAAAACGTGCCTGCGAGCGTGGCGCTTGAGGTGCAGGACGATGGCTGCGGAATGTCGTCCGATACGCTGGCCGCCGCGATGCAGCCGCTGTTCACAACTCGTGAAGACGGTTCCGGACTTGGTCTCGCGACTGTTGCGAGGCTGGTCGAAGAGCTCAACGGCAGCATCACGATTCAGAGTGACCAGCGAACTGGCACGCTGGTGCAGATTACGCTGCCAATTGAAGTGCAGGAAAATCCTGTTCGTGAAATCGTCAGCCGACCGGTCCGGGTAGAAAAAGCTGAGACTCCGGTCTAGAAACAGACCGCAACGGCCTCCGTGGTGCTTGACCTAAGCTGTGGGAGTAAGACTTCATGAAAACGAATGCGGCAGGTTGGTTTGAGATATACGTTCAGGACATGTCTCGTGCCAGGGGCTTTTACGAAAACGTACTGGGTGTGACGCTGGAGCGATTGAACAGCCCCGCGATCGAAATGTGGGCTTTCCCGATGAACTCGGAATCCTATGGGGCATCGGGTGCGCTGGTGTATATGTCGGGTTATCCGTCAGGAGGAAACAGCACCCTGATTTACTTCAGCTGCGAAAACTGCGCTGATGAAGAATCCAGAGTGGAGTCAGCAGGCGGGCGGCTGCATCGTGGCAAAATATCAATCGGGGAGTATGGCTTCATTACCCTTGCGTTTGATACTGAAGGCAACATGTTCGGCTTGCATTCGTTGCAGTGATGCTGACTCAGGGCGCGCTGCAAAGATTTTCTGCATTATTTTATCCGCATCCGCGGATCTCTTCATCGAAACAGGACCATTGCCGTGGCCGCTCATGAAAAAATCAACTACGTTGAATTTCCAGCCAGCAATATTGAAAAGACCAAGGCCTTCTTCGGGAACGCCTTCGGCTGGGCATTTGTAGACTACGGGCCGGACTATGCGTCGTTCTCCGACCAGGGCATCGATGGCGGCTTTTACCGTTCGAACCTGAGCGCGACAACAGCGAGGGGCAGCGCGTTGATTGTCCTGTATAGCAAGGATCTGGAGCAGACCCAGTCGAACGTGGCAGCGGCGGGCGGCACCATCGTGAAGCCCATCTTCTCGTTTCCGGGTGGTCGTCGATTTCATTTCATTGAGCCGAGTGGCAACGAGCTGGCCGTCTGGAGCGAGTAAACTGCCCGGGCCCACAGTAACGCCGGCAGGCGCGTGTCTTCGAACCAATCGCAGATATACCTGGATTGGTCTCTGGTCAAATGGTCTGCAAATTCACTAACCAGGATAGTCATGTATAAACTTTACGAATTCGGTTCTTCCGGCAACTGCTACAAACTGCGGTTGGCCATGGCGCATTTGGGTATCGAGTTTGAACGCATACCCATCGACATTACGCGCGGCGAGTCGCGCACTGAAGCCTTCCTCAAGATCAACCCGAACGGCCGAATCCCGGTGTTGGTGACGCCAGACGGCGTCAACCTGCCGGAATCAAATGCCGCGCTGTGGTATCTGGGCAGTGGCACGCCATTGTGCCCAACGACAAAGCTTGAGCAGGCGCAGGTTCTGCAGTGGATGTTTTTTGAGCAATACAGCCACGAGCCGTTCATTGCCACCTCACGCTACTGGAT
>JBATFU010000010.1:0-7426 GCA_049665065.1 Woeseia sp. | reverse complement strand
ATACATGCCTGACCAGAACATGGAAGCCCGCATTTCGCTGGGAAATCCAGCGTTTCGCGGGCAAAGGCCGCAGAGGCCAAATGCTGCCTGCGGACGGCCGGAACGGCGCCAGAATGCGCAGGAGAATGCCGCTTTCCGGCCTGCAAGGGCTCAAAACAAACCTGCCTGTCTGAATGCAGCGACAATCGTTTTATCGGGGCATTTACATTACACTAGCCCGATTTCACGACAACCTTGGCGTAATACCTCCCAATGCGACTAAGCAAGATCAAGCTTGCCGGCTTCAAATCCTTCGTAGACCCCACCACAATTCCCTTTCCCAGCAATCTCGTCGGCGTCGTCGGACCCAACGGTTGCGGCAAATCGAATGTGATCGATGCGGTCCGCTGGGTGATGGGTGAGAGCTCGGCCAGCCGCCTGCGCGGCGATTCCATAACCGACGTTATCTTCAACGGTTCCAGCGCCCGCAAACCCGTTGGCGCGGCATCCGTTGAGCTGTTGTTCGACAACACCGATACCACGCTGGACGGCCAGTACGCGAAGTACGCAGAGATTTCGATTCGCCGTGAAGTGTCACGCGACGCAATCTCCACTTACTACCTGAATGGCACGAGATGCCGCCGCAAAGACATCACCGGCATATTCCTGGGCACCGGTCTTGGTCCGCGCAGTTATTCGATTATCGAGCAGGGCATGATTTCGCGCCTGATCGAAGCGAAGCCGGAAGAGATGCGTGTGTTCATCGAAGAAGCAGCGGGTATCTCGAAGTACAAAGAGCGTCGCCGCGAAACGTCGAACCGCATCAAGCACACGAAGGAAAATCTCGACCGCCTGATGGACCTGCTTGAGGAAGTTGAAAAGCAGCTTAAACACCTGGATCGCCAGGCCAAGACCGCTGAACGCTACGGCAAGCTGAAAGACGAAGAGCGCCTGACGGTTGCGGAGCTTCTGGCTTTGCGCATGCGCGCGCTGGACACCGCGGCGCACGAGGCGGATACACGGCTGGCAGACAAGGAAACGGCGTTGCAGGCCGCTATCGCCGAACAGCGCAAGCTGGAAGCGCAGATCGAACGCTGCCGCGCCGAGCAGGGCGAACGCAGCGAAGCATTCAATGCCGTACAGGCCCGCTTTTATAAAGCCGGCTCCGAAATTGCTCGACTGGAACAAAGTATCGAGCATGCCCACGATCTGCGGCAGCGACTGAGGGAAGATCTCGAACAGGCCGTAACAGGCGCACAGGAAATTGGCGCACACATAAATCAGGATCAGTCCGAGATAGAGCAGCTGGAGCTCACGCTCAGCGAATTGATGCCGGGACTGCAGCAGGCGCGAGACAGCGAGCAGCGCTCATCGCAGTCGTTAGCACAGGCCGAGCAGGCGCTGGCGAGCTGGCAGGAACACTGGAACGCCTACGCCGCGAAAGCTAATGACGCCGAGCAGACGTTCAATGTCGAGCAAACGCGGATCGAGCAGATCGACTCGCGCCTCGCGAGCTTCGGCGAGCGGCTGCGCAAACTCGGCGATGCGGGCCAGGCCGCAAATCCGCAGGAGCTCAAAGCGTTATTCGAACAATTTGCCGTACGCGAATTGCGGACGCGGCAGGCACGTGATGAGTTTGATCATCACCTGACTGACGTTGCCGACAAGATTCGCAAGCTGCGCGAGCAGGATGGCAAGCTGGCCAGCCTCGTCGACGAACGTAATGCGACGCTGCAGAAATCACAGTCGCGATTTGCATCGCTCGAAGCGGTGCAAAAGGCTGCGCTTGGGCAGTCTGACGAGGTAGTGCAAGGCTGGCTCGAAGCCACCGGTATCGATCACAACCAGCGTGTAGCGCAGGCGCTTGATGTCGACGACGGCTGGGAACGCGCAACCGAAACGGTATTGGGCGACTACCTGCAGGCAGTTTGCGTTGACGACGTATCGCAGGCGCTGGCGAACATTGCGCGCCTCGACAACGGCAGCGTGACCTTGCTGGCGAATAACGGCAGCGGCGGCTCGAACGGCAACGGGTCTTCGCAAACGGCGACGCTCGGTGCGCGCGTGCGCAAGGCGCCCGATGCGCTGCGCAGCCTGCTGAATTCGGTCAGAACCGCCGACACGCTGAATGACGCCATGGCGATGCGTGCTCGCCTCGCGGAAGGCGAATCGGTTATTACGCGTGACGGCGTGTGGCTCAGTCGCGACTGGCTGCGCGTGTGCCGCGACAAGGACCAACAGGCGGGTATTCTCGGGCGCGAGCACGAGATGCGGCGCCTCAAAGGCGACATTCGCGAGCAGCAGGCCCGCGCCGACAGCGCGAGGAAACTGCTGGCTGACGGCCGCATGCGCCTGACCCAGCTGGAAGAAAAGCGCGAGTCATTGCAGCAGGATGCGTCGTCCTTGCTGGGCGAGTACTCCGAAATCAAGGCGGGTCTCGATGCGGCCCGCTATCGCATGGACCAGGCGAATGCGCGAGTGCAGGCGATCGCCGAGGAACAGCACGAACTCGAAGCAGAGCAGCGGCTCGCTGCTGAACAGCTGGCTGAATCACGGCACCGTTTTGAAACGGCGAAAGCAGCGCTTGAGGAATTCGGAAAAGAACGCAGCAATCTTGAAGCGCAGCGCGAAGAACTACGTGCCGAGCTGGAACGCGTGCGCTCGCAGGCTGACCAGGACCGCCGTTCTGCGCAGGAGATGGCGATTCAGTTCGAAAGTCGCCGCACCAGCAAGGAGTCCGCTGCGCAAAGTCTCGAACGCATGCAAAAACAGCTCGAGCATTTCGGTCGACGCGAGCGGGAAATTCGTCAGCAGCTCGAACACGGCGAAGAGCCGCTCGTCGAGAAGAAAGCGGAACTCGAAAAATTGCTGCAGGTGCGCGTCAGCGTCGAAGGCGAACTGACGAGCGCACGCAAGCTCGTGGATGAGGTCGAACTGCGCTTGCGCGAGCACGATCAGCGCCGCATGCAGATTGACCAGGATGTCGATGAAGCGCGTCAGCAGGTCAGTGAAACCAAGATGGCAGCGCAGGAAGTCAGGGTGCGTCGTGAAGGCGTTGCAGAGCAATTTGCAGCCACCCAGCATGAACTGCAGCCGTTACTGGAAACCCTGCCGGACGATGCCGACGCAACCCTTTGGGAGGAGAAGCTCGAAAAGGTGAGGGCGCGTATCGACCGACTCGGCCCGATCAATCTGGCGGCCATCGACGAATTCAAGGAACAATCGGAACGCAAGGAATATCTCGATTCTCAGCTCAACGATCTGCAGGATGCCTTGCAGACGCTGGAAGGCGCGATTCGCAAAATTGATCGCGAGACACGCACGCGCTTCCGCGAAACGTTCGAACGCGTCAATGCCGGTTTCAAGGTGCTGTTCCCGCGCCTGTTCGGTGGTGGTCACGCCTACATGGAGCTGACCGGCGATGATTTGCTGGCAGCCGGTGTTACGGTAATGGCGCGCCCGCCGGGCAAGCGCAACAGCACGATCCATCTGCTTTCGGGCGGTGAGAAAGCGCTGACGGCCGTCGCACTCGTGTTTGCGATCTTCGAGTTGAACCCGGCGCCGTTCTGTATGCTCGACGAGGTTGATGCGCCGCTGGACGATGCCAATGTGGGTCGTTTCTGCGAGATTGTCAAAACCATGTCGGAGAAAGTGCAGTTCGTGTTCATTACCCACAACAAGGTAACGATGGAACTGGCGCGGCAGCTGACGGGTGTGACGATGCAGGAGCCGGGTGTGTCGCGCATGGTTACCGTTGATCTCGATGAAGCGGTCAAAATGGCTGCAAGCTAGGCTTGCGTAAGATCGAGTGTCTGTATGGATGGTCTTCGTTGGTTGCTGTTGTTGTTCGGAGTGCTGGTGGTTGCCGGCGTCTACTGGTATGGCCGCCGCGAAGCAAACCGCCCATCGCTGAATAATCTTCCCGATCGTCGCGAACCGTCGCTGATTGCCGGCGCTGATGACGAAGCCGATACCTTCGACGGGCTGGCGAGCGAATCCGACGAGTCTCTGCCGACCGACGATGCCGACGAAGAGCCTGCCGCGCCGCCGGAGAAAATCGTAACGCTACGCCTCATTGCCCCGCATCGTGGGGCGTTCCCGGGCGACGAGCTGGCACTGGGGCTGCGGGCTGCAGGCATGCGCCACGGCAAATTTGGCATTTTCCATTGCTACGATGGCGTCGACGAGAATCGGGTGGTGTTCAGTGCAGCAAGCCTCGTTGAACCTGGCAGTTTCGATCTCGCCAACCTGCGCGAACAGAAATTTCCCGGCATCAGTTTGTTCATGGTGTTGCCCGGGCCGATCGATGGGGCAGAGGCCTTTGACCTCATGATGCACGCGGCGCGCAGCCTGACAACGAAACTCGGTGCTGAATTGCTGGACGAATCCGGCAGTACGCTCAGCATCCAGCGCGAACGCTACCTGCGCGAAGAAATCATTCAGTACCAGCACGGCATTAAAGTGGCCTGAGCCGGCCAGCTTTGTCGATGGCATCCGCCGGTATCCGCAAGAAGATCGACGCACTGCGGCGTGACATTGCGGAGCACAACTACCGCTACCATGCCTTGGACGATCCACAGATTTCGGATGCTGCGTTTGATCGCCTGATGCGCGAACTGCAGGAGCTGGAAGCAGAATACCCTGAGCTCATCACTGACGATTCGCCGACGCAGCGCGTAGGTGCCGCGCCGATTTCGGCATTCGGTACGGTCAGTCACGTGCTGCCGATGCTGTCGCTTGGCAATGCATTCAGCGAACAGGACCTGCGCGAATTTCACAAGCGCGTCGCTGATCGACTCGAGCTGACCGAAGACGAGCCACTCGATTATGCCGTAGAGCCGAAACTGGATGGCGCGGCCGTCAGCCTTGTGTACGAGAACGGCAAGCTCATTCGCGGCGCAACGCGTGGCGACGGCAATACCGGCGAAGACATTACCCACAATGTGCGGACGATTCCGGCGGTGCCGTTGCGTCTTGCGGGCAAGGGCTATCCATCCACACTGGAAGTTCGCGGTGAAGTCTTCATGCCGCGCGACGGCTTTGAGAAGTTTAATGCAGCCGCATTAGCCAAAGGCGAGAAGACGTTCGTTAACCCGCGCAATGCGGCAGCCGGCAGTTTGCGCCAGCTTGATCCGCGCCTGACGGCGGAACGGCCACTGGACATCTACGTGTATTCGGTCGGGCATTACGAGGGCGGCAAGATTCCGGGCCGACACAGCGAAATACTGGATCGCCTGCAGCAGTGGGGCCTGAAAGTGTGCCCGGAGCGCCGAGTGGTGCAGGGAATCGAAGGCTGCCTCGATTTCTACAAAGAGATCGGCGAGCGTCGTGCCGACCTTGCCTACGATATCGATGGTGTCGTCTATAAAGTGGACCGGCTCGATTATCAAAAGGAGCTGGGCTTTGTCTCGCGCGCGCCGCGCTGGGCGATCGCGCACAAATACCCGGCGCAGGAAGAACTCACCGTCGTCAACAATATCGAGTTCCAGGTCGGGCGCACCGGTGCCATCACGCCGGTTGCACGGCTTGAGCCTGTATTCGTGGGCGGCGTGACGGTCAGTAACGCAACCTTGCATAACATGGACGAGCTGCATCGCAAGGACGTAAGAGTGGGCGATACGGTCGTCGTCAGGCGCGCCGGTGATGTGATCCCGGAGGTCGTCAAGGTCGTAGCTGACAAGCGCCCGGCAAAGACGCGCAAAGTCCGCGCACCCGAAAACTGTCCGGTGTGCGGCTCAAAGGTTGCACGTCCGGAGGGCGAGGCCGTGGCGCGCTGCACCGGCGGACTTTTCTGTTCGGCACAGCGTACTGAGTCTTTGAAGCATTTTGTCTCGCGGCGAGCCATGGACATCGAGGGCCTCGGCGCGAAACTGATCGAACAGCTGGTAGCAGCTGACAGACTGCAGACGCCGGCCGACATTTACACCCTTACCAAAGACGAGCTGGTGGCCCTGGAGCGGATGGGTGAAAAATCAGCGGACAACCTGCTGGATGCTATTAACAAGAGCAAGGAGACAACGCTCTCACGCTTCATATATGGGCTTGGTATTCGCGAGGTAGGCGAGGCTACCGCTGACGCCGTTGCCGCGTACTTCGGGCGTCTGGAGGGCATAGTCGCGGCTGATGAGGAGGGACTGCAGCAGGTACCCGATGTAGGGCCTGTCGTCGCGTCGCACATCCGAGCCTTTTTCGACGAGCCGCACAATCGTGCCGTAATCGACGAGCTCCGCAGCAACGGGGTGACCTGGCCCGACTCTGAGCCCTCCGCCAGCGCCGCTGACGGGCCGCTCCTGGACAAAGTTTTCGTCCTCACCGGCACTTTGCCGACGATGACCCGGGAAGAGGCAAAAGAGCTGATTCAGGCGGCCGGTGGCAAAGTCACGGGCAGCGTTTCCAAGAAAACCGATTTCGTGGTCGCCGGTGACAAGGCTGGTTCAAAACTAACAAAAGCGCAAAAGCTCGGAATTACGATTTTGGACGAAGATGGTCTGAAAATTCTCTTGCCGATCAGTTATTAAGCGAAATCTGGGAAAAAATGATCGAAAAACCCCAATGAAATCAACCCACAAAACTTGCCAATAGCTTTAGAAATTACAATGGTTTCGCTTTTGTTCTAAAGCGGAAACTTGGGCCATTTTTCCCAACTATCTAATTTCATTGACCCATTTTTTCGGCGCTCCTATATTCCGCGTCCATGCAAGACACAATCCAACGGCAAATTCTTAGCGCTTTATTGCTTGTACTTAAACCACTTGCGCGCGCATTACTGCGCGCCGGGGTCGGTTATCGCGAATTCGCGGAAATTTCCAAGACGGCGTTCGTGGACATTGCTACCAACGACTATGGCCTTCGAGGCAGACCTACGAATATTTCCAGGGTTGCTGTAATGACCGGTTTGACTCGAAAAGAGGTTCGCAGGCTACGTGACAAGTCTGCTGCCGGAGACGAAACTCTCGTACTTCGCTCTACGCCCATGTCCATAATTCTCCACCGCTGGTTCACCGACGTAGAGTTCTTGTCTGCTTCGGGAAATCCCTTAGAGCTTCGTTTTGATGGACCAGAGCCCTCATTCTCTGGATTGGTTAAGAAGCATGGAGGGGACATTCCGCCCGGCGCGATGCGGACAGAATTGAAAAGAATCGAAGCTATTAAGGAGTCAGAGTCGGGGAAGCTTCAGGTACTCAAGCGGAACGTTTCTGGCCTAGATGTTCACGAAAGACTGGTAACCGGCCTCGCAAAAGTCTTGTATCCGGCGGCGCTAACAATTTCTCACAATACGAATTGTGAAAAGAGCGAGACTTGGATTCAGAGATCTGCTGCCACGAAATACGTTCGCTCAGAGGATATGACGCGATTACGACGAATTAGCAGTGATCGATTGATTGAATTTACAGAATCGATCGATGATTTGTTTGTCGCCTATGAAACGCTGTATGAGCAAGAGGAA
>JBATFU010000009.1:0-5308 GCA_049665065.1 Woeseia sp. | reverse complement strand
GGATTATTGCTCTGGCCACCGGCAAGGATTGACCGGGCCCGCACCTTGTCGCCGAACTCAACGACCGCGACGAAACTGTTGCCCCGATAACCGTAAATTCGTTTGGTTTCTCCGAAACGGCGCGCGCCGTATGCGGCGAGGGCGCCCCAGCGGCTCGTCGCCATGGGCACCGGCAAGCTCGGCTTCTCGTCGTCGAAAGCGGCATCGATAGCACCTGACAGTCGCTGGAAGCGATTGATCTCACCCCAGGGAGTGCGCCAGGTGCCGAAATCGGCGTCGAGCATCGCAAGGGTTTCCGAGAATACTTCCAGGCGTTCGGCGGCAGGCGATGAAGTGCCAAAGTAATTAACGCGCTCCATGCCATTCAGACCGAGCGGGTTGTCACCTTCATCTTCGTAGCGCATGCCGTAAAAATGCGCGAGCGACATCGCAACGGAATCGTTGCTGACTTTCATGTCCCAGTTGCGCAACTCCTTGATGGGTTCTGCCAGGGCGGGATCTTTCTCGGAGGCGGCGTCGTAGGCAGCGATCAGGCCAGGAATGAGTTTTTCGAAACCCGGCAAATACGGGTCGTAGGCGAGATCAAGCAAACTCTCGAGCGTCACGTTCCTGATGCCGGTCAGTACTCGCTGTGCATGGATACCGCGAAAGTTTTCGGCATCGGGCGCCATGTAGGGCGCGTAGTTCTCGCGCTTCGGACTGAACTCCAGCGCAGCTGTAAACGGCGTCGAGTTGGCGTTCTGGATCCAGCCATTTTGTGGATTGACGAGCGTGACAATTTCATCAACCGAGTGCAGCCCCTGCCAGTCGGTTGCCGGATCGCTGCCATCCACCGGTTTGGAATAGTCGAATGCCAGGCTTCTGCGCGGCACGAAATTCCCGTGGAAGTAGGCAATGTTGCCGGACGAGTCAGCAAATACCGTGTTGTTCGATGAGTTCGTGCGAATGTCCATCATGGCGCGGAATTCATCGTAGTTTTTCAGTTTGGTACGCGTGAAAGACTGGCGCAGCGCGTTCACCGGGTCCCAGTTGATGCGCGTAACCACCCAGTTGTCACCCAGCATGTGCGTCACCGGCCCGTGATGCGTGTGATACGTCGGGAACGTGCGGGAGCGAAGCTCGTCGCCGTCCCGAAACTGCAAGGTCACCTCGGAAACCTGCACCGGCCGCAGTTCCTCGCCATAGCGGTAATACGGCTGGCCATCGTCAATGACGATTTGCTCGACGAACTCATCCATGAAATCGACGTTCGTTGAGGTGTGCATCCAGCCTGTGTGTTCATTGAAGCCCTGGTAGACAAAGAACTGTCCCCAGGTTACTGCGCCGTAAGCGTTCAGCCCTTCCTCGCTGACGACATGTATTTCGCCACGAAAATAAAACGAGGTATGCGGGTTAATGAGCAACAGCGCATTGCCGTTCCTGGTTAGCGACGGCGCGATCGCGATGCCGTTGGAGCCGGCGGGCTCTGACAAATCCGGGATGGCTGCCTGTGGCTCGTCAAGGCTTTCTACCGCGCGACCGTCGCCGTAGAACGCTTTGATGCCATCGAGCGGAATTTGCTCGATGTCTCCGCCGATAGATCCCTCGCTGAAGAACATCGGCATCCACGGTTCGAACCGCGTAAGCAACTCCGGCTGTACCTCAGGGTGCGTCAGCAGGTAATAGTTGAGTCCGTCGGCATAGGCATCACACAGCGCTTTTAGCCAGGGGGGCGCGGAGTCGTAGGCGGCACGCGCTTCGGCTTCGGTCATGTACAGGCGCGCGCGCAGGTCACTCCAGATTGCGTCTTCGCCTTGGATCTCCGCAAGTCGCCCGGTTGCCCAGATGTAGTTGCGCTCGACACGCGGGAAATCATCTTCTGCCTGCGCGTACAGCATGCCGAATACGGCATCGGCATCCGTCTTGGCATAAATATGGGGTACGCCGAAATCATCGCGAAAAATCTCGACGCGCGCAGCAATCGCGGCAAGTCTCGCAGCTTCCGGGACCGTCGTGGCGTCACGCTCCTGGCTGCACCCTGCGCCAGCAAGCAGCATAGAAATCAGGACCAAACGAAGAAGTGCTTTTGTAACCAACATATTGATTCCCCGGAGCTGTTTTTCTTAGCGTGCGTGGCGAAGTGTCACTCCGCGGCACGACATTAGCAGTTTTTGACCTGCGATCTGGCTTGATTCATTGCGATCGGCATGGTGCTGATCAAACAAAGGCCTGTCTCGAATTACTGCAGGTAGCGAACGAGTAAGAAAGTCTGAGGCCCGCGTGCAGGCCAGCGCAACTGCAACAAATGTATTGGCCGAAATATTTATTTACCTAATGACAGCAAGGGCAGGAATGCGGGCCACAGCGTAGCGGCATTGCGTTGCCGAAAAAAGTCGAAGTGACCGACCTTTTTCAGCCCGAAATCGCCCGGAGCTGGCGTCAACAGGCTTTTCTCACCGCCATAGCGTTGCAACAGGTCCTGTCTGGCGGCCAGGGGCGCGTAGAGATCGTCGCTGAATGCGTAAGAAAGCACAGGGGCTTTGATATCGGCATGGCCGTGCCAGCGTTGGTGATAGTCCGGATGCAGGCACCACGTTAACCACTCGCTGGCGACGCCGGCCGGCAAGTCGGCGCCCAGCCCGAATCGCTTGCCGGGCAGAAAGCCGGCAATGGCGGTAGCCGCGCGCATGCCACCCACCCATGCCCGAAACGCGTAACGTGCGGGGAATGGCCAGAGTTTCCAGTACGCATTGCTGGCACCGAACAATACGATCTGCGCAAAGCGTTCCGGGTGCCCGGCGAGGCCGAAGACCTGGCCGCCGAAACTGTGGCCGATTCCAATGATTGGCAATTGATAGCGCGCAAAGGCCCATTCGAGTGCGGCAGGCTGGTCCAGCGTCGCCCAATCGAGCATGCTGGCATCGAAGCCGCGCAACGATTGTGGCGCTGACTCGCCGAGGCCCCGCCAGTCCCAGGTAAGCGCCGTCACACCCTGCGACGCAAGCCAGCGCGCAAACGCAAAGTAGAACCTGGCTGGAACACCGTTGGCAGGCGCAAGCGCCACAAGCTTGTATGTTGGCTTTTGCGCCTCGAATGCGCACACGTTTAGCGGGAAGCCGTCGCGGGTCGTGACGGTTTCCGAAATCTCGCGAATCTCCTGCGCGCGGATCACGCGCTCAGGGTCTCACGATCGGGCAATGGATGTTGCAGGTAAAGCAGGTCCGCATCGACCCAGGCGGCCTTTCTTAGTCGATAGCGCAACACATTTTTCGCGGTATGGTGGAACTCAAGAACCTTGACGTTCGTGCTACCGAACTTCGCAATCTCGCCGCATAGCTTGGTGGGCAACTGCAGCAGATCCGGCACCGAGGCAGGGACCGGCGTAGAAGCTGCCGCGTCCCAGTAGCCGTCCGCGTTGCCGGCATACACGAAGCACAGGATGCGACCTGCAGCGGCGGCAACAAGCAGTTCAGCTTTCGTCGCGGTGATGCGGCGACCGGCGTCATCCAGTGAATACCAGGGCTGATCCGGCAAGCCCTCACTGGCCGCGCTGCCGTCCAGCAGCATAGCCGCCTGCAAGTCCTTGAAACGCAGCGCCTGCGTCGCCGTCATTTCCTCGTAACGATCGAACGTCAACACCCGCTCCTTGGGCTTTGCAACCGTCTTGCGACGGAAGTGGCCGATCAGGTTTTTGATCAATGACACTGAAGTCTTCTCGTTGTGCGAATCGGGCCTGTAACGGCAGTGCTTCGAGTCTACTGGTGCAGCCCCCAATTTGGGAGCGCGACGGGCTGTGCGGGGCAGGCGGAGGTCGCCAGCAAATAATTGATTATGTGGAACAGTACCGGGAGTTTGGTTCCTGATTTCAGTAAGTTAAACCAGCGCTCCGGCACAAGACCGGCCGTGGCGCGGTGCCGTCAGCAGGGTAGCGGCAGATGGGTCAGATGCTGGCAGGAAAGACCACAATTGACCGCTACAGCCCCGCGTTGGTACCGAAAAAAAGGAGGACATTCAGCAGCTTAAGTGTCGCGCTTGTCCGGTCGAAACATGCTGAAAGAAGACCAGAGTATGGACGCAGGAACACAAGACGACGCCGGTATACGGAAATATCTCGACGCAGGGTCGCTCAATCTGTTTGCCAATCAGCTGACCGAGAGCCTCGAGAACGTACTGTCGGTCGCCGTATTCGACGATGACGGAACGCTCGCCTGGTGCGGGCCCGGCAAATCGGACAGCCAATACTGGCCGGACGGCGGCTTCGTCGACAATCCGTTCGCTGCGGATGATTCCTGTGTTGAACTGAGCAATGGCCGCTTCGCGCTGGCTTTTCCATTGCGCCAGTCACGTCACGACGATCCGATGGGTTACGTCCTGGTCCAGACGAAGGGCAATGAACGGGTACCGGTCGACAAAGCCCGCGCCAACGTCAAGCCGATCCTCGATTGCATCCACAAACAACTCGACATTCGCCTGGAGCTGTCGGCAGTTCGACGCCAGACCGATAGCGAGCGGCGCGACATGGCCTTACTGCTGAAACTTGACGAGTTGCAGAATGTTGAGGATGCCGGTGCAAGGATGGAGGAGGCTTTGCAACTGACCTCAGCCCACTTCGACAGCAAGCTCACAGTCCTGTGGCTACCGGACCGCAACATTCAGCGAGGATGGCGAGCCAAAGGCAGTCTCAGTTCGCGCGCCTCCGAAGCACTGGCGCCGATTTTCAACCGGCTGGTTGCAGCTGCCAAAAAGCGCCGCCGCGTGCTCGATACGACGGCACCAAAAGCGTTGTTGAAGTTCGCTAAAATTAACAGCAGTTCTGCGAACATCCTGTCATCGCCGATTCTCAGCGAGAACGATGAGGTGTCAGGTGTGCTGGCAATGATCAGCACCGAACATTTTGAGCGGCAGGATATACGTTTAAGCCGTGTGGTCGCCACCAAACTTGCCGGCCTTGTCGGAGAAGAAATTCCGGTCGTGGATGGCGTGCTGGACCGGCACGACCTGCTGCGCCATATTGACAAGCACCTTGCCAACAATTCCCACACGTCGCGGGCATTGCTACTGGTCGACATTGACAAACTACACGTAATTAACGAAATGCACGGCCACTTTGGTGGCGACGCGGCGATTAAAGCGGTTCTTGAGTATGCAGGCGCCGCTGGCGGCATTCAGTCAGTGGTTTGCGATTTGCAGGGCGGCTCGATTGGCTTGTTCCTGCCCGAAAGTGATGAGAAACGGGCGGTTAAGTGCGCCGAGCAGATTCGTCACAGCCTGGAAAATAACCGTCCGCGCTATGAAGGCCGCGTAATAGACGTTGTGGCCAGCATCGGTA
>JBATFU010000008.1:0-5964 GCA_049665065.1 Woeseia sp. | reverse complement strand
CATCCGGACAAACTCGCCGCGCGCGGCTTGCCCGAGACGATGCGGGCAGTCGCGGAAGAACGTTCGCGGGAATTAAACTCCGCCTACGACCTGATCAAGTCAGCGCGCAGCGATATGAAGTAAGCCACTGGCGCGCCGCGTTGTCGTCTATTCACCCGACAATTGCAACCCGGCTATGCAACTTTCGCTCCTGCAAAACGGTACGGGCCCGGTTGCAAACGGCTGCCACGAAAAGGCCGATGCCTGTCGAGGTACCGTGATGGAGTTCAGCATTCTTGAACAGTTACGATAGTAAAATAAGAATTGAAGCCCGACCGCCAATCCAACGGAGCACATCATGTTAAGTTCAAGCCCCTGCATGATGGACGAATTCGAGGGCTCCATGCTTGATTTCAGCAAACTGATCAGCGCCATTCCGAAGGCCGAGCTGCACCTGCACATCGAGGGCACGCTGGAGCCCGAGCTGATGATGCAGCTGGCCGAGCGCAACGGCGTTGCTATTCCTTACAGGAGTGTCGAGGAGATTCGCAAGGCGTACGAATTCTCAGACCTGCAATCCTTCCTCGACATCTACTACGCCGGTGCTGCGGTGCTGCAAACGCGGCAGGATTTCTTCGACCTGACTTACGCCTACCTCGAGCGTGCGGCGGCCGACAACGTCAGGCACGTCGAGATCTTTTTCGATCCGCAGACGCACACGGAACGCGGCATCGCATTCGAGGTTGTGCTCGATGGCATTCACGGCGCGCTTGCAGCGGGCCAGAAAAAACTCGGCATTTCGTTTCGCCTCATCCTGTGCTTTCTGCGGCACCTCTCTGCCGAAGACGCGATGGCCACGCTCGAAGAGGCACTGCCGCACAAGAAGCGCATCGACGCGGTCGGGCTCGACTCCTCCGAAGTCGGGCATCCGCCGTCGAAATTCACGCGCGTGTTTGATCGTGCTCGCGAAGAAGGCCTGCTTACCGTGGCGCATGCCGGCGAAGAAGGTCCGCCAGAGTACATTCGCGAAGCGCTTGATCTGCTCAAGGTACGGCGCATCGACCATGGCGTTCGCTGCCTGGAAGATGCAAGTCTCGTCAAACGGCTGGTCGGAGAACAGATCCCGCTCACGGTGTGTCCGTTGTCGAACGTCAAGCTGTGCGTATTCGACACACTCGCGGATCACAACCTGAAACAGCTATTGGATGCCGGCCTTTGTGTAACGATTAACTCCGACGACCCGGCGTACTTCGGCGGCTATATTGGCGAGAATTTCCTGCAAACGCAGCGGGCACTGCAGCTCGATGCCGGGCGCCTGCAAACGCTTGCGAGAAACGCGTTCAAGGCGAGCTTCCTGTCCGCGCATGAAATCGAGGCGCATCTCGCAGCGGTGGACGCGGTGTTTGCGCCGGCCAGATCCTAGGCGCCGACGCCCCCATACGCCACGCCGGTCAGATCTGCCATGTCGCGCTTGAACGTCGTCAGGTCCGTCGCGTTGAACTCTGACAGGTGACGGTGGCCGGCGGCACGCGCCATGACGGTCATCAATCCAACCGCTGCCTCAAAGAAGCGCGCGAGTCGTTCCGCCGCAATATCGACCGGCAGGCGGTCGCGCAGATGCTGTTTTTGCGTAGCGATGCCCACCGGGCAGTTATTCGTGTGACAGGCGCGCATGCCAAGGCAGCCGATGGCCTGGATCGCCGCGTTGGCAACCGCGACGCCATCGGCACCGAGCGCCAGCGCCTTGGCGAAGTCCGCCGGTGTGCGCAGCCCGCCGGTTGCGATCAGGGTTACGCCGTCTGCGCCGCAGGAATCGAGATGCCGGCGTGCTCTTGCGAGTGCAGGAATCGTTGGCACCGAGATGTTGTCGCGAAAAATGAGCGGTGCCGACCCGGTACCGCCGCCGCGCCCGTCGAGGATGATGTAGTCGACGCCGATCTCGAGAGCGGCATCGATGTCTTTCTCGATGTGCTGGGCGGACAGCTTGAAACCCACCGGGTTGCCGCCGGTGCGCTCGCGCACCTCGGTCGCGAAATCACGGTATTGCGAAAGCTCGGTCCAGTCCGGAAAGCGCGCGGGCGAGATCGCCGGCTTGCCTTCTTCGAGGTTTCTGACCTCCGCGATCTTGCCTTTCACTTTCTCGCCGGGCAGGTGACCGCCCGTGCCGGTCTTCGCGCCCTGCCCGCCTTTGAAATGGAACGCCTGGGTTTTCTCGACCTTGTCCCAGGAGAAACCGAAGCGCGCCGAGGCCAGTTCGTAGAAGTACTTCGAGTTCGCCTGCTGTTCTTCCGGCAACATGCCGCCTTCGCCGGAGCAGATGCCGGTGCCGGCAAGCTCCGCGCCTTTTGACAATGCCACTTTCGCTTCCGGCGATAGTGCACCGAAACTCATGTCAGACACGAACAGCGGGATGTCGAGCGTCAGCGGCTTTTTTGCATTGGGACCGATGACGAGTTTCGTACCGACGTCTTCGTCATCGAGCAACGGCAGCTTGTGCAGCTGACCAACCACGAACTGCAGGTCGTCCCACTTCGGCAACTGATCGCGCGGCACGCCCATCGCCGCTGAAGGTCCATGGTGTCCGACTTTGCTTAAGCCCTCGTTGGCGAGCTTGCGAATCAGTTTTACGTGCGGCTCGTCGCTCGTGCCGGTCGGATCCTGGTAGGCACCCTGGTAGGCATCGCGGTTGTAGGGTTGCGGGTGTTTCTTCGCCCAGGTTTCTATTTCATCCTGGTCAACACAAACCTTGCCGTCCTCAACCCAGGCATTGAACTTCGCCAGCGTCTCCGAGTTGTTGTACTCGCTAATGCCGGAATCCATCCGGTAGTCCCAGCCGTGCACGCCGCAGATGAGGTTCTCGCCATCGATGTGACCGTCCGACATCAACGCGCCGCGATGCGCGCAACGCCCGTACAGGACGCTGACCGTGTCGTCGAAACGAATGACGACGAGGTCAACATCCGCGACCAGTGCGTGTTGCGGTTTGCGATCTTCGAGATCATCCCACTTCAAGATGGCGGTTTTCTTCATAATGTGGATTCCCTGGTAGTGCCTCATAACGCTGCGCCTTGCCGCGGCAAAACGGCCGGTGCGTTCGATGGGGTTTTTGATTCTGCTGATGTTGTAAGCAGTTTGCCACAAGCCTGCAATGAACGCGCCGCTGTGTTGGCCCGATAATTTTTTCCTGCGACATTGGCGTACACTGATTGCACTACGGTCTCGTCGTGACAACGGTTGACTTGCAGTCACGCCCGACATTCAGAGGGTCGCTATGCGTCAAGTTCGTGTTTTGCCTGTCTTACTGCTGCTCTTGTTGCTGACCGCGTGCACGAAGCAGGCGGCGCCTGGCTGCGTCAATGCAGCGCCCGGCCTTCTTATCAGCAACGTGCAGGTGATTGACGGCTCCGGCGCGCCCGCATTCCCGGCGAGTGTGCGAATTCGTGACGGCCTTATCGCTGAAGTCGGTGAACTCACAACATGCGCCGGAGAATCCACCGTCGACGGTGGCGGTCAGGTGCTCGCGCCCGGCTTCATCGATACTCACAGTCATGCGGACGATGAGATTTTCGAGCATCGCGATGCGCTGTCGGTTGTCAGCCAGGGCATTACCACGGTCGTCGTTGGTCAGGACGGCGGCTCGATTTTTCCGCTTGCCGAGTTCTTTGCGCAATTCGAAAAGACGCCTGCCACCGTGAACATTGCATCCTACGTCGGGCATAACACGCTGCGCGAGGCAGCGCTGAATGAGGACAGCAATCGAGCGGCCACGGGCGTCGAGATTGCTGCCATGGCGGACGCGCTGCGCAGCGAACTGCAAAGCGGTGCGCTCGGGCTGTCGACAGGCCTTGAATACGAGCCCGGCATTTACTCTGAAACGTCGGAAGTTATCACGCTGGCCCAGGTCGCCGCGGATGCCGGCGGCCGCTACATCAGTCACATCCGCAGCGAAGACCGCTGGTTCGAAGACTCCATCGACGAGATTATTTTGATTGGGCGCACGACCGGCATGCCGGTACAGATATCGCATTTCAAACTCGCGATGACGCGCCTGTGGGGCAAGGCCAATGAGACGCTCGCCAAGCTTGATGCCGCGCGTGCCGACGGCGTGAACATCACGGCAGACATCTACCCTTACGAATACTGGCAGTCGACGATGATGGTGCTGCTGCCCGAGCGTGATTACACGGACCGTGCTGCCATCGAAGAGGTGCTGGAACAAATCGCGCCGGCGGAAGGCATTCGCATGTCGCGCTACGAGCCGAACCCGGAATATGTTGGCAAGCGCCTGACCGAGATCGCGGACATACTGGAAGTTGATGTCGTCGATGCATTCACACAACTCGCTGCGGGCGCGGAAGCCTGGGAAGCAGCGAACGGCCGCAGCGCCGAAATGATTATCGCGACCAGCATGAAGGACGCTGACATCGAAGCGCTGATGCTGTGGCCTGAAACCAATATCTGCACCGATGGTGGGTTAACGGATTTGCATCCGCGCGGCACAGGCTCGTTCCCGCGCGTGCTTGGGCACTTCGCACGTGAGAAAAAACTGATGTCGATGGAAACGGCGGTTCATAAAATGAGTGGCCTGACGGCAGAGCACATGGGCTTCACGGACCGCGGCCTCATCAAAGAAGGCCTGATTGCTGACCTCGTGCTGTTCAATCCGCAAACCGTCATCGATCGAGCCACGCCGGAAAATCCGTCGGCACTTTCGGATGGCATTACCGCCGTGTGGGTAAGTGGTGAGCTGGTGTATCGCGATCGTGCGGTGACCGCTGCGCGGCCGGGCAAGGTAATACGTCGCAAGGAATAGGGAGAAAGAAAGCAGCCAGGCAAGCTTTTTCTTATTTCACACCAGTGCCTTGCTGTAGATGACCTTGGCATCGCCCGGCGCGTAAAAATCTTCCAGGCGCGCGGCAACCGTGTAGCCGTTCTGTTCATAGAAGCGTCGCGTGGGCTTGTATTGCTCGCGTCCCGACGTATCGACGTACATTCTCGTCGCGCCCAGCAACTGCGCCTGCCGTTCTGATTCAACGATCAGCTTGTGACCAAGGCCGCTGCGTTGCTGTTCGGGCGCAACGGCAATCCAGTACAGGTCGTAGCTCGATTGGGTGGCTGGGATCGGTCCGTAGCAGGTGTAGCCGAGCAGCTCCCCGCGAGCTTCCGGATCGTCCAGGAACACGAACTCGTAGCCGCTGGCCTTGCCTTTCGCGAGGCATTCGTCAACGAGCTCAACGGCCACGTCGAGCTCTTCAGTCGAGAAAAACCCGGTAGCCGCAACGAGCTTGTGAACCGCCGCGGCATCCGCCGGACGAACCGCAGTGCGAAACGCCATCAGGCTTTCTTGCTTTTGGCCGGCGACGCGTCGTGCGGCTTCGACAACTCTTCCCATAAACCCACAAAGAAATGGCGTGCATTGATGCCGAGCGTCTGGGTTTTGTAGCCGCCTTCCTGTACGACAAGTGTCGGCAGGCCGAGACCGCCTATCATGCGGCCATTCTCTTTGAAGTCCTTTGCCATCAGCTGGAACGAACCGGTCGGGTCGCCCTTCGCAGTATCGAGTCCCAGCGCCAGCACCAGGAACTGCGGCTTGTACTTGCGAATTTTGTCGAGCGCCTGGGACAGGATCTTGCGATAGCGCTCGCCATCGAGATTCTCTGGCAGCGGATAGTTAAGGTTGTAGCCCTTGCCCTCGTCCGCACCTTTCTCGTCGTCGAAGCCGGAGAAGTACGGGTACGAGTAGCGCGGATGACCGTGCAGCGAGATCGTGTAGACGTCCTTGCGCCGCCAGAAAATATCCTGCGCGCCGTTGCCGTGGTGATAATCGATATCGAGCAGCACCACGCGCCCATGCTGGCTTAGATGATGTGCTGCGATCGCGGCTGAATTGAAATAGCAGAAGCCGCCGAACGCCTCGTACTCTGCGTGATGGCCGGGCGGCCTGACCAGCGCGTACGCGGCGCGGCTGCCATCGAGCAGGCAATC
>JBATFU010000007.1:0-2907 GCA_049665065.1 Woeseia sp. | reverse complement strand
GATCTGGCCAGCTTTGAAGCCAAACTTGCGGCGCTGGAGTTTCGCCGGATGTTCAGCGGCGAGATGGACGAGGCGGGCGCATTCGTTGATATTCAGTCCGGCGCGGGCGGCACCGAGGCGCAGGACTGGGCCGACATGTTACTGCGCATGTACCTCCGCTGGGCCGAAGCACACGGCTTCAAGACTGAAGTGATCGAAGCTTCCGAAGGCGAGGTTGCGGGTATCAAGAGTGCGACGGTACGCGTTGAGGGCGAGTATGCCTATGGCTGGCTGCGCACCGAGACCGGCGTACACCGGCTCGTCAGGAAATCACCTTTCGACTCGGGCAATCGGCGACATACTTCATTCGCGTCAGTCTTCGTTTCCCCGGAAGTTGATGACGACATCGATATCGAAATCGATCCTTCGGACCTGCGCATCGACGTTTATCGCGCGTCCGGCGCCGGTGGCCAGCACGTCAATCGCACGGAATCTGCAGTGCGTATTACGCATCTGCCTACCAACGTCGTCGTGCAATGCCAGAATGATCGCTCGCAGCACAAGAATAAAGCGACAGCGATGAAGCAGCTAAAAGCAAAGCTGTACGAACTCGAGCTGCAAAACCGCCGTGCGGCAGCTTCCGAAATTGAAGACGCAAAGGCGGATGTCGGCTGGGGCAGCCAGATTCGGTCCTACGTGCTTGATCAAAGTCGCATCAAGGATTTGCGCACCGGCGTCGAAACCGGTAACACTCAGGCCGTGCTCGACGGCGGACTCGATGCTTTTATTGAAGCCAGTTTGAAACAGGGACTTTAAGTGACCGAAAAAGACGAAAACTTTCTGATCGCGGAACGCCGCCGCAAGCTTGACGCGTTGCGTGCAGAGGGTAGCGCATTTCCAAATGATTTTCGCCGCAACGCGCTGGCCGATGAATTGCATCAGACCTGGGGTGAGCACGACGACGAATCGCTGAAAGCCGAGCACATCGAGGTATGCGTCGCGGGCCGCATGATGGCGAAGCGGGTCATGGGTAAATCCAGTTTCATCAAGCTGGCGGATCGCAGCGGCCAGATGCAGGTGCGCCTCGAGCGCGACCGGCTGCCCGACGGCGTCTACCAGAGCTTCAAGAAATGGGACGTCGGTGACATCGTCGCGGCACGGGGCCCGCTGTTCAAAACGAATACCGGGGAGCTCACCGTGCAGGCAGAAGAACTGCGTCTCCTGACGAAATCGCTGCGGCCGCTGCCGGAAAAGTTTCACGGACTGTCCGACCAGGAAACGCGTTACCGACAGCGCTATGTCGACCTCATCATGAATGAAGACAGTCGACGAGTATTCCAGATGCGTACGCGGATGATCGCCTACATTCGCGCGTTTCTTGATGCACAGGATTTCATGGAAGTTGAAACGCCAATGATGCAGCCGATCGCCGGTGGTGCCATCGCGCGGCCGTTTCGCACGCATCACAACGCGCTCGATATGCCGCTGTTCCTGCGCATCGCTCCGGAACTGAACTTGAAACGGCTTGTTGTAGGCGGTTTCGAACGGGTTTACGAAATCAATCGCAATTTCCGCAATGAAGGCGTGTCAACGCAACACAATCCCGAGTTCACGATGCTCGAGCTGTATCGTGCGTATGCCGACTACCGTGACCTCATCGACATGATAGAAGCGCTGTTGCGCGGTATGTCGGACAGCCTGTTTGGCACCACGCGCATCAGTTACCAGGGCGAGGAATTTGATTTTGGCAAGCCGTTCGAGCGGCTGACCGTCGAGCAGGTGATTCTGAAATACAATCCGGACATCGATAGCTCGCGCCTGCGCGACCGTGACTACCTGCTAAAGCACTGCGAGCGCCTGAAAATTCCGGTCAAGGATAACTATGGCAGTGGCAAGCTGCAGATCGAGATTTTCGAGAAAACCGGCGAGGCTGAGTTGCGGCAACCAACGTTTGTCACCGCCTACCCGACGGAAGTTTCACCGCTGTCCCGGCAGAATAACGATGACCCGTTTATCACTGACCGCTTCGAGTTTTTCATCGCCGGCCGCGAAATTGCCAATGGCTTCTCCGAGCTCAACGATGCCGAAGAGCAGGCCGCGCGGTTTCAGGCGCAGGTTGCCAATCGCGATGCCGGTGACGACGAGGCAATGGCCTTCGACGACGACTACATCCGCGCTCTCGAATACGGATTGCCACCGACGGCGGGTTTAGGCGTCGGTATCGATCGACTCGTGATGCTGTTTACGAATTCGCCATCCATACGTGATGTGCTGTTGTTTCCGCACATGCGCCCGGAAGTGTAAGGCCAGCATTGTCAGGCAGGTTGCAGCGGCACAGTCGCCGCATGCAGCTCAAGCGATTGCAATGCGACAGGCAGCACTGCAAGGACGTCGCGGTTGGCTGCGGCAACAACTTCCCCCACTGCCGTACCGTCAAGCAGTACGGCGTCGCCCAGCGCGACCGGCGCAGCTGAGCGAAAATGCGCCACGCGCCTCTTGACCGAGCCAAGGTGCTGGGTGCGTGCGACGATTTCCTGGCCGGGGTAACAGCCTTTACTGAAACTCAAGGCACCCAGCTGATCGAGGTTCAGCATGTGCGGCGTGTACTTGCCACTGGTCGCCGGCACGATGTCAGTAATGCCGCAATTTATACGTGCGGCCTGCCAGTCGGAGCCTGACAGGGGATTGATGAACGAAAGGCCGGCGTCCTGCAAAGCGGAGTCACTGCCGTAGATTTCGAAAAAGTCCTGCTGGGTGTTTGGGCTGACGACGTGGATGCCATCGTCGTAACAACAGGCGTTCGCATCCGCCGCCGGCAGCAGGTGGCGGGCTTTTATGAGTTCGATGTCTGTCGTGTTGGCTATCGCCAGGGCGCGCCAGTCGCTGGCGGCAGCTTGCATGATTACTTTGGCACGCATGCGATAGACC
>JBATFU010000006.1:0-1582 GCA_049665065.1 Woeseia sp. | reverse complement strand
TGAAAAAACGTGGTCCATGCGATTGGCAAATAGCAGAGTAAGGCATAGGGCCAGAGATTCTGCGGAACAAACGTGCAGCGGGTTCGTTGCACGTGGCCCCGGACGCCCATGGTAATAATCACAATCGCGATACCCGTGACCGTCATGTGGTAGACAGCCAGGCTCGGAAACCAAGACCAGGTCAGGGTCATCGCCCACTGCATTGCGCCGATCAGGT
This sequence comes from Woeseia sp., assembly GCA_049665065.1. Lineage (GTDB taxonomy): Bacteria > Pseudomonadota > Gammaproteobacteria > Steroidobacterales > Woeseiaceae > Woeseia. The sequence goes on along the minus strand of JBATFU010000006.1, from coordinate 1,365 downwards.
AGGCGAGCGACCAGGTTAGCGCGTACGGACGCTCGCCGAGCGTCTTCCACGCCAGCAGAAACACGATCGCCAGCATGAGGCTGGTGAGCGACATAGCGACAACGATGTAGTAAGTAACCTCGGACATGACGCACGGGTGGCAGAAAAACAGCCGTGATACTCGCCGGATATAGGCGAAAATACCCGGAACCAATCCTGATTTTTGAGTTAATTAGCTGATTTATTTGCACAGAGCGGCCGCTTGGCGCATTACGTTAAATGCAGGCAAGGCGACGCTAAATCTGCTGGACGTATGGCGACAGTTTTTGGCCATGAAACGCCATGCAGCCGGTTCACCGGAGGGCAACAAGGGAAACGGGAGCGAATGAGTCGCCCCTCCCGAGACCTCCCGGCTTTGGGTTGCCCTGTATGCTGGCGATGAAGTTCTACAGGCCGCACTCGAGATTATGCGGCGCCATTGAAAATGGCTGGCGTAAACGCGTCCAATAATTTCACGAAAACCTGAATTTCGATACGGTTAGGAATGAGCGGATTTTCAGGCAACGAAAGTCGCTGAGCCTGTTGGACGATTCGTGCGAAAGCATGCCTGCGCAGAGCCGGTAAATGCTGTGTGAACACAGGCACATTGTGGTTTTTTCTCTATAAGAAAGGTCGTAGGTTGAAGTTACGAAAATTTATTCCTCAGACAGGCGGAAACGGCATGTCCACGCAACGTAAGGAGTCTGCCGCATGACGGCACAGAAATCGCGCGCATTACTTTTCATCCTCTTCGTGAGCAGCATGGTCTGCAGTGCCGCAGCACAGGACGTGAACGATGCCGGCAGTGACGTCGAGCTGCGAGTCATCGAGGTACAGAACGAGGAGCCGCAGGACGCGGCAATCCGCGAGCGTATCGAAAACATTTATTCGCAAATCGACTCGCTCGCCGAGGTGACGGTCGAGGTCCGGGAGGGCGTTGTGACGCTCGCGGGTCAAACCGCGAACGAGGCGCAGGCCCGTCGCGCCGTCGAACTGGCCGAACGCGTCGCGGGAGTCGTTACGCTGGAAGACGATATTTCACGCACATTGGATATCGAGGACAACATCGCGCCGATCGTCGACGACCTGCGACAAAAGGTGCGAGACTTCCAGCGCGCACTGCCGCTGCTGGCGATTGCGCTCGCGATCCTCATCGCAGTGGCATGGCTGGGTCATCGGCTCGCGAGCTGGGAATCGCTCTGGCGTCGTGTCGCGCCGAATCCTTTCCTCGGCGACCTGATGGCGCAGGCGGTGCGTATCATCAGTTTCATCGTCGGCCTGATCATCGCGCTGGACCTGCTCGGCGCCTCGGCGATGATCGGCACGATACTCGGTGGTGCAGGTGTC
>JBATFU010000005.1:0-5646 GCA_049665065.1 Woeseia sp. | reverse complement strand
CAATAAAAATATAATATTCAATAACCTATAGGCGAAAAGCAGCATGGATACCGCACACGCACGCCAGCAAATGGTGGATCAGCAGATACGCACCTGGGACATCCCGGAACCGCAGCTGCTCGACCTCTTCGAAAATCTGCCGCGCGAGAACTTCGTGCCTCCTGCCTATCAAGCGCTCGCGTATGCGGAAACAGAGATTCCGCTGGCGCATGGCGAACACATGATGTTTCCGATGATTGAAGGCAAGTTACTGCAGGCGCTCGAGCTCGAGCCTGAGGACGAGGTCCTCGAAATCGGTACGGGCAGCGGCTTTCTGACAGCGTGCCTCGCAAAGCTTGCCAGAAGCGTTGTCAGCGTCGATCTGCACCAGGACTTTCTCGATGACGCCGCCCGCAAGTTTGCCGATGCGGACATCAAGAACGTGTCGCTCAGTTGTCACGACGCCATCCAGCATGGGCCACCACCAGGCCAGTTCGACGCAATCGCGGTCACGGGCTCACTGCCCGCACTCGACGAGCGCTTTATTAGCGCATTAAAGCCGGGCGGTCGCCTGTTTATCGTCACCGGGGACGAGCCGGTGATGGAGGCGCGCCTCTTGACGCGCGACGGCGGGAGCGGCTGGCGCTCAAGCAGCCTTTTCGAAACCTCGCTGGCTCGGCTGAGGAATGTCGCCGAGCCACCCGCCTTTGCGTTTTAACTTCAATTGCAACCGAACTTGCTGCATCGGCATCTGTTCTAATAAGCAGGACGTCGCGCCCCGGGTGGGCAACTTTCCGAAACTTAAAGAGGCTTTCGCGTGTACGAAGACTTGACGCCCCAGGACTGGCTGGCACGCCGTGAAAACGGCGAGGTCTGGCAGCTGCTCGATGTCCGCGAGGCCTGGGAAACACAGATCGCGCGCGTGCCGATGTCGATCCATATCCCGATGAACGAAGTACCGTTGCGCCTCGATGAGCTGGACTCTTCGCGTCCGGTTGCCGTGCTCTGCCACGGCGGGCGCCGCAGCGCCGCCGTCGCCTCAGTGCTCGTACAGGCCGGATTTGTTAATGTCGTCAACATCGAGGGAGGCATTGATGCCTGGTCGCAGGAAGTCGATAACACCATCCCGCGTTACTAGTGAGCTGGCTAGCCGCCGCCGCGGCTCACTGATATAGTGATATACCTAACCATAACACCTGGCGCCCCAGGCGCCGTTACAGTGGATCGCGATAATGAATAACAAGCAACCGACCTGGCTCGCTGTGGCCACCTTGCTACTGGGCAGTGTTTCTACGGCGGAGTCAGCCTCGCTGCTCGAGGTTTACCAGCAGGCATTGCAGAGTGATCCGCTGATCCACGAGGCCGAATCCCGACGGCTGGCCGCGCTTGAGGCCGTGCCGCAGGCACGCAGCGTGCTGCTGCCGCAGCTCTCGGCCGGCGCCCAGATTTCGCGCTCCTCGTCGGCAGGCCGCACGATCGTGCAGGACCGGACCGGCGTTGGCGTTGCAACTTTTGATTCGTCAAATGAAACGAACGCATGGCAGGTGCGGTTGCAGCAGACCGTTTTTCACTGGGAGCAAATCGTCAGCCTGAAGCAGGCCAACAAAATCGTCGCGAAAGCAGAAGCCGAACGCGAAGCCGCGCAGCAGGACCTGATCGTGCGCGTTGCGCAGCGCTATTTCGACGTGCTGGCCGCCGAAGACCGTTTGACATCAATTCACGCAGATCGACTCGCCATTGCGCGACAGCTGGAGCAGGCACGTCAGCGTTTTGAAGTCGGCCTGATAGCGATCACCGACGTGCAGGAATCGCGCGCCGCTTATGACCAGTCGGTCGCCGCTGAAATTGGCGCCAAGCGGGAGCTCGCCACCGCGCAGGAACTGCTGCGCGAGATCACCGGCGAATATATCTCACAGCTCAATGCGCCGGGCGATGATTTCCCGCTGCCAACGCCCGACCCGAATGACCAGGCAAGCTGGACCGACCTTGCGCTGACGCAAAACCTGGCGCTCGTCGCAAGCCGACTGGATGAGCGAATCGCGCGAGATGAAATCTCGTTTCGGCGCACCGGTCATTACCCGACGGTCGACCTCGTCGCCAACTACAACGACTCGAAAACGGACGTGATGGATCAAACGCGTGACGGCATCGCGATTCCCGATTTCAATACTGACAACCAGGGTGATTCAATTTCGCTGCAGATCACCGTGCCATTGTTCGCTGGGGGTGGAACCTCGTCGCGCGTACGCGAAGCGGTCTACCTGCACAGCGCCGCGCGGGAACAATTGCAACGCGTGACGCGCGAAACAGAGCGCGCCACCCGCGACGCCTACCTTGGCGTGCTCTCCGAAATCAGCCGCGTTAAAGCCCTGGAACAGGCAGTTGCCTCGAGTCGCACAGCCCTTGAAGCGACTCAGGCAGGCTTTGAGGTCGGCACGCGCACGATTGTCGACGTATTGAATTCACAGCGCGCACTGTATTCAGCGATAACCAACTATTACCAAAGTCGCTACGTCTACATCGCCAACGTGCTGCGCCTGAAGCAGGCTGCGGGCACCCTGAAAGTAGAGGATCTCGAACAGATTGATCGGTTTCTGACCGCGCGCAAGCCGCCCGGAGAAGTAACGCCGGACGAATACGGCGTGACCAGCGCGGCCGATCAGTAAACGGCGTCGCTGACCAGCGGCTCCAGTAAAACCAACAGGCGCTGCAACGCACCGCGATTACGGGCAACGATTGCCCGACCCATTTCGCCGTGCGTGCGCGCTTTTCCCGGATTGCCCAGCAAGTCGATCACCGCCGTGGCAAGTTCGTCAGCGTTTTGCACGAGCAGCGAAGCGCCAGCTTCTGCAAACATCTCCGCAATCTGTTGCGTGTTGAAAAGGTGCGGTCCGGTGACTACCGGTATGCCGAGGCCGGCCGGCTCCAGCAGATTATGGCCACCGATAGGTGCAAGCGTGCCGCCGACAAAGGCCACGTCGCTGGCTGCGTAAAATAGCGGCAGTTCGCCCATCGTATCGACGAGAAATACCGAGGTGGCGGCGGCAGGTTTCTCGCGGGAGGTGCGCGTAACGTATTCGAGGCCACGCCGCTCCAGCAATGCGGCAACGGCGCTGAATCTTGGCGGGTGACGCGGCACCAGCACCAACAGCGCATCCGGAAACTGCGCCCTGATACGCTCATGCGCGCTCAGCACCTGCGCCTCTTCGCCATCGTGTGTGCTGGCTGCGATCCACACGGGCCGGCCGGGCCATAGTTGTTCACGCAGCGCCTGTCCCTGACCCGGCAACGCATCGGGTATTTCGATGTCGAACTTGATATTGCCGGTAACCCAGGTGCGTTGTTCGCTGGCGCCGAGCGACAGGAACCGGTCGGCATCAGCCTCGCTCTGCGCCGCAATCAGGATGCCGTGCGACAGGGTTTCACGAAACAACGGCAGCAGTCGCCTGTAGTTCTTGACCGAACGCGGGGAAATTCTTGCGCTAACCAGGATGAGCGGAATACCGCGGACCCCGCAACCGCGGTAGAGGTTTGGCCAGATTTCAGTTTCCATCACGAGGGCAAACGCCGGCCTGACAGAACGAAAAAAACGATTCACGGCGAATGGCGTCTCGAACGGTATGTAACAGTGCTCGACCGCATCGCCAAACAGGCTTTTCGCGCGATCCGCACCCGTCGGCGTTACCGTCGTCAGTAATACGCGTCGCTGTGGAAAACGTTTTAGCAGGTCTTTGACCAATGGCGCCGCCGCCTGGACTTCTCCCACCGATACCGCATGCACCCAGATACTGCCGTCATCGAGCTGCGGAAACGCAAAACCAAAGCGATTGCCAACCCGATCCCAGTAGCGACGATTGACGAGGCCGCGCAGGAACCAGTAGAGCGCGTAGACGGGCAACAGCAGGTAGGTCAGTGCGACGTAGGCTATGCGCATCCTAAATCAGGATCCCCGGTTGGCGAGTGGCAGGATAGCGTTAAGAACGGCGACACGAAGGCAGCCGGCCTAATCCTTCATACGTTCGATGATGCGGCTCGATGAGTGTCCTTTGCGAAATGCCAGCACGCGCACTTCGCCGCCCGCGGCGAGCACGTCGCGCGCGCCGGCAATTTCCTCGGGCTTGTAGTCGCCACCTTTAACGAGCACTTGCGGCAGCACATTCCTGATCAGGCGTGCGGGCGTGTCCTCGGCGAACGGCACTACCCAGTCAACGGCTGCCAACCCTGACAGCACGGCCATGCGGTCCGCCAATGCGTTGATCGGCCGCGACTCACCCTTCAGACGTTTGACCGAATCGTCATCGTTCACCGCGACAACCAGTCGATCGCCGAGTGCTTTGGCCTCTTCGAGGTACTGCACATGGCCCGCATGCAGCACGTCGAAAACGCCGTTGGTCATGACGATGCGCTCTTTACGCTGCCGCGCTTCGGCCACCATTGGCAGTAACTCAAGCTCTGTCAGCAGTCCGCGCCCGCCCTGGCCGCGCTGGTGCAGGGCAATCTGCAGCTCTGCCCGGGTGACCGAGGCCACGCCAATCTTGCGCACGACGAGACCGGCGGCGAGGTTGGCCAGGCGGGCCGCGTCGGACAACTCGGTGTGGCTCGCCAATGCGGCGGCGACGGTGGCGATCACGGTGTCGCCGGCGCCGGTGACATCGAACACTTCACGCGCCAGTGTCGGCAACAGCAGCGGTTCATTACCACGCTCGATAAGCAGCATGCCTTTTTCACTACGAGTAACGAGCAATGCATCCAGCTCCAGCGACTCGACCAACGCGATCGCACGGTCGATCAGTTGCTCATCGGTTTCGCAGTGACCCGCGACCGCTTCGAACTCGCCCTGGTTCGGCGTGAGCAGCGTGGCGCCGCGATACTTTTCAAAGTCGGTGCCCTTCGGATCGATCAGGATCGCCGTGCCTGCCGCGCGGCAGGCTTTGATCATGGCCTGCACCTCGCGCAGCGCGCCTTTGCCGTAGTCCGACAGCACCACCACGCTCGCATCACCAAGATTGCGCGCTACCGCCGCCTGCATTTCGTCTGCGCCGGATTTGAGTTGTTCCTCGCGATCAAGCCGTATGAGCTGCTGGCCGCGACTCTGCACGCGCGTCTTGGTAATGGTCGGCTGGCCACTGATCCGCACAAAATCGCAGGCAACGCCTTTCGGTGTCAGCAGGCCCTCGAGAACGTTGGCGTCTTCGTCGTCGCCGACGATGCCGGTCAGGCGCGTATGCGCCCCGAGGCTCGCAAGGTTTACAGCGACGTTGGCAGCGCCGCCCGGGCGTGCGTCTTCTTCGCGTATGTGTACGACGGGAACGGGCGCTTCGGGCGAAATGCGGCTGGTGCCGCCAAATAAATAGCGGTCCAGCATGACATCGCCGGCGACCAGCACGCGCGCAACATTGAAATCAGGAATCGAAAGCGTCACCGGCGCATAGTACTACAGCTCGCGCCCGACACTAGTGGATCGCGCCGCGCTTCTGCAGCTCACGGCAACATGCAATGCGGACCGGCAGCAGGCGGCAGCCTATGGAATGATTGCGTCAGGCGCTGAGCTGCACGAATCCCGACGCTTCGCCGGCCAGCCTGCTTCGCGAGGGTGGCGACCGCCGCGACAGGTCGATCGTAACTGTGGTGAGCGGCGCAGCAGCCGGCTGCTTTCCAAAAAAAAAA
>JBATFU010000004.1:0-1916 GCA_049665065.1 Woeseia sp. | reverse complement strand
GCCAGACCCTGTTCGGCAAGATTTTTGACTGGATTGGTACGCGAATTGGTTTCTTTCTGTGCATCGGCGTCTGGTCACTCGCAACCATGCTGCACGCTGTTGCCACAAGCCTTTCAGGTTTCATCTTTTTTCGCGGCCTGCTTGGCATTTCCGAAGCAGGCAACTGGCCCGGTGCTACCAAGGCCAATGCCGAGTGGTTTCCAATCAAGGAGCGTGCGCTTGCCCAGGGCATTTTCAATTCCGGGGCAGCCATAGGCGGAATCGTTTCCGCTCCGATTATTGCGTTCCTGTTCGTCTTTCTCGAAACCTGGCAAGCGACGTTCATCGCGGTTGGCGCGCTCGGCTTTCTCTGGCTGATTCCATGGTTGTTCGTCTACAAGTCCGGTCCGGAAACCCATCCATGGCTTTCACAGAGTGAACGCGAATATATCCTGACCGGACAAAGAAACGCGGAAACAAATGAAGTAGCAAGCTACGCGCCAGGATCTGCGGAGATACTGTCCCGCAAGGAGAGCTGGGGCGTCATCATGGCCTCCTTTTTCCTCGACCCCATCTGGTGGCTGTTCGTCGGCTGGTTGCCCCTGTACCTTTCCGAGACTTACGGTTTCGGCGTCGCAGAGATCGGCCGTTATGCATGGATCCCGTACGTTGGCGCCATGTTCGGTGCCTGGTTCGGCGGGCTTCTCGCACAGAACAGAATCAAGGCTGGATGGACGGTCAACAAAGTCAGGAAATCTGTCATCGGTCTGGGTGGCCTCATCATGCTGGTCTCGCTGCTATTGACCACGAAAGCGGCGACGCCGATTGTTGCCGTGTTGCTGATGGCCGTGATTCTATTCGGATTTCAAACTGCTGTTGGGAACATCCAGACTCTGCCCAGCGACTTTTACAGTGGCAAGTCTGTTGGCTCACTCGCAGGTTATGCAGGAACGGCTGCGAAGCTTGCGGTCGTCGGGCTGAATTTCCTGATTCCAGTAATTACCGTGAACAGCTACGCTCCCGCCTTCGCGGTCGGGGCGGCGCTGGCTATTCTGACCGTCCTCTCGGTCTGGATTCTCTGCGGACACATTCAACCACTTAGCCCTCGCTCGGCTAGGACAGCTCAACGCTAATTACAAAAGGTATACGTCATGAAGAATTTTGAAGGAAAAGTAGCAATCGTTACCGGTGGCGCAAGAGACATCGGCAGGGCGATTTCCGAGAAGCTGGGGTCCGGCGGTGCAAAGGTGGTGGTTAATTATCGCGGCAACGAGGCCAACGCAAAGGCGACGGTCGACTCAATTAAGAAGGCGGGCGGAACCGCTATTGCAGTCGCCGGCGACATGACCAAGCAAGCGGATGTCGAGAATCTCGTGAACAAGACCCGCGAGGCGTTCGGCGAGAATATTGACGTACTTGTTAATAACGTAGGCGGCTTGGTCGAGCGACGCGCGCTTGCAGAGATGGATGTCGAGTTTTTCGAGTGGGTGATGCGATTGAATGTCACCAGCACGTTCCTCACTTCGAAGTTTGTATCGCCGCACATGAAGGAAGGTGCTGCGATCGTTAACCTGGCATCCCTCGCAGGCCGCGATGGCGGCGGGCCTGGCTCGGCAGCCTATGCCACATCGAAGGGCGCGGTCATGACGTTCACGCGTTCACTGGCAAAGGAACTCGGACCACGCAACATCCGCGCGAACTGCGTTTGCCCTGGCATGATTGCAACGACATTCCACGACACATTCACGAAAGATGCGGTACGCACGAATGTCGCCGCAGCAACACCACTGCGGCGCGAAGGCGAAGCGCGTGAAGTGGCAGACCTCGTTGCGTACCTGGCTTCCGCGGAAGCAAGCTTCATCAACGGTGCCAGTGTAGACATTAACGGTGGTCTCGCTTTTTCCTGATCTTCAGCGCAATGCTAGGTTTAGGCAGCG
>JBATFU010000003.1:0-1727 GCA_049665065.1 Woeseia sp. | reverse complement strand
TTGTAATCGAGCCCGATGGCCGGCGTCGGCGCCACGCCCGCGATAGGGTAAGTCATCATTTGCGCCTCCGGCAGCGCCCGCCCCATGCCGTCGCCATTGACAACAGGCACTCCGCGACCGGCCGCGGCCATGATGGGGATAAGCGAGTTTCCGCCACCAACTTCAAACGACACCACCGCATCGACGCGCCGCCCGACGTGATTCTCGAATGCTTCGAGCGCGAGCACCGCATCGTCGACAGATGGCAGCAGCTCGAGGCTGACGGAAGGTGCGCCGACCGCGCCGATTGCTACGACGTACGCGTCATCAGCGAGCTCATCGACGGAGATCAGCTCCACGGCCCCGTGCTCTGCAAGCACCTGCTGCGTTGCCAGGAACGACACATAGGGATCGCCACCACCACCGGTAGCCAGAAAAACCGCGCCGCTGGATAGGTCTTCGAGCATTTCCGCTGTGAGTTTCATCGGCCACCCCGCGTAGTGCCAGCAAGACCGGCAATTTCACCAACTACTTTGACGCGCACGCGCATTGTGTTGCCGGCCATGTACGACATGCTGGTTTCCTCTATATCCGCCACGCGAATGGTTGCGGCGTCCGCGCCGGCCTTCAATGCTGCTGCAGTGGCTTCCGCCGTTACGTTTTGTATGGCGTCTTCGCGTGCAATCCTGTCGTAGGAAATCAGCCGTTCTGTTTCTCCGCCGATCTGCGCAATCGCAGCACCGATGGCATTGGCGACCCCGGCATGTTCAGGCCGCAGCATCTCGGACGCGGCCATAAGCTTTTCGGTTACCAGCATTGCGCCACCGCCAACCAGAATGACCGGCAAGGGATCGCTGCTCGGTTTCATTTTTTCGATGCCAAGATTGAGCAGGGCCGCAATTCGCTTGGTCGCCGTAACAACCGTATCTGCGTCAATTCCGCTTAGCAGCGAGGCATCGCCGATGTCTGCTTTACCGCTCGCGACAACGATGTCAGTAGCCGTCAAAGTTTTGCCACCGAACACCAGCCCCTCCTTAACCAATCGGTGTCCGACCGACCGCGGCCCAACCTCGCGACCACCTTCAGCAACCAGGCTGCCGCCGCCGAGGCCGATTGCGAGAATGTCCGGCATGCGAAAGTTTGTGCGCACGCCACCGACCTCGATGACAACGTTCGATTCGCGAGGAAAGCCGTCCTGCAGAACGCCAATGTCGGAAGTCGTGCCGCCGATATCCACAACGATCGCGTTTTCAAGACCGGTAAGTTTGCAGGCACCGCGAATCGAGTTGGTTGGTCCCGATGCAAAAGTCAGCGCTGGAAAGGTGCGAGCGAACTCGGCATCCATCAGCGTACCGTCGTTCTGGCTCACGAAAAAACGACAGTTGAGGCCGCGCTGACGCACGGCGCTGACGAATGAAGTCACGACACCATCCGCGAAACTCAGCAGGCTGGCATTTAGTAGCGCCGCATTTTCGCGTTCCAGTATGCCGAGCCGTCCGATTTTGTGAGACAGCGTGATGTGCGCGTGCGGCAATGCCGCACGGATACGCTTTTCCAGCGCAAGCTCGGGTTCCGGGTTCATCGGTGAGAAAGCAGACGCGATCGACACGGCTTCGACTTTCTTGTGTTTCAGGTCGCTGATAAGCGCGTTGATTTCCTTGTCGTCCATTTCGGCAATCGGCCAGCCGTCAAACAGATACCCGCCGCGCAGGGTGTATACGTTTTCGCCGAGACAACCAGCTATATCA
>JBATFU010000002.1:0-1902 GCA_049665065.1 Woeseia sp. | reverse complement strand
CCCCAGACACCGATGATCAGGAACATCGGCACCAGCATCGCTTCCCACATGACGTAGAACAGGATCGCATCGAGTGCTGAGAACACCGCGATCATCAGGCCTTCGAGAATCAGGAACGCAGCAAAGTACTGCGCCGGGCGCAGCTTGATGGAATCCCACGCCGACAGCACGACCAGAGGTGTAATAAACGTAGTCAGCAATATCAGCGGCGTAGAGATGCCGTCGACACCCAGGTAGTACTCGATCTTGAACGCTTCGATCCACGGCGAACGCTCGACGAACTGCATCGCGGCAGTGGTGGTGTCGAAGTTTGTGTACAGGAACAGGCTGAGCAACAGCGTAAGCAGGGACACAGCAAACGCGAGCATGCGCATGCCGTGCGCACGCGGCGACGCTGAGTCACCCGCATCGCCGAACGCCAGCACCGCCAGGCCGCCGAGGATCGGCAGCCAGATCAGAATGCTTAAAATGTTGTGCGATAAATCCATGCTTTAAACTCAGATTCCCCGCTGCTCTGCAGCGAGTTTTATTGTTTTTCTGTTCATTGCGTTATGGCAGCCACAGCAGCCAGCCGAGCATCAACGTCAGCGCAATAATCATCGCGAACGCGTAGTGATACAGGTAACCGGTCTGCAGATGGCGCAGCACACCGGCAAGTCGCCTCACGCTGTTTGCCGTGCCGTTGACCATCATGCCGTCGATCAGGAGGGCATCGCCCTTTTGCCACAGGAACGAACCCAGCGAGCGGCCACCGGCGGCAAAGCCGTTGATCCACAGCTCGTCGAAGAAATATTTGCGCTCAAGTAAGTTGTGCACGCCGGAGAATCGCTTTCTGATCGCATCGGCAAAATCCGGGCGCTTCAGGAACAGGAACCACGCAACGAGCGCCCCCGCTGCAGCGAGGTACACCGCAGGGCCCTGCATGCCGTGCAGGATGAAACCGGCACTGCCGTGGAACGCCTCGCCGAGCTCGGCCAGCACGTCGTGCTCTTCAGTGACAAAAATTGCCTTGCCGAAGAAATCGCCAAACAGCATCGGCTTGATCGTCAGCCAGCCGATGATCGCTGAGGGTATCGCCAGCAGGATCAGCGGCACGGTTACGACTCTCGGCGTCTCATGCAGGTGCGACCTGGTCTTGGCATCCATGCGTTCTTTGCCATGGAACACCATGAAGAACATGCGGAACGAATACAGCGCCGTCACGAACACGCCGAGCAGTACGCTTAAATAAGCGATCCAGTAAATCGCGCCCGGCCCGTGCCAGTGCGAATCCTTCACCGCCTCGATCAGGGCATCTTTCGAGAAGAAGCCCGAAAATCCGGGAAAGCCGATCAGTGCCAAGGTACCGACCAGTGCGGTCCAGTAGGTGATCGGCATGTACTTCTTCAGGCCACCCATCTTGCGGATGTCCTGCTCGTGATGCATCGCGATGATGACCGAACCAGCGCCAAGGAACAGCAGCGCTTTAAAGAACGCATGCGTCATCAGGTGGAAGATTGCGGCACTGTAAGCCGACACGCCGAGCGCCACGGTCATATAACCGAGCTGTGACAGCGTCGAGTACGCAACGACGCGTTTGATGTCGTTCTGCACGATGCCGAGCAAGCCCATGAAGAACGCGGTAAATGCGCCGATGACCAGTACAAACCCAAGCGCCGTCTCCGACAGCTCGAACAGCGGCGACATGCGAGCCACCATGAAGATGCCGGCCGTGACCATGGTTGCGGCGTGGATCAATGCGGAGATCGGTGTCGGGCCTTCCATGGAGTCAGGCAGCCAGACGTGCAGCGGCGCCTGCGCCGACTTACCCATCGCGCCGATGAACAGCAGGATGCAGACAACTGTCATCGCGTTCCACGGGCTGAATCCGGCGACCGTGATCTGCTGGTCGGCAATCAGGTC
>JBATFU010000001.1:0-3999 GCA_049665065.1 Woeseia sp. | reverse complement strand
CGCGGTCTACTCGGAAGCCATGGCCTTTGAGTCACCGAAGCGGTTCGAGGCGTCGCGCAATATTATCAACGATGCGCTTGCCGGCATGCGCTCGAGCATCGAAGCACTGGCAGGTAATCCCAGCATTGCAGGCGGTAAGGAACTCCTCCGCCTGTTGCGGGATGCAGAAATGACGATAGGGCAAACCCTCAAGAGTGGCGAAAGCCGTATCAATGTCAGCGAACGCGAACGGCAGCTCGAAAATGAAATTGGCGCGCTTGGCCAGGCCATCGCAAAAGCCCTGTCCCAGGCATTAGCGCGGACCGACACCGCCGTCAGCGGTGCGCCGCAGGCCGTGGAACTGCGACGTCGCCTGAATGCGCTGCGCTACGAAGTCATTACTCTCGGATTACTCGCCAAGGATCGAAAACAGTCACAACCTGGTCAGGTGCAGACGCCACCGGTCAGTGGTTATGGCGTGCGGCTGCGCAAGGCCATGGCAGATCTGGAATTCCTCCCTGACCTTGCGCTGCGCCGCGAACTCACCATGCTGTTTCAAAAAATGTCTGACCTTGCCCTCGGCGACGGTGGCCTGTTCGATGTGCAGAGCCAGGTGGCAGCGCTGCGCATGCAGGAAATCGGCGAGCGCAATGCGGCCCGTGCGAAAGTGCTGAACATCGTCGATGCCCTTGGCGCAATGGATGCCGCCAACGAGGCGAAGTCGAATGAACTGCTAACCGCTGCCGATCGGGCGCTGCGGAAAGCAGATCTGTCGTTCATTGGTGTCGGCGCCGCCTGCACCCTGCTTGCGCTGCTCGTCATGCTGGTTTTCGTCAAGGGCAATGTACTGCGACGCCTGCAGGGTTTGACCGAGGCAACGAAACGGCTGAATAGCGGCCAGCTCGAAGTGCAGGTTCCTGACGAGGGTGATGACGAGCTTTCGGAGCTGGGTACCGCATTGGAGTCTTTCCGGCAAAACGCGCTGGCTTTGCGGCGCAACGAACGCGTGCTGCAGGAGCGCACCCAGGCTCTTGAATACCTTAATCGCGAACTCGACCAGTTCGCCTACGTGGCATCGCATGACCTGAAGGCGCCGATGCGCGCGATTGACAGTCTTGCCGGATTTCTACGTGAGGACCTCGGTAAGGACTTGGGCGAAAGCTCGGTGCAGCACCTCGACATGATGCAGGGCAGGATACAACGGCTGGAAGCTTTGCTCGATTCGCTGCTGGAATACTCACGCGCCGGGCGCGAGCGGGCACCCTGCGAAGTCGTGAATCTGCGTGAAACCATCGAGGCCAGCGTGGACCTTGTGAGTCCAAGGGGTGCGCAGGTGTGCTATAGCGGTGACTTCGGGCGGGTATCGACCTGGAAAACGCCGCTCGAACAGATCGTGCGTAACCTCGCGGACAACGCTTTCAAACATTCGAACACCGAGCAGCCGTTTTTGTCGGTTGATTGCGAAATTATCAACAAGCAGCTGCGGCTCGTGATTTCTGACGACGGTCCCGGCATCGCGCCCGAATTTCATGAGCGCATATTCGGCATGTTCCAGACCCTGAAGTCGCGCGATGAGGTTGAGGGTAGCGGGATGGGTCTCGCCATACTGAAGAAACTCATCGATACCTACGGCGGCGCAATCAGCGTTGCGTCGAACCCGGCCGAACAACGAGGCGCAACCTTCACTGTGTATTGGCCGATTGACGCCAGGCTCCCGTCGATTGTGAATCCGGAAACCAGGTCGTCGACGTTCACCGTTCTGGCGAAGGCCGGTTGATGGCAACGCGTAATGTCATGGGTATCTGCGCGACAGCTCTGCAAGCTGACAAGGGCAGGCGAGCATGAGCTCGGCCGGCGCACTGGAGCTCACCCCGCAGGCAACGACTGCGAAAAAGACAGAAGAAGTGCGTGGCGCGCTCGGCATCCAGCAGCTGCGTGACGACCGGGCAGAACAAGTCGCGCGAGCCCGGCACTTTCGCCCCGGTATCGCGGTGCGCCTCATCAGCGCCTTCGCCTTACTCGCAATGTTGCCGATCGTGGCAGCCGTGGTTGGCCTGCTCAGCGTCTCGCTGATAAACCAGTCGCTGGAGGAACTCGAAAGCACGACCATGTACTTTGGTGTGCGCGACCGTGAGTTTCGCCGCGGTGCGCAGATCCTCGCCCGGGTCTACGCCAATCCGTCGAACTTCGATTCGCGCACGGCGCTGGCACAAGCCCGTCGTGATATCAACGATGCACTGGCTATCATGCGCCAGAACCTCGACGAACTTGCAGCACGCGGCATGATAGAGCAGGCCGGCGAACTGACCATCGAGCAACGCAGCCTGGAAATTGCTACATCCGCGGCGCTGCAGGTGGCCAGTCAACGCCTGACGCTGCTGGAAAACGCTGGCCAGAGTATTGGTGGCTCTGTTACGCAGCCGCATAGCCTCGGCAAAGTAGAGGACGAACTTCAGCTTCGGCACACATTGCTGCGGGATCGTCACGAATCCATGATCGGTATGCTCGCCGCAATCGATCAGGCCAATCTGGAGGCGGCGACGGAACGTGTCGATGCGGCGCAGCAGTCGCTCAAGCGCCTGTCGCTGGGGATAGTCAGCGCGGCCGGCCTGTGCACGTTACTGGCTCTCGCAATTGCGCTGTTCTACGTTGTGCGCAATCTCGTACGGCGCATGGAACGACTTACGATCAGCATTGATCGAATCGATGCCGGCAACCTGAGCGGGCCTATTCGCGTTGAGGGTGACGATGAAATCGCGAAAATGGCAACGGCGCTGGAAAGCCTGCGAGCCAAGTCCCTGTCACTGCGCGAGGTGGAAACGTCGCTAAAACACTGCCAGCGCAATCTGGATAAATCCAATTCGGATCGCGATCGGTTCGCGCATGCAGCGGCGCACGATCTGCGAGCACCGTTGCGCGGTATTCGCAATATCGCGGAATTCATCGCAGACGATCTGGGGGACGTTGCGGACAGCAAGACCGGCCGCTACCTCGACATCATGCGAGGCCGTATTGAGCGCCTCGATGAACTGCTCGAATCACTGCTGGAGTACACCCGAGCAGGCAGTATTCGTCCGGAACCCGAACTTTGCTCGGTACAGGAACTGCTGGAGGAAAGTATCAGGCATGTGCCACCTGAACTTGCCGAGATCGACGTTCAATGTGAGCACGGTGAAGTACTGACCTGGCGCAGGCCGCTGGCAGACGTCCTGCGGCAACTGATCGATAATGCGATCAAGCACAACGATCATCAGCCGGCACGCCTGACGCTGGATTGTCGCCTGCAGCGGCGCAGCCTGCGCGTGCGTGTGGTCGATGACGGGCCTGGCATCGAGCCGCGACACCACCGCGTAATCTTCGAGATGTTCCAGACCTTGCAGTCGCGGGACAGTGTCGAAGGCAGCGGCATGGGCCTTGCGATTGCCCAAAAACTTACGCAGTCGTTTGGTGGCCGGCTCCTGGTGGAGTCTGACCCGGAAAAGGCACGCGGCAGCGCGTTTCTTGTGACCTGGCCGATCAATAACGAGGTTCGCGAGAGCGCGGCCTGAGCGCGGTCCATGGCAGGCAGCATGGTCGCGACCGACATTCTTCGCGCTTATTTGTGAGCCGCCCGGCGTGCGGCCTATACTCCCCGGCACCCCGAAATAAATAAAACTCATCACAGCCTTTCCTGAGCTGTGCAGTGCCCTGGAGTCAACCAATGAAAGCAGCCTTTAACCCTGCATGCCTTTTGCTCATTTTGCTTGCGCCAACTGCGTTCGCAGATCAGACATTGTTGCTGCGACAGCCGGCGCTGTCGGCCGAGCATCTCGCCTTTGTTTACGCGGGCGATATCTGGGTTGCAGATCGTAACGGTGCGATGCCGCGGCGGCTGACATCACATCCAGCCGAAGAGAGTCATCCGATATTTTCACCGGATGGAACGAGCATCGCCTTTGCTGCGGAGTACGAGGGTCGCCCGGATGTATACGTCATCCCGGTGCAGGGCGGACAGCCCAAACGCCTGACGTGGCATCCTGA